>NZ_JAIZQO010000005.1:0-507838 GCF_020419725.1 Burkholderia sp. AU38729 | reverse complement strand
TGCGGTCCGCCTTCGACTGGAAATCAGCGATGAACCAGTTTGCTATCCTGTTCGGGGAGCGATTTATGCAGGCGCGCGGATAACGTGCTGTTCAACCGCCTCGCCCACAAAAATGCGGACAGGTTCACCCGCAGTTTCATCCGGGGTCGCCCGCTTCATGCTGTGATTCACCGGTGCGGAGCGTATCGCAGCGCTCGCCCGTTGCCCCACACCATTCCGCGACTTCTGCGTACTCACCCTGTCGATAACTTGGTAGCTGCACACCTTCGCGACGCGTCGTGCGACGGTCGCCTACATCAGCGTCTCGCCAAGATCGTCGATGTCCTTTCTGCCGCTACCGTCCATGACGAACGTGAAAACATCCTTCAATTTCGGCATCGACGGCGCACCGCTTGTGTTGTCAAGCTAACAGATACATCGCCGAGATCGCAAGCGCGATCATTGCCAAACAATGAAGCGCCAATCCTTGGACAGCAACCGCAAGACTGAATGTCCTTCGGCGTCTAACAAGTCGAACTAGCGCAGCAATGGCCCACACAAAAGAATAAAAGAAAGCACCAAAAATTATGAAAATGTCTCCTATTCCGACCGCCAAATCATTCCATCCACCTTGGTGCACTCCAGTGTGGTTCCATAAAATCGCAGCAACGACTACGAACACTTCAATACCAAATGCGTATACCCAGTATTTCGGAGTTCTTTCTTTTCCGTTCATTCAACACAACCTCATTTACAGCAGTTCAATCACGTCGACGAGATAGCGTCTCTCGTCACCTTTCCCTCTTTTTTGACACATTCTCACCTCCAATCAGAAGTTGATCTGTCAAGTCCACTCTCAACGGTCTATCCGGGCTTAATCTCGTCTTTTCAATTACGTATTTCCATCCGTCACCATTACCGGGATTACGAAAGAACGCAACTACCGCGACGTATTTCGTATCGGCCTGCATCGGCTGCGATAGACTTGCTGACGCTGCGGGATTCAGCACGACCGCCATCGCAGCACGAATATCCTGTGCAAGCACTATCTTGTCGTTCTTCAGCAGATCGTCGTACGACACTCCGTCGAACGCCTTGCGATCCTTCAGTTGATAGACGCGCACGGCAACCGACGTGGGCCGTCCTACGTCGTCCGGATTCAATGCGGCACGCGCAGTCAGATCGACATCAAGCACCTTTACCTGCTTGAAAAACACCGCACGATACGCATTCGACGAAGCATCCGACACGGATTGCCACGCGCCGCAACCCGACAGCAGCAATACGGCAGCGGCAGTGGCCGCACTCATTCGATAGAACATAAACACTCCGGAGTCAGATCGTGCGCGGCACGAGATGCGGATTGGGTCGCGGCGCGGGCAACGCCTCATAGACACCCAAGGCGATATCGATCAGTCGTTCGTCGGTTGACGGCAACACCGTCGTCCAGCCGAGACGCGGTGCCGGGCTGGCACGCTCGCTCCCGACAGCCGGCTTCGGAACGAACCGTATCGATACTTTCATCCGCAAATGCACATCGGCCTTGATGCCGACATACAGCTGGATGAATGCCATCACCTCCCGATGCAGCCACGCACCCGGCAGCAGGTCCTGAGCCTGCTGCGCATCAACGGGCCACAACGTCAAACGCACGGCTCGACTGCGATACGCGAGACTCCTGCCAAGCACGTAACCCCCGCCGAGCCCGCTACGCTTCCCATCCGAAAGCACATCCTTATCCGGCGTCACCGACGTCAACGGTGTCGGTCGCCCGGTACTCGTCGTCACCGCCCAGAATTCGTCGACACGAACATCGGCCCCCGGCGCGGCGAGCGCCACCACACCGGCCAGCCCTTCCGACGTGCGCGTACGCTGGATCAACAGCCCCAGCAACGCAAGCATCCGCGAGTTCGGCAAGCCTGCCCGCGAAGGCTTGTCGCCCCACCCGAATCCCGCCAGACACAACAGGTTTTGCGAATAATCGTCGACACCGCCGGCCCGAAAGCGCTCCGGATAACGATATTTCTTCCACGCGCGATAAAGCAGCGTCACCGTCCGGTGGTTGAACGGATCGAGAAAAGCCTCGACTGCTTCATGCCCCTCCTCCCGCAACACGATCTCGTCGATCATGTGCGACGGCATGGCCGCATCGACGCCATAGAGACCCATGAAGGTCGTGCGCACGGTCGGCGGCGCATCGAGGTGCTCGTCGTCGAACTCCACCGCGGCCACCTCACCCGCCGGAAAACCCAACCGGGGGCGCGGCCGGAACCGCACCGGCTCATGCTCCGGCGTATCACATGTGCCGAGGCCGGGGCGTTCGGGCGCACATGCCTCCAGCAGACGACAAAACTGCATGAAAGTCATCCTCGGCGCCCGCTCGAACAGCCTCGCCGCCACTGCCGGCAGCCCCTTCGACTCGGCGGCTTCAGCACGCATCCGATCGATCGATGCACTCATAGCGCGGCCCTCTGAGCCTTGCTGCGCGGCCACTCCGTCCGCGACCGCGACGGCAGGCTGACGATCGCCAGCTTCGTGAACAGATTGATCTCCGCGTATGCGCCGAAGAACCGGTGCAGCAGTTCGCCGAACAGCATCACGTCGCCTTCACCGGAAAACGCATGCGCATCGAGCGTGACTTCGATCAGGACACCTCTCTCGACCGCTCCACCAGACACCTCCTCGATCATTTCCTGCGACACGTGCAGGATGCCGGCGAGCCGCCGCCGGTTCAGTTCCTCGTTCGTCCAGTCGTACAGCGCCAAAGCGCCACGCAGCACCTCCTCGTTCATCATCGACAGGAAGTTCGGCGCGAGATGCGACAGCACGCGCCACTGGAAGCGGTCTTCTGTCGGCGGATACAGCGGCAATGTCGGCGACACGAGATTGTGCACGCTTGCAACGTTCGGCGTGCTGGCCGCCAACTCGTCGAGACTCGCTTCGCGCAACCCCTTGCGCGGCAGCATCCCGTTCGTGCCCGTCACACGCAGCGACAGGCTTTCCTCGGGCAGCGTATCCATCGTTTCCCATGCATGCCCGCCGAGAATCACCCACATTTCGTGCAGCCCCGATACGCCCGAACGCACGCGCGTGTGGAAATAGCGCTCCGGCGCCTCGTGCCGCAGCATGCCGCCGCGGTGCCGGAACGTCGCGAACGGCACGTATTCGTACCGCTCGGCCGAGTCGTGATCGAATGTCGCGATCGCGTCGACCGAATACGTCTCGACATGCTCGCCCTGATGGCCGGCCGGCACCACGCGATATTCGGTTTCGTGATGGTCGATTTCGATCGGCTCGGCGTCCAGTTCGAACAGGTTGATGACCGGCGAACAGAACAACCGGACGTTCTCCGCGTTGAACCGCTGATCCGACGGATACGCGTTCTTCAGGAGAATCTCCAGCTCGAAGCGGGTCGATTTTTCGGGAAGCGCCGAGAGGTCCAGACCACACAGATCGACGAACAGGAATTTCTCGCGAAACGTGAAGTATTCGAGCAGCAGTTGATATCCCGAGAACGCCGCATCAGCCTTGGGCCACAATCGTTCTTCCGTCGAAAACCCTGCCGGTTCGATTGTCACGCCGGTGAGCGGCACGGGTTCGCCGTCACGGACTTCCGGAACGCGCCAGTCAATCGCATCGATTTGACGCGTCAACGCAAGATGCATCGCGAATGCGGTCGGCAGATCCGCGTTCAGATGCAACCGAAGCCGCGACAAATCCGTTTCGCTGCGCAGCGCGGAACCGTGCAGCAAGAAACCGAGACGAATCACCGAGCGACCGTCGTGGCGCACGGCCGGTCCGGCATGCGTGATCGACACCGGCTGCAGCGCAACGGCCTGCGTCGTCCGGTACAGACATTGCACCGTGCGCGGCGTCACGCCCTCTGCCCCGCCCGACGACGGCACGTTGATTGGTGCGGACCGCACGGGTACGCCGGCCGGCACGACTTCGGTCTTCTGCAGCCTCTCCGCGAATGGAGTCAGCTCGACGATCGACAGCGAGGGAATCATCCGCAGATAGTGCGGCCACAACAGGCTGACGAGCCCTTCAGTCAGTTCGGGCAGTTCATCGTCGAGCTTTTGCCGCAGCCGGCCTGTCAGAAACGCAAAGCCCTCGAAGAGACGTTCGACGTACGGATCGCGATCGCCGACGCGGTCCAGATTGAGCAGACGTGCCCGGTCGGGGTGTGCCTTCGCGAATTCCTTGCCGGACTCGCGCAGGTAACGCATTTCCGCTTCGTAGTAGCGCAGGATGGGATCGTTGTTGTCCATGGGAATCCGTTACGAAAGGGTCAGTGCGCGCGCGGGATCGAGTACCGTGAGTTCCGCATGCAGTTCGCCGATACGGCGGGCGAGTGCCGGCTTGTCGGCATCCTTGCGGCTGCTCATCGCTTTCAATGCCTTGACCAGTTGATGCTTGACCTCGAACGTCAGTGCCGGCTCCCAGCGCATCAGCGGCAGCGAGCGGGACGCTCCGTCGAGTTCGGCGAGCAGTGCGAGCGCCGTATCGTGACGGCCGGCATGATCGGCCAACCGGGCCATCACGAGCCGCTGCAAGTAGCGATGTCGATCGGTTTTCATGCCGGGCAGCGCTTCAAGCCAGGAAAAAGCCGTCTCGATGCCCTCGCGGGCAGCCAGTTCACGCGCCTGGGTTTCGATTTCCGGCCAGTCGCCGGCTGCATCGCTCTCGCTATCCGCGGAAACTGGCAGCGGCGCAACCGTCTCGCCGGCCGCCAGATCACGTACGACCGCGTGTCGGGCAATCCATTCGAGTGTGGTGTCGTCGGCGAACGGCGTGCCGTCGCTGAACGCCAGCCGTTCGATGCCCGGCAATCGTTCGAGAAACAGTGCAAAGTCGGCACGCAGCAATTCTCGCCACGCGCTGTAAGGCGTACCGACGTGATCGAGCGCCGCGTGCTGGAAGTACTGCAGATCGAACCACAAGTGATTCACGCCTTCCATGAAGGCCCCTTCGACACGTTCCAGCAACTCGTGCCAGTGCTTCTGCAGCACGAGACGCTTCATCTGCTGCCGCAGCTCGGCGCGTGGCGGTGCCAGACGCGTATGCGACGCGGTGTCTGCAGGCGGCACGTCGTGCAAGGTGTCCCACCGAACGCTTCGCACGAGGCGTACCGACGGCAAGTAGCCGTTTTCCTGATCGCGGAGCCACGCCGACATCACGCGGGCCTGATCGAGCAAATCGCGGGTGGACGCAATCGACCCCGCCGACGTTTTGCCCGGCGCAGTCGCTGCCGGCATCGCCTTGCCGGAATCGACGCTGCGCGCCGGCGCTTCCTTTGTCTCGAAGCGGGAAACGAGCGGCTGCAAATTTGGACGAGCCGCATCGGGCCACGCGGCTGTATGCGCCACGAGCACGTCGAGCGCGGCCAACGTGCGTTCGAGATCAACTGACGCAAAGTCGCCACGACTCTCCAGTGTTTCGATCACGCGCGCAGTCGCCAGCATTTCAAGCGCGGCCTTCTTGGCTTCGTGACGGACGGGCAAAGCCGCTTCGCCAAACCGGTCGACGAGTGCAGCGGCCAGCTCAAGTCCGTCGGCAAACCCGGCCGGGCCGTCCTGCCGCAGGCGTGCGAACGCGTAGTAGCCGGCGAGCCGCAAATCCTTGCCGGTCTCCTTGAGCAGGTGTTCGCATGCGCGGACGATCAGCCCGTCATCGATTCCTGACAGCTTGCCGGCTTCGTCCTTCAGTTCGAAGAATGCGTCTTCGTAGCCGGGATCGCGTCCGTATGCATGCTCGCCCGGTATCGGTGCAACCCATGTGGCCCAGGTATCCGTCCGTGCCCGCTGAAGCGAATCGATACGGGAGCCGCCGACGAGTGTCTTCACAAAATTAGCAAGCGTCATGGCAGGTCTCAAAAAACGAATGCGTCGCCCAGCAGCCTGAGGGCATGCCCGAACGGACCGGAGGGGGAATCGGCCAGTCCCGACGTGGTCGCCAGTGGCGAAATCGCAGCCTTCGGCGCGGCCGTCTGTTTCGCCGCCCCAGGTTCAGCGGTTTGCGTTTTCGCCTGGGCAAGTTCGAGCGTGGCGCGTTGACCGGATGCCTGCACCGTCGTCGCCGGCATGGCGTCGTCCGGCAAGGGGCGCCCGCCCGGAAGCCCCGGCGGCAACGGCACAGCCGCATGCTTCGCTGCCGCGATCGCCGATGCCGGCAACGGCGGCGGGCTGATCGCCGAAACCCGCGGCCCCGTGTTCTGCGATCCCGTCACGAAGACGCGTGTCGGCAACGTGAAATTCCGCAACTGCAGAACATCGAGCGGACCGCCGCCGGCTTCGCTGCGCAATTGCACCTTGAGCGGAATGCCCTGGCTCGTGTCGGGCGTCCAGGTCAGCAGATAGCGGGCGTTGTCCTGCTGTGCGACCTTCGCGCGCTCCAGCAGCCGGATTAGACCGAAGCGTCCCTGCGAATCGAGCGCGGTGCGCAACCCGCCCTGCTCCGTCTGCCATTCGATATGCGACAGGTTCTCGAGCGACTGCCCCGGCCATTCGAACGGTGTCCATTCCTGCTTCTGGTTGAAAT
Organism: Burkholderia sp. AU38729; assembly: GCF_020419725.1. Taxonomy (NCBI): domain Bacteria; kingdom Pseudomonadati; phylum Pseudomonadota; class Betaproteobacteria; order Burkholderiales; family Burkholderiaceae; genus Burkholderia; species Burkholderia sp. AU38729. The sequence goes on along the minus strand of NZ_JAIZQO010000005.1, from coordinate 501,319 downwards.
AATGCAGTTCGCGGCCGGACAGCACGAATCTCATGTCGGTGACGCCCGGCGTCGGCTCGGCCCGCAGTTCGTAACGCACGCGTGCGTCGCCGGACGGGAACAGGACCGTCGACGTGCGCGTAAGCTTGTTCAACCCGTTGAGAAACGCCGGATCGATCGTCAATGCGCCGGAATCGGCTCCTTGCGACGCGACCCACCGGTCGCCCTGCCGTTCGACGACACCGGCCAGTTGCGATGTCACGAACTGCGCGATCACGCCACTATCCGGACGCATGAACCGCGCCATCTCGGGCAGCGATGCGTCGTTGTCGGAATCCGCAAACGGATAGCGCCCACCGAACGTCTTGTTCCAGTCGGCGAGGATCGCGGTGCGCCAGATCTCGTTCAGGCTCGAAGCGGCCGGTTGCACGATGACCTGCCACGACTGATCGAACGGCGCCCGGAACAGTGCGCCGAAGCCTGACCACTGTTCACCGAGGCTCGCGGCGACACGGCTCGCGTAATCGCGGCTGTCGGCGATATCGGACGTCTTGCCCTGCAGCACGGATTGCGCGGCCAGACGTGCGATCGCATCCGGGTCCGGACTGGAGACGATCTGCGATGTCTTCAGGCGCATCGCCGTGATCCGCTCCAGATAGCGTGCCAGGCTCAGGTCGCCGGTTGCTGCCGGCGGTGCGTTCCCCTTGCCGCCGGATGGCGCTCCGGAAGCGAGATCGCTGCCGGTCAAACGCAGGATCGGGCCGAATGCGGCGGCAAGCGGTGCAAGCTGAGGTTTTGCCTGCTTCGATGGGTCCTTTTCGTCCGTGCCGACCAACTGCTGCGCCTTGCTGATCAGCGTGTCGGACAACGACTGTGCGTTGGCTCCCGTGCCTGCCTGATAAACGATCGCATTCATCAACGCGACGAGCGGCGAGCGTTGCGGATCACCCAGCAGCGTCAATTGGTCGGCCGTGGCCGACAGCGTCGGGGCAGGTTGCCAGCGCAGGCTGTTGAGGAAGAGTGCCCATGCCCGCGCATAGTCGTCGAAATAGCGCTGGCGCAGTTCGGCTTTCAATGTCGAGGGTGACGCGTTGGCAACCTTGGTGTCGGAAAGCACCCAGTCGCTTGCCACATCGCGTTGCTCGCCGGCTTCGTCGATGGCCTTCGAGATTCGCTCTTCCCACGCAGCACGTGTGAATACACCGGGAACGGTCGTGGTCGTGCCGAACAGGCCACGGCTCGTTGCGCTGCCGGCGGAGGATTGCGACGCCGCGTCGCCGAGCAGCGTCGCGAGTGAGAGCGGCGGGTATTTCGGTGTCGCTTCGTCGATGATCTGCTGGTAGATCGCGTCTCCTGAATTCTGGATGCCTCGGACACCGATGATCGTCTGGCGGGTCGACGCGATCAGGTTGCCGTCCGGGGTAATCACCAGTGCGGCTTGACCGGATGCAGCGCCACGGCCAACGTGATTGGCGAAGAATGCGATCGCTTGCTGACGCAGGTCTTCCCAACCGCCCTTCGACAGTTGCGAATGGGTCGAGCGCTCGGGGGCAGAAGTTGCGACGAGTTGCGGTATCAGGAACGTGGCCACAGCGCGCTCCGGTTTGGCAAGCATCATGTAGGTCTTGAGCGTGTCGTAAGCGGCCTGCACCTGAGCATCGCCGCCACTGGCGATTTCCGCGTCGGACAGCGACGCCAGTTGATGCAGCCTCGCGTCGAGCTTCTGGCGAATCGGGCCGACGAGGATGCGGTTTGCGGCACCGGTGTAGTAAGGCCAAAGGGCGTCGAGCAGCGCGTCGTCGCGGTTCAAGCCGAAACGGGCGATCAAAGGCGCACCGGTACGCTGGCGGATTTCGAGCGTATCCATTTGCCGGCCGAGGTCGGTAAGCGTTTGCAGCGACTGCGTTGGGTTCAGTGGCCCGGTGAGCTTCGCAGCCGTATCCGTTGCGCTTCCGATCGTTGTACGGTTGGCGAAACCGGACAGCAACGTGCCGGCAAACCAGCAGCCGATCAGGGCCGTCGTCATCCAGGCTGCGGTGGTCGACAGTGAAAAACCAACGCGGCGGCCGTGGACCTTGCGGCTGTGGTCGGCGATAGTTTGCCAGAGGGTTCGGTGTTGAGGATTGCCGGGCGTATCGTCGTCGTTCTCAGGATCGGAACCCGGTGGCGTTAAGTCACGCTCCTTGAACAGCGGCGCAAACATCAGACCGTGGACCGCATGCCGCCAGACGCGGGATTCAGTGGCTTGCTGTATCAGATTCGATAGTGCATCGTGCAGCCTCGAAACATGCTGAGACAGTTCCGCAGGATAACGATCATGGGCATCCGCCGCGAGACGCACAACACCCGCATCCGCGAGGTTGTCGACGAGGCTTCGCAGCGATGCATCGATCGTCTCTTCATTCATCCGCGTATTGGCCCACGTCAAGCCAATGGCTTCGTCTGGATCCTGCCACTCGCTACCAAAATCCGTGGCGTTCAGAAGATACGCAGGCGCAGCCCAGCGTAGCGTGCGCGCATGGCGCGCAAGGCGTGTCGCGAGCTCATCGGTGTCAAACGGGGTATTCACGACACTACGGTCCCGTGTCACAGCTACGATCGCGTCAACAGGGCGACGACGTCGCAAGCGTCGGACTTGATCGAGCCATTCGGTGTCAAGCTGGTCGCGAATCTGGTTGGCGTGCAATACAACTGTGTTGCCGAGAACGACGTACCCGATCTCGGCCAGTTCGGGGGCGAGACGTTTGACGAGGGGGGTGTCGCCGGCAACGAGCACCCAGCGGTCACGGTAGCGCCAGCGCCAGCCGTGGCGGTCACTCAGGATGTCGCGAAGCGCCGTAGCACGATTGACCGGTTGTGGTAACTCGTCCGAATCGTCGCATTCGGCAGATTCGGCGCGTTTTCCGGCATCGAAACGAGCGAACCACCTGAACGCCCTCAGCGTCGCAATCTTCAGCAATACCAACTCGAAGAACTTGACGGCCAAGATCGCTAACAGAAACGCGCATGCCAATGAAAGCTCGGCGATGATCCGGGTCTCGAGCGACCACCCACGACGAGGCCCCTCTACCCACACCGCGAGACTGAGTGCAAGGAATACGATGACGGCCGCGATCCCGATGAAAAAGCCGGCCGACCGGGTTTTGTTTTCGTTCTTGTTGTCGTTCATGTCTGCTTTCTGCACATGAGGGCGTTCAGTTCTTGACCTTCGCCACAAAGCACCAATTGCGGATCGCCCGTAGTTCGAGCCCTTTCCGCGGCAAGGGATACGGCCAACCATGGCCCTGCGCCCGAACAGTCGCCCACTGACGTCTCGAGTCCGATCCAGCGTGCCTCGTCCGGCAATGACGCGGCTTGTCGGACACAACTGATATCGTCGCCGATCAGACCGTGCGTCCATACCGTGCGTAGACGATCGGATGAGGATTGTCCCCACCGGGCAGCAAGTTCGAACGTCACGGCAGGAGCTTCAAGCGAGCCCTGGGCCGGTCGATGTAAAAGGAGTCCGGCGGACTTGGACGGTGACGCAAGGCGTGGGCGTCCAACCAGAAGGGCGACGCCCGCCTCCGCAACGCCGTTGGACAAGACGGCACTGATTGCGTCACGAAGCTCAATCGCTATCAGAAGGTAGGCGCTTTTGGCGTCCCGGTTGTCGTGCCATGCATCCGTTCTGAAGATGGTGAGCGCCGGGTCGCTGGCACTGATATCCACTTGCAATGCAGGTACTCGTTCAGCGAGTAATTCCTGTATTTGAGTTTCGACGACCTCGGCCTTCAGCCTCGATCGATGACATAGTTCGACATGAAGTCTTGTTCCCGGCGGTAGCGCCCGGCACTGTGGCGACAAGTTGTCTATCAAGCGCTTGAGCAACCATGTACACACGGCATGATGGCGTGCACGTTCCGTGAGTTCGTTACCGGGGAAAAAATGGACATCGGGAAGGGTGAGCCAGCGTGCGTTCACTTCTCTATCCGCTACTGCACCACTTTGTCGCAACATCGTCCCTTCGGCCCCCGTCAGTATTTGTGTGAGCGAGTTTTCCGAATCATTCGTGGAGACGAACCAGGTATGGCCCAGGATCGCCAAAGGTCTGGCTGCCATTGCATGGCACGACTGCTCCGCGTCGTCGCTAACGCGATTCGTCGCAATCGCCTGATCGCGGCAGGCATAGCCATATCCGAGCCACGCGAACAGCAGAAATGCCCAGGCCAGAAATGGGTAACCCACGAGGCAGAACCAGAACCATGAGGTATTCGTAGGTCGGTCAGTCGGCCAGAGCGTGATCGTCAGCCCTGCTCCCGCTCCCATCACGAGGACAAACAGGATTGTCCAGATGATCATCGAAACCTGGGGGGCAGCCGGTACATTCACGCGCGGCGGCACACGATTGAAATCGATAGGCATCGCTTACCGGACCTGCGCTCCGCAGGACGAAGCAATCAGGACAGTTCCACAGCGTGTGTGATCGCCGTCTCGCGACAGTGGTGTCGTGCCGTCCTTCATGCTGAAGCTGCCTTCGACGATTTCGTTGTCGCCGTGGATCGGGCACGAGACTTTGTCGCCGACGCGAGCAGCCCGGCGGCCTTTCACTTTGATGCGGTCCGAACCGGTCAGGATCTTGCCACCGTGGCTCGTTGCGTCACCTTCGTATGCGATATTTTTCATTAACCCTATCATGCTCTATTTCAAATAATTGAAAAATCAATGCCCGCCACCTTCAAAAAAATCTCAGCTACTCCCCACCAACATCAAGAGCACTACAAAGCAGCCACATTTTTACCGGAACTGCACCACCAGAATAATCAACCTTGCACCATCCAGCTGTGGCTCTCTCAACCGCCACCCGATCACTCTCAATCAAATATTTTTTTGTCCCACCCCTAATATTTGGTTCATTAAATAGGTACGTTTTTCGCTTGACTTTAGATCGAACAGCATCACCACCATTTATTAACAAAGCAAGGGAAGACTTCATCGCCAGGCGGACATCCTTTCTAGATTGATACGGATATCTGTAGACCACCCTATTTCCGTCAGACAGCCAACTATAATCCGCCCCAAACCAATCTGCAGCATGTTCATCTTGACGCAAAACATCTCCAGCAAGCTCAAATACAGAGACCGAGTAAAATTTTCCAGATGAATTTTTCTCAACAAGAGAGTACCTAACATCAAAACTATGAATTACAAATACCTTCTCACGGCGATCGCGACCTACTCTCAGAAAAAAAGCATCAACGATTTCACCAGGGGTATCATCATAAAGCAGCCCTCGCCCTTCAGCTTTTATTGGAAATCCATTTCTGGACAAATAATATAGCGAAATTGAATCAGCACCGACAAACATCCCAGTCTTACGGTCCAACACTGGCTCTTGAACGAAACAGACCACTCCACTTCCTATGCTCAACGGCGGATAACTCTGCTCCCCAAGGAAATCCACGCACGCATTCTTCGCCCAGACTGACGTACTCACAAAAACAGAAATCAGAACAATAAAAATATTAATCATCCAAACACCCCGAAATTAAATATTCGTTAAATATCGGAGAAATTTCTTTCTTGAACTCTCGCCGCTCAGATAGGCCCGCCAACCCGGGATTTATCAGATGGGTAACTTTTTTACTCCATCATCACCAACGTTCAATGAATTATCAGCAATCTCGCTTTTCCAGATGATCATCGAAACCTGGGGGGGGGCAGCCGGTACATTCACGCGCGGCGGCACACGATTGAAATCGATAGGCATCGCTTACCGGACCTGCGCTCCACAGGACGAAACAATCAGAACGGCTCGACAGCGCGTGTGATCACCGTCTCGCGACAGCGGTATCGTGCCGTCCTTCATGCTGAAGCCGCCTTCGACGATTTCGTTGTCACCGTGGATCAGACACGAAACCTTGTCGCCGATACGGGCGGCCCGTCGCCCCTTCACCTTGACGCGATCGGAGCCGGTCAGAATCTTGCCATCGTGGATCGTTGGGTCACCTTCATATGCGAGATTTTTCACCTTGAATACCTAGGTAAGAAATTAAAAATAGACGATTCAATTACCTGCGGAGCACGCATTCACATCATCACAACGAATCCATCGCTCTATAATATTTCCGCTTTTCTGACGATACCTTGAAGCTACAAACCCCTGCGACAAGCTAGATTTATTCACCAATACCGAATCACCTTGCACAAGGTAGGCTCTGGTAACCGATGATTTACCGGGTTTTCCATAGAGATATGCCTTCTTGGAAATCACTGCATAGGCGACCCAGGCGCCCGACTCAACTGGCGCTACGTGGATGGATGTGCCACTCCGGTCACCACTCAGAATCTTCTTCAGCTTGGTGGCGTTTTCGGCGTCTCCATCTCCTTGTAATTGGACAAGTAGTTTAGAATATGCGCTTTTATTACCTGCATTCGGTGGGTCGCACGCAAGCAGATTGTCAAAGGAGGTGCCTTCCGCCAGATAGGCTAAAATTGGCGGCTGTGAAACTTGGTATCCGATTTTGTATTTCGATGTGTAAGCGTTATAGGTGTCGGCTGCATTAGGTGGATTATCGAAGATAGGCTCAATGTTGATGGACCACTGGTGAGGCGGGCGCCACTCCCCACCACAGACAGCGTCTTGTGCAACATGCACAATGCAACCGTCCTTCATACGTACGAAGGCACACAGATACTCGGTATGCACATACATAGCGCTGGAATCGTCGAGATCTCCTTTAGCAGAAAAACTCACGATCGAGTACTGTCTGTCCGGAGACAGACTGTTGGCGCCGGGCTTGTAAAATCTCAACCCCTCATCGAAAGGGGTAAACATCGTGCCATCTGGGCGTTTAAAGCGTAGCGATCGGTAGACGTTGTGCCCGTCATCGGCATACTCTAAAACACTTGATTCACCCAACACATTTACCTGCGCCTGAACGCAGGCAGACAGTACTACCAAGAACATAAATAGAAATTTACGAGTCATTTTGAGTTCTACAGCAATCCGCGAAGATGGTTGTAACGCTCTGCAGCAGAGTTCATGTGGCGTGACGGGCCATAGATCTGAATAAGTTCATTTTCATACTGCGCCCGGTTATCACCCCATTGCGTCGGATCTGCGCCCAATCCCGGGTGCCGTGCCCGAAGTGTATTAATCGATGTTCCAATATCTGCAGAGACATTACCGGGTGCATTGACGTCGTGATCAAGAACAAGCGCGCGCCCCAAACGAGACAGAAAGAAGTTACTTGCTGAATTTCTATAGCCACTCGGTTTCTTAGCGATGGCAATGTGTAAACGGCCAATGAAATCCAGAACCTGCTTCTTCTGATACTCCTCGTTGATCATCGCGTGCGCAATGGAAGCCAATGGTTTCGATTCCTTTGGGAATCCACTGTCTGCTTCCTGAAACCCTTTCTTGATGAAAACATAGAGCTCCTGCCCTGTGATTTTCTCGTTTGCGGTATCACTGGACGAATAGTAGATCCTCGGACCTCTCTCCTGTTTAATGGACCATCCGCATCGGCCAAAAATTTCCTCAAACAGATTAGGATTTTCGTTCTGGAACTCCCAGATCTGTTGTGGGAGTTCTCCGTAGCCTTCGGGCGTCACGGTCTTCTGCATGGCACCGGCACTGAATGTCTGCCAATCCCAGGCCTGTACGGCATCCATGTTGCCTTCGTTGGACGACATGGCGATCACGATTGCCTTTTCGTCCTCAGTGGCCTTGGACTTAGCAATGAGATCGTCCCATCCTGTGAACTTGTCCAACTTCTTTGTACCGGCATAGAGAGGACCATAGTATGTCTGCGGCGGATGGTTTCGCCGATGTCTAATCCAACGATAGCGTTTAAACACCTTGCCGAGGCAGCATCCGCAGGCGCAAGTATCGCCCTTGAAAAAATTCCCCACGAACGCAACCGGATGAATGTGAAAAACCTCCGACCCCGGGAAACCCGGCACCCCGGCCACTACCTCATCCCACCACGCAAGCTTCTCGATCCGCTTCTGCTCTTCCTCATGCTGTGACTTCGGCCCCGTCAGCCTCTCCAACTCGATAATCAACTGCTTCCACTTCGACGGATTCGCCCACTCGCTCTCGTGCTTGACTATCAATCGTGACGCAGCCTGCATCAACCACGGATATCCACCTCGCTCGATCTTTGACAACGTACAGAGCTCGTCAGCCGCGCGACTCCCATCGCCCTTCGTGAACAGCGCGCCATACACCTTGAGCATCAGCGGGCTGAGCTTCGAACACGAAGCGAGGTCCGGCATATTTGCGCCACTCGCGTAATCAGCCCACGCTTGGATCTTCGCAAAGATCGTATGTACCGGATCATGCGCATCCGAAACACACCTAAAGTCGATCCACTTTTGTGCGAATTCCCGTGTGACCCGCCCCCCTCCTGGGTGGTTAAAGTCACACACCCAACCGTCAATCGGCTGCCCTTGTTCGGTCACGCCATCAACGTGCCACCAACTCACGGGGAAACCTGGATTGGGATTCGGATGAGGCTCCACCACGCGCCGTTTCGAATCCCGCGCCAACTCGGCGAGCGAATACACCTGCACACGGTCGGTTTTCCTCGATTGCGGATCTGCGCCCTGTACAAACTTGTTGTCCGCCGTACGCTGATACAGCACCGTACCTGCCTCAATTCGAAGAATGGTCGGATCGGAAGAGAGCCCCAGCGCCGCCCAATCCTCCTTTTGCGGACCGTGTTGATTGACCCATGAACGCCCTTGCTCTAGGAACGACTCGATGCTGTCATCGCAAAAGACCTCAATGTGCGCGATCCGAGCGCCCGAACTACATTGATTCAACGAGTAGTATCGCCCCAGGTGTCCGATCAGGTCCCCCGCCTTGATTGGAATGCCCGGTGTGTCGTCAGGCTTGGCCTGATCCGTCACCACCACAACTCGATCAAACAACGAGTCCTGAACCGTCTCCTGAGCGACAGGCCCTCCGTTTTCCTGGCCGAGAAATAGCCACCCACCGATCGCACTCGATGGCTGGACGTATCCGCCCGCTTCCTGCGGATACAGCGACGACCCGTGGAGATCCGTCAGTTGTCCCCACGGCTTCCCGTTCTTCGTCTCAATCTTCCCGATGCCGACATGGGCTCCCTGGGGAAGAATAGCAATCGGCACACCGTTCGGCGTCTTGCGAACTCGCAGCCCCTGCTGCGTCGGATCGGGAGCCTGACCGTTTCTACCCGACAGTGACTTATCCTGCGCATACTGCGTCACCAGCCATTGCCGCGGCCAATACGACGGCTTCTCCCGTTTCGGGAAGTTTGCGTAGTCCTCCCAAGACATCAGGTGCATGTACAAGCTGTAGAACGTCAGCTTCGTGTCCCGTGGGAACTCCATCGTATGCCGCACCAGTGCGAAGCCCGTGCTGTACGGCGCCTCGTACGGCAATCCGTTATCGGTCAGGGCAAGCTTGCTGACTGGATAGGCCTTGTTGGCGCGATACGCGATCAGCACGCCATCGGCGATACAGCGCAATCCCCCATCGAGGTCCAGAGACTGCCCCGCGCCAGCCTCCGTGATATGAATTCCGCCGTGCCACATTCCACTACTGCTCGCCAGATAGGTCCCGGATGGCTCACGCTCGGCCAGCAGCCGATAGATATCGTGCTCATCGGTGAATCGAATCGAAGCATCGGACTTGCCGTTCCCTTTGCGCAAAAACGGAAACGCAAACGACAATTGCTTCAGAGCAGGCTTGGCGGGCGCCGGCGCGGGCTTGGGCGGTGCCGGTTGCTTCGGCGTCTTTTTCGGTGTGGATTTGGTCGCCATAGTCGGGCTTACTCCGAGAATCCGAAATTCAATGTGCTCTTCACTTCGTTGAGCGGCGCAGCGGACCACGTCGGGAATTTGAAACTCCCGCCGTCCGCATCGTTCACTGTCAGATTGCCTTTTAGCTCGATCTCGCCCGCAGGACTCCCGAGAACGATCTTTCCGCCTGACAGCTTGATATAGGCACCCGAACCGTCACCGATCGTGACGCCTTTTCGCCCGGTTATCGTGATTCCGCCATCCGACGAACTCATCTGCATGTCCCGCATTGCCATCAGTTCCATGCCGTCGCCTTGCGCCTGAATCTGGACCTTGCCCTTTGCTGCGAAGAGTCGAATCCCGAGCTTTGCCGCGAGGAACGAAATCGCCTCACCGGCCGCCACCGTGATTCGCTTCATGACGCCGAGGTCAAATCCGTCGCCCGCTGTGACGAACATCTGCCTGCGAGCAGCGACCTGAACGTGCTGCCCACTTGCGATGCCAACACCTTCGGGTGCGCTTGCAACAATGACGGGCTTCTGGAGACGGCTCAGCTTCTTCTCGATGAGCTCGCGTTGCTGATTGGCCTCGGCTTCGAGTGCCTTTGCTGCGTTCGCGGCGTCATTGAGCGAACGCAGAATTTCTTCGGCCTGCGCGAACGTTGCGTCCGCGTCTTGCATCGCAAGCTGATCGCCGGCCGCGCCTGGTTGTGCCTCGGCCGATACGAGCACGCCGTCTGCTGCCCGAATCGACGCATGTCCGTAGGTAGCGAGTTCGGCTCCCTTTCCTCGCGCCTTACGATCGGTGTCCACCATGAACCCGAGATTCAACTGACTGGCCTGGAACGGCGTTACCAGGTGGACATGCTCGTTGCCCTCCTTATCCTCCATCCGCAACTCATTCTGCGCAGCCGTCCGAATAAGGTTTCGCGTATGGTTCAGGTTGTTGACCAGATCCGAATGCACGCTGTCATGCATCGCGCCGATGATGACCGGCCGGTTCGGATCGCCGTCCGTATGGACAATCGCCACTTCTGCCCCGTCGATCAACGGAAAGTGATGCCCGTAGTTGTCACCGCTATAAGGCTTCGCAAACCGCACCGGCCGGCTCGTCCCACCCGGGCTCCATTCGTCAAGATCGAACGGCAGCTTGATCACGTACCAGCCCTGTTCGGTCAGATACGCATACTTGTAATTGCCCGGCGACGTAATCCGCGCCGGAAGAATCCCGTCGACCACCGGCCGCGAAACCGAAGCCATCGACGTGCGCCACACACGATCCGACGGAATCCCTTCGAACGCCACCCAGTACGACTCGTTACGCCCGCCGTGCGATTCAACCGATGTAATGAAAACCCCGTGCTTCGCATCAGCCGGATTCGGCTCGACCCGCATCACCTCGCCGGCTTCGAGCCAGAACGGATTGCCCGTCCCCTTGAATGTAATCTGCTCGGCCAGATACGCTTCATGCCTCAACCGAGCAACCCGCTTCCCCTCTTCGGGCGTCTCGTAATGCTCGCCCCAGTGGTAATCGACGGCATTCGTCGTCTTGTCGTCGCGCGCCGTGTTTTCCTCGACCAGCAGCGATACCCCGGCCTGCCGATGGTTGTAGTCATGCAACCGCACGGCCTCCGGCACACGCTTCATCTCTCGCCCGAGCGCCTTGATCGCATCGGCGCCAACACTTTCGAGCCCCGAGTCACGCCGATATGGCACCGTGCGCTGCTTGCGCGCATACGCATCCAGATCGTCGCCGAACACGACCACCGCGCGATCCTTCTTCTGCTCCCAGCGAAACCAGATCCCCTCTTCCGCACAAATGCGCTGAATGAAGGCGAACGTCGTCTCGTGATACTGCGTCACGTACTCCCGACGCTTGTACTGCCCACGCAACTGAAACTGAAAATCGACACCCGCGCGATACCCGTAATGCCGCAGCGTGTCGGTCACGATCTCCTCGACCGACTGCTTCTGAAACAGCCGGCTGGTCACGCCACGATCGAGATCCGCCAGCGTCGGTTCCAGCACGACCCGGTAGCGCGTCTCGTCCGCCGACGTCCCAAGCTCGTCGAACTGCGTGATGACACCGTGAACCGTATAAGCCATCGGTTTCGCACTGAACTGCGCCGCATTCTCTCCGAACATCTTCCGCAGGTAATCCATGTCCGGATCGACCGGATCGGCAATGAACTTTGCCGGCCGACCCAGCACCTGGTTCATCGGAATCCCCGCTGTCGGGCTTGTGAATTCGATCTCGTATCGATAAAGCTGGCTCACGCGGTCCAGCCCGGTGAACTTCAGGATCGAGAAAGGCGCCGGATGCGGCGCCAGCTTCAATTCATAAGCCTGCGTAGGCAAAATCATCGACATCGACTCTCTCGGTTGCGCAACCACACGCCGCCGGGACAACAATCGTCACCCCGGCGGATCCTGCTCAAACGTCAGATCAGTTCTTGGCCTTCGGCATCTGCGACACGAGCGACAGCCCGATATCCATCCCTTCGACCTGGAAGTGCGGGACGATGAACAGCTTGATCCGGAAGAAGCCCGGGTTGTCCTCGATATCCTCGACCGTGACCTTCGCCTCGCGCAGCGGATGCGACGCCTGCAACTCGTCGCCCGGATCCTTCATCTCGGTCACGAGCCCCTTGATCCAGTTGTTCAGCTCGAGTTCGAGCAGACGGCGATCCTTGGTCGTGCCGATGTTCTCGCGCTGGATCAGCTTCAGGTAGTGCGCGATGCGCGACAGCAGGAAGATGTACGGCAGCCGTGCATTGATGCGGCTGTTCGCGGTCGCTTCCTTGGTCTCGTACAGCGCCGGCTTCTGCGCCGAGTTCGCGGAGAAGAAACACGCAAAGTCGTGGTTCTTGTAGAACGACAGCGGGATGAAACCGAGATTCGCGAACTCGAACTCGCGCGTTTCCGGGATCAGCACTTCGGTCGGGATCTTCGGCTGGTAGCCGGTGCCGAGGTCGTACAGGTGGACCGGCAGATCCTCGACCTTTCCGCCCGCCTGCGGCCCGCGGATCTGCACGCACCAGCCGTTGCTCACGAAGCTGCGCACCATGTTCGCCGCGAACGCGAATGACGCATTCATCCACAGGTACTTGTCGTGATCGGGGCCCTTGACAGCCTCCTCGTAATTGAACGCTCGCACCGGCGCCGTGTCCTTGCCGTACGGCAGACGGCCGAGCACGCGCGGCATCGTCAGACCGACGTAACGCGCGTCGTCGGTATCGCGGAAACTCTTCCACTTGATGTATTCGGCGCGATCGAAGTAGTTGCCGATGTCCTGGATCGCCGCGACTTCCTCCATCGACTGCTTGCCGAAGAACGCCGGACCGACCGAGCCGATGAACGGCATGTGCGCCGCGGCCGCCACCTTCGAAATGTTGCGCAGCAGTGCGACGTCCATCGGCGAATTCGCGAACTCGAAGTCGCTGATCATCGCGCTAATCGGCTGGCCGCCCGGTGTGTCGTATTCCTCGATGTACGTCAGGCGGTACAGGCCGCTCTGGATCAGTTCCGGTGTATCTTCGAAGTCGCGCTGCAGCGCATCCTTCGACACGTCCAGCACTTCGATGCGCGCGTTCTTGCGGAAATCGGTGCGGCTCACGAGCATCTTCAGGCCACGCCAGCGCGCTTCGAGCGCCTGGAATTCCGACGTATGCATCACGGCGTCGAGCTGACGGCCGATCTGCCGGTCGATCTGGCCGATGTGGAAGTCGAGCAGCGATTTGTCGAGGCGATCCACCGGCTGGCTCGCCTTTGCGACGAGTTCGAGGAACGCGCCCATGCCGCGCGCGATCCGTTCGTCGGCCGATGCCTCGGACAGCATGTCGTTGTCGCGGAACGCCTCGAGCGGGCGCGCCTCGCTGATGGGCCTCAGGTTGATCTTGCTGCACAGCGACGCATAGACGCTGTCGATATCCCCGTGCGGGGCGTCCAGCACGACGGTCTCGGTCGCGCCGCTCTGCTGGGTTTCAGTGGGTTTCATCTCGGGTCCTGTCTGCGATCGAATCGCTACGATGTTGCGGAATGCGCTGAACGCGCGTTTTGCCCAGCGGCGTTCACGCATGCCCTTCCGGCTGCGTCGCGGCGGTCGCGATCTGCGCGAGCTCGCCGCGCAGCTTCGCGGACAGGCGGTCGTCCTTCAGCACCTTCTCGAACTCGCGGCGGAATGTGCCGTTGTCGAGCAGATTCGATTTCAGGTCGCGCAGCAGATTGCGCATCGCGAGAAGCGCCTGCAGTTCGGGAATCTGGCGCGCCACCTGCTCGGGTTCGAAGTCCTTGATCGACCGGAACGACAGGTTGACGGGCAGTTCCGAACCGTCACCGGCCAGCGTGTTGTCCGCGACGATCTTGAGATCCGGCGCGTAGTCGGCCAGCACCGCATCGAAGTTGTTCTTGTCGATGTTGACCTTCTTGCGCTCGGCCAGCGGCGCCTGTTCGCGCCCGGCGCTGAAGTCGCCCGCCACCAGCAGCTTCAGGGGCAGCTCGACCTTCTTCTGCGCCCCGCCCGTATGCAGATCGAGGGTGATCGACACCCGGCTCTTCGGGATCTCTCGCTGAAAGCTATCCAATTCGTTCTCCTTATCTCAGGAAGCTTGAAGACTCCGCGACACGCACCCACGACCACGGATGCTCCGTCGTCCGCATCGCCCATGCCGAACCCCGCAACGTGCATCGACGGACGACCGAGTCGGATATTCGCGGCCCGATATCCGACTCAGGCGGCAGAAAATATCACGGCCTTTATCAACGAGTAAACCAGAAACACAAAAAATCGGAAATTAACGACGAGACGATTTTTTATAATGAGACTGGTCCTATTTTTTGCCCGACCTCCCGACGTAACCCGAAGCGTGCGCACACCATCTGCGACCGCTATCCAATAAAATTTATACCCCCATACAAGCAATTGATTTTCATAAATAAATTCGAACACAACAAGGTCGAAGAATCTTGATAAAAAGCCGCATCGCACAACCCGAACGCCGAAAATCATACTCACCCCCCATAATCTCAAAATAAATTCATCATTTATCTCAATTTAATAGACACGATTTACAACAAATTCCAATTACCCGGGGTATACGAAATCGCAAAACGATGTATAGAATCGGCGCCTCATAATTCCTGGATCATTACGACCACACCATGCGGATCGACAAACCGCTCTGGCATGAAGGGCTGATTCTTACGCAGCAGCATTTCCAGCAGCAGGAACGCTGGAACGGGTTCGCGCTGCAACAACTGGCTTCGGCGATTGCCGTTGAGCCGTGGGGAACGCTCAACGTCGACGTCGACGAAGAGGCTCTCGCCGCCGGTCGCCTGAAGCTCACCCGGCTGCAATTGCGTTTCCCCGACGGCACGCCGATCGACACGACCGTCGCCGATGCGTTGCCGCCCGCGCGCGACCTGGCCAGCGAAATTCCTGTCGATGCCCAGACCATCGACGTGCTGGCCGCGCTCGCGCTGCCCGATGCGAACGGCAACAACTGCCGCTTCGACGAAACGGCGCTTGCCCGCCCGCGGCGCGCGTATCGCGAATTCGTCAAGGTGACAGACCTGAACGGCGCAAGCGAAACCGAAATCGCCGCCGAGCGCCACGCCGTCCGGTTGCTGTTCGGCTTCGAGTCGCACGCGGACGACACGGCATGCGCGATCGCACGACTGATGCGGACGACGAGCGGGCAGTTCCAGGTCGATCGCCGATATGTCCCGCCTTGCCTGACGTTATCCGGTCACGCGCTGCATATCGAGCGCGTCCAACGGATCGCCGATATCCTCGCCGCCAAAAGCGCGATCCTCGGTGCACGCCGCAGCGAGCGCATCGAGCAGGTGGCCGAATACGGCGTCGCCGACGTCCAGCTCTTCTGGCTCCTGAACTGCATTCATCAGGCGTGGCCGCAATTGCGCTTCCTCGCGTCGCACCCGGGGCAGCCGACCGATCGCCTGTACCAGGTACTCACCCAATTGGCCGGCTCGCTGACCACGTTCTCGACGCGTGTCTCGCTGACTGATATTCCCCCCTACGATCATGCGAGCGCCCATGACGTGTTCACAACGCTCGAATCGCTGATTCGCGATCTGCTCGACGCGATCATCCCTTCGCGTGTCGTCTCGATCGGGCTTTCGCATACGACGCCGACCACCTGGGTCGGACAGTTCCTCGACGAGCGCATCGTCGAGGGCGCGGCTGATTGGTATCTGTCCGTCAACGCCGCACTACCGGCATTCGAGCTCGTCGAACAGTTCCCGCGCCTGTGCAAGATCGGCGCACCGGACGACGTCCAACACATCGTCAATTCCGCCGTGGCGGGAATTCCGCTCAAGGCTGTGCAGCGGGTGCCCGGCGCCATTCCGGTCCGGCTGGACAACCACTATTTCGCGCTCGATGCGCACGACGCCGCGCATGCGAGGATGCTCGCCGCGCGTGCCTGCCAGATCTATCTGCCGGCGTCGGTTCCCGACGCGTCAATCGAACTCTATGCGGTGCTGCGCTGATGAACACCCTCGTCTCCACGCGTCACGAAGCCGCGCTGCTTGCGCGGGAGCCGTCGTCCGGTCACTCGCCTCGAGCGCCGATACGTGCGCTGCTGCGCGATACGGCGCTGCTCGTCTCTCACCTGTCGAACGGCGGTCAGGTCGACAACCATGAGAACCTGCGTCGGCAATGCCTCCGGCTCGTCGCCCAGTTCTCGACAGCGCTCGATGCGCAAGGGATTGCCGCTGACGTCCGGGACGATGCCGTCATCGCCCAGTGCGGGCTGATCGACGAAGCCGCCCTGCGGTATCTGCCGGCCGCCAGCAAGGGGGACTGGGAGTCCCGACCGTTGCAGGTCGACCGATTCGGCACGCACGACGCCGGCACGCGCATTTACGAGCGACTCGAGTTCCGGATGCGCGAACCCGCACCGAACGTCGACTTGCTCGAATGCTACGCGGCCGTTCTCGGTCTGGGATTCCGCGGCCGATACGCCGCCCGCTCGGGCGCATCGGCAGACGCGCACGACGGCGAAGCGAAACGTCAGGCACTGATCGCCGCACTGGTGGCGCAGATAGATCAGTTGCGGCCGGCCACGCGGCCGGGCTTCGTCACCGATCGCTCGAACACGCGTCTGATCGACCGTCTCAGAAGCCTGTCGCCATGGGCGATCGCGGGAACGGCCTGCGTGATCGCGATACTCGTCTGGTTCGCGTGGGATCGCATCCTCGATGCGGAACTGGCACAACTCGTTCAGAAAGTGAAACGGCCGTGACTTTGGACACCACGCTCCCGCCTGCCGCCACCCACGCCGATTCCGATGCGGCACGCGCGGCCCTGTCGGGCCTGGGCTATCCGCTACGCACGGTCGTGACGCTGTCCGCGGCACTGGCGCTGGCCGTCATCGGATGGGTGTTGCCCGTCGATCGCGGCGTCATGTGGGGATGGGTGGCAATCGTCGTCGCACTCTCCGTGCTGATCCTCTGGCGGCATTCGCGCAGATTGACGCGGGCTCGCGAACGGAACGTACACGTGATCGCGCAGCTCGGCGCAGCGACCACCGACCTGCCCGTCGCTCTGCGCACGAGAATGCCGCTCGCCCTCGTCACCGGTGACGGCCTGCCGGCCTTGTTCGATCGCGATGCGGCAAGCTCGCGCTTCGTCCATGTCGGCGACGGTGCAATCTGGTTACGCGCAGATCGGCCCCAGGATCTCCCCAGGCTCGCCGTCGCGGTTCGCCAGTGGCGGGACGGCCATGCGCCGGATTGCGTCGTGCTGTCGGTCGCGCCGGGCCTTCATGCGAACGACGATACGCTGTCGCAGTCGCTGCGCGTGATCCGTCAGGCCGTTGCGGATGCGTCACGCATGCTTGGCACGTCGCTGCCGGGCTACGTCGCCCTCTATCAGCGACTCTCGAACTTGGATGGCGCGACGATGTCGGCGGCCGGTGAATCGGCGGCCCATTGGTATGGCATGTCGACGGGATCTGCAATCGTCGATCTACACCGCTTCGACGCCGCAATCGACGCAGCCGAGTCGGATGCGCTTCATGCCGACGGAAGCCTGGCGGTCGCGGCGCGCGCCGCCGGAATCGCCTCGATGATCGGGTGGAGCCGCCGTGTCGTGTTCGACCCGCTGACGGATCGACGCCAGCCCGCCTCGCCCTGGCCGCTGTTCGGCGCCGGCTGGATCGACCATGGCCCGGCAACGGGCCCCGGCAAACCGTGGGAACGTGAAGTACGCAGCCTGACGGGTATCGCTCCCGCTGCCCTGCCTGCGTCGCCGCTGCCCTGGCCCTTGCCGCAGCCGCTGATCGACGCGACGCCACGCCGGTCGTGGCGATCGCCGCGCATCACCGCCGTCGCGCACGTCATTGCGATCGTTGCCTGTGCTGCGATCGCCGCCATCTGCGGCGCCGGGAAGAACAACGAGGCGTTGATGGCTCGCATCGGCGAGCACCTCGAACGCTACAACGGTATCCCTGCCACGCAGGACGCGGCAAAACGCGACGCGCTCCGAGTCCTTGCGTCGGATCGCGATCAGCTCGACCGGTACGCGCGTGTCGGCGTTCCGCTCCGGCTGTCGTTCGGCACTTATCACGGTACACCGCTGCTGCCGGTCCTCAACGAAGCCATCGCCTCGTATGAACCGCCCCTACCGCCGCCCGCCGTCGTCACGCTGGACAGCATGTCGCTGTTCGACAGTGGCAAAGCGCAGCTCAAGACGGGCACCACGCGCGCGATGGTCGATGCGCTCGCACTGATCAAGGCGCATCCCGGCAAGCGCGTGCTCGTCGCCGGCTATGCGGACGATCAGGGCCGGCCCGATCGCAATCTGAAGCTGTCGATCGATCGTGCGTCGGCCGTGCGCGACTGGCTCGTCGAGGCATCCGGCATCCCACCGACACAGTTCGCGATCCAGGGCTATGGCGATACGCGACCGGTCGCGGATAACGCCACACCGGAGGGGCGAGCAAAGAATCGTCGGGTCGAGATCACGCTCGTTCCCGATACGCCGGTGCCTGCCGTCCCGACCGGTGCCGCGAAGTAATACGCGTTTGGGTTCCCGAGGCGGTCGCCTCGGGTTTGTCAACGCCGGAATCCGATTCCGGCGATTCGTAGTACGAAGAAGAAGGAGTGAACAAATGGCAATTCCGGCCTACATGTGGCTCAAGGACGACGGCGGTGCGGACATCAAGGGTTCGGTGACCGTCCAGGATCGCGAGGGTAGCGTCGAACTGGTTGCATTCGATCACGGTGTGCACATTCCGACTGACGGCAATACGGGCAAGCTGACCGGCACGCGCGTGCATAAGCCGATCACGCTGACGAAGGAGACGGACGCATCGACGCCGTACCTGTACAAGGCTGTGACGAGCGGCCAGACGCTGAAGTCGGTCGAAATCAAGTGGTACCGGATCGACGACGCGGGCAAGGAGAAGGAATACTTCAACACGAAGCTCGACAACGTGAAGATCGTCGCGGTGAAGCCGAAGATGCTCGACATCAAGAACCCCGACTACGAGAAGCACAACCATCTCGAAGACGTGGAACTGCGTTACGAGACGATCACGTGGGCGTACAAGGACGGCAACATCATCCACAAGGACACCTGGAACGAACGTTCCTGATGTGCTGACCGGCTGGCGGAATCCGGCGCGCGTGCGCGACAGGATTCCGCCGCTTTGCGCGCCCGCCCGCTTCCCTTCCTGATCCGCTACCGACATGACGCCGCCTCTCCGGGACGCCTCCCATCTCATTCGTCGCCTCAATCCCCACTGCACACGCGCGCTCGAGGCCGCCGCGAGTCTTTGCCAGACCCGGCTCGCCGACGAAATCGCGGTCGAGCACTGGGTGCTGAAGCTGATCGAAGCGGACGACGGCGACATCCCCGCCCTTCTGCGACACTACGACCTCGATATCGATGCCGTCTGGGATGCCATGATCGATGTGATCGACCGCATGCCACGCACGTTGCGCGGCATGCCGTCGCTGTCGCGACAGCTCGCCACCGTGATCGAGGATGCGTGGGCGCATGCAATGGCCGACGATCCCGGCGGCGCCATTCGCTCCGGGCATCTGCTGCAGGCCATCGTCGATGCGCCATACGTGCTGCGCACCCAGCGGGCGTGGCCACTGCTGTCGATCTCCAGCGTGCAGATCCGGCGCGTGCTGCCCCGGCTCGGACGACGGTCCTGCGAAAACGCAGTGGATGAACCCGTATCGACGCACGAAACCGACCCGGTCGACAGGTTGCCCACCGAAGGAACGACGACGTCGGCCCACGCCGCACCACACCCGCCCGCGCGCGCGATCGAGCATGACGCGCTCGCCCGCTTCGCACTCGATCTGACCGAAAAGGCGCGTCGTGGCGAGATCGACCCCGTCTTCGGACGCGACCGCGAGATCCGGCAGATGATCGACGTGCTCGCGCGCCGCCGCAAGAACAATCCGATTCTGGTCGGCGAGCCGGGCGTCGGCAAGACCGCGCTCGTCGAAGGGCTCGCCTTGCGCGTGGTCGGCGGCAGTGTGCCTGACACGATCCGTGGCACGCGCATCCTGACGCTCGATCTCGGCTTGCTGCAGGCCGGGGCCGGCGTGAAGGGCGAATTCGAGCAACGACTGAAGAACGTGATCGACGAGGTACGCGCTTCGACGACGCCCATCCTGCTGTTCATCGACGAAGCGCATACGCTGATCGGCGCGGGCAACGCGGCGGGCGGCGCCGATGCGGCCAACCTGCTGAAGCCGGCGCTCGCGCGCGGCGAGTTGCGCACGATCGCGGCCACCACGTGGGCCGAATACAAGGAATACTTCGAACGCGATGCCGCGCTCGAGCGGCGCTTCCAGGTCATCAAGGTCGACGAACCCGACGACGAAGCTGCCTGCCTGATGCTGCGCGGGCTTGCGAGCCGCTACGCGAAGCATCACGACGTCCACATCCGCGACGAAGCGATCGTCGCGGCCGTGCGGCTGTCGCGCCGCTACATTCCAGCCCGGCAGCTGCCGGACAAAGCCGTCGACCTGATCGATACGGCCGCCGCACGCGTGAGGATGGCGCTCGACGTACCGCCTGCGGAACTGCAGCAGGCGCGCGCCACACTGGAGGCGCTCGAACTGGAGCGCGCCGCACTCGATGCGGACGCCAGCGCCGGGATCGTCGACATCGCCGAGCGGCGCGCCGCGATCGACAGGGAACACGAAGACATGCGCGACACCGCCGATGCGCTGCTCGGCCAGTACGCGCGGGAACAAGAACTTGTCGGCAACTTGCGCGCCCTCCGTGGCGCAACCGATCAGGCGCCCGACCCGGCAGCCGTTTCCAACGCGCTCGACGCGTTATGGACCGCTCAGGGCAAAGCACCCATGATCTCTGCCGACGTCGATGCGCAATCCATCGCGCGAGTCGTCGCTGAATGGACGGGCGTGCCGGTCGGCAATCTCGTCGAGGACGAATTGCGCAGCCTGCTCGCGCTCGAAGCGGCGCTCACCACACGCGTGGTCGGACAGGATGATGCGATCGGCGCGTTGGCCGAGAGCCTGCGCACGGCCAAGGCAGGCCTGAAAAGCGAACGTGCGCCACTCGGCGTGTTCCTGCTGGCAGGGCCGTCCGGCGTCGGCAAGACCGAGACCGCGCTGGCGCTCGCCGATCTGCTGTTCGGCGGCGAGGCCGCGCTGACGACCATCAACCTGTCCGAGTACCAGGAAGCGCACACGGTGTCGCAACTCAAGGGCTCGCCGCCCGGTTACGTCGGCTATGGACGCGGCGGCGTGCTGACCGAAGCAGTGCGCCAGCGCCCGTACAGCGTCGTGCTGCTGGACGAGGTCGAAAAAGCGCATCGCGACGTACTCGACATCTTCTATCAGGTGTTCGACCGGGGCACGATGCGCGACGGCGAAGGGCGCGAGATCGATTTCCGCAACTGCGTGATCGTGATGACGTCCAATCTCGGCAGTGTGGAAATCGACGACGCGACAGCCGACGGCGCGTCGATTACGCAGGCAGGCCTGCGAGAGGCCATTCACTCGCAACTGGTCGCGCACTTCCAGCCGGCGCTGCTCGCACGCTTCCAGACGCTCGTCTACCGGCCGCTCGACGCCGCCGCGCTCGCGTCGATCGTGCGCATCAAGCTGGGCAAGATTGCCCGGCGCCTCCATCGGCAACATGCCGTGACACCGACGTACGCCGACGACCTGATCGAATCGATCGCGCAACGCTGCGTGTCGCGGCAATCCGGCGCACGCAGCGTCGACGCGTTCCTCAATCAACGCGTGCTGCCGGTTGTCTCGCACGAACTGCTTGCCCGGATGGCTGAAGGGGTCACGCCGAGTGAAATCCTGCTGTCGGCAGCGCCCGACGGTACGATGACAATCGATTTCACCGACGTACCGCGGGCCATCAATGAAGGCGCAGGCCAACGGAGCCATCGATGACCGCCGGCCCGTCCCTCTACGACATGCTGCTTGGCCAGATCGGCGGCGAACCGATCGGCGCATACGACGACCGCACACTCGAATGCCTGAGCGTTCAGCAGAACGTGCGCCGCATTCTCAACACGCGGGCAGGCGCGCTGAAACACCTGCCCGACTATGGCCTACCTGACCTGACGAACATCTACAAGGCTCTGCCCGCGTCGTCGCATTTGCTCAAGCAGCAGATGGAGGCGACGCTGCTGAAGTACGAGCCACGCATTCGCGCGATCGACGTCGGAATCGTCGATAACCGCGATCCGGGCATCTTCGTCAGCTTCGAGATGACCTGCCACCTGAAGAACGCGGGGCTCGTGCGTTTCGGCACTTACTTTGAACCGCCCGGTCGCCTGCGCATCGAACGGTACGTCGCCCGCTCATGATCACGCGCGATCAGCCCTCGTGCGCCAGATGCACCGCATACCCCGCCTTCCCCGGCACGATCCCGTCCTTCAGCGTCAACGCCGGAATCTCGTAATCGCCCGCATTCTGCCGCCGGAACGGAATCGGCTGCGTGGTCCACAGTTCATCCAGACGCTTGCCGAGCGCCGCACGCGTTTCGTCGAAGCGCGCGTCGTTCATCTTCCCCGTCCGGTAGATCACGAACGGCGGCAGCACGTCGAAGCCCGGGTAATACAGCATCCCGTGCTGGATCGGGAACAGCACGTCGTCGATCGGCCCGTTGATGCCGCGCGGGCTGTAATGCGACTCCCACCCGCCTGCCGTGACGATCACCATCGCGCGCTTGCCGGCAAGCGAACCTTCGCCATAGCGATCGCCCCAGTGCGTATCGGAATGCTCGCCCACGCCGTAAGCGAAGCCGCACGCATACACGCGCTCGAACCAGCCCTTCATGATCGCCGGCATCGAGAACCACCACAGCGGGAACTGCAGGATCACCGCGTCGGCCCACTTCAGCTTCTCCTGCTCGCGTGCGATGTCTTCGCTTTGCGTACCCGCCGCGAACGCGCGCTTCGAGTCGAGCGACGGATCGAACCGCGCATCGGGCGCACGATCGGTCACGTCGTCCGCGTCGAACGCCGCCTTCCAGTTCATCGCATACAGGTCGGTCAACTGCACCGTGTGGCCGGCCGCTTCGAGATGGGCGACGGAGAAGTCGCGCAATGCGCCGTTCAGCGAACGCGGTTCGGGATGGGCATAGACGATCAGCACATTCATGTTCGGTACTCCGTTGATTGAATGACTGCAGGATGCCGCCGCCAACGGTATATTTGAAATGAATTCCTGATATTCCAGGTATAGCCATGAACAATCTCAGACGACTCGATCTCAATCTGCTCGTCACGCTGGACGTACTGCTCGCCGAGCACAACGTCACGCGTGCGGCCGAGAAACTGAACATGTCGCAGCCGTCGGTGAGCGTGCAATTGCAGAAGCTGCGCGACGTGTTCGGCGATCCGCTGCTGCTGCCGGGGCCGCGTGGAATGCGGCCGACCGCGCGCGCGGAAGCGCTGCGCGAACCGTTGCGCGATGCGCTCGAAGCGGTCGAGCGTGCGGTGATTCCGGCCACGCCGTTCGATCCCGCGACCGCGACGAACACGTGGCGCGTGGCCGCGACCGACTACGGCGAATCGACGATCGTGCTGCCCGCGCTGAACACGCTGCGTTCGGCCGCGCCCGCCACGCGCCTCGCCGTGGTCGAGCTGGTACCGCCGCGCATCGAGCAGGATACCGAACGAAACGGCATCGATCTCGTCTTCCATATGACCGAAGCGTCGCCGCCCGGCATGCGACGCTTGCCGCTGTTCACCGAGCGTTACGTGCTCATCGGCCGTGCCGGGCACCCGAAGCTGAAGCGGCGCCCGACGCTCGCGCAGTTCGGCACGCTCGAGCACGTGATCGTGTCGCCCGACGGCGGCGGCTTCTTCGGCGTGACGGACGAAGCGCTCGCGAAGGTGGGCGCCACGCGGCGCGTCGTGCTGTCGGTGCCGCATTTTCTGTTCGTGCTGTCGGCGGTGGCCAGCACCGATCTCGTCGCGATGGTGCCCGAGCGGCTCGTGCGCGACGTGCCCGCGCTGCGCGTGGTGGCCGCGCCCGTCGACGTGCCCGGCTATGAAATGTCGATGCTGTGGCACGAACGCGTGCATCGCGATCCGGCGCATCGGTGGTTGCGGGAGACGATCGCGGCAGCGGTGTAGATCGGTCGCGTGCCCGGGGCGGCCGCCCGCTTCGATCGCCATCGCACGAAATCCTTCATCCGGGGCTTGAAACCGCGCCAAACACTGTATATATTTACAGTGCTTTTGCACCATTTGACCCGAATTCCGTCATTCACAGACGAACGGACTTTTGTGAGGCGACCATGTTCCAGGCATCCGCATTCGATCCCGAGCAACCCGGCTTCAACCCCGTCCACTTCGAGCGCGCCGCGCAGCGGGCGGTCGTCGATCTGCAGCGAGTCGCGGGCGGCCCCGCGCAGCGGGCGCTCGGCCTGCGGCGCCGCACCCATCCCGCGGCCGTGCGCACGATGAGCTGGCAGGCGCTGCTGAACGTCGAAGAGCTGGCATTCTCGAATGCCGGCTTCCTGAGCCGCAACGATCCGGCCGTCGTCGACGCGTTCATCCGGCTGCGCGACAGCCGCCTGGTCGCCGCGGATGTCGAGGAGCCGGTCGACTGGCGCCGCGACGATGACGACCTCCCGGCCATCTACCTGATCGTCAAGGCGATGCTGGAAGCGGAAGAGGAAGAACGGGCCGAAGCGGCCTGAGCCGTGTGATGGCCAGTCGCCGTCACGGTCTGTCGGGGTAGCGCCGCCACGTTACGTGGCGACGCGGCCGGCGTTGCGGCTCGTTTCAGTCCTGCGCCAGCGAATCGGGGCGGCAGCCGGCGAGCCACGAATCGCCCCGCAGGCGGATCACCGCCACGCGGCGCACCTTCGAGGGGCCGTTGCAGCGACCGTCCGTTACAGCCGCGCGGCGAGCCGTGAGCCCTGATCGATCGCGCGCTTCGCGTCGAGTTCGGCGGCCAGTTCCGCGCCGCCGATCAGGTGCACCGAGCGCCCGGCCGCCTGCAGCGGCGCGAGCAACGCGCGCTGCGGCTCCTGCCCCGTGCAGAGCACGATCGTGTCGGCTTCGATCAGTTCGTGATCGGTGCGCTGCTCGCCGTATGACACGTGCAGCCCGCGCGCATCGATCAGTTCATAGTTCACGCCGCCGATCATCTTCACCTGCTTCATCTTCAGCGTCGCGCGGTGAATCCAGCCGGTCGTCTTGCCGAGCCCCTTGCCGAGCGGCGCGGCCTTGCGCTGCAGCAGCGTCACTTCGCGCGCCGGCGCCGTCACCTGCGCACGCGTCACGCCACCGCGCGTCGCGGCCGGGTCGGTCACGCCCCACTCGGCCTTCCACTCTTCCAGATCGAGCGCCGGCGATTCACCCTCCTGCACCAGATACTCGGCGACATCGAAGCCGATCCCGCCCGCCCCAACCACCGCGACACGCCGGCCCACCGGCTGCTTGCCCGCGAGCACGTCGATGTAGCTGAGCACGTTCGGCCCGTCCTGCCCCGGGATCTTCGGGTCGCGCGGCGCGACGCCGGTTGCGAGCACGATCTCGTCGTAGCCGCCCGCGATCAGGTCGCTCGCGTCGACGCGGCGGTTCAGGTGCAGGTTCACGCCGGTCAGCTCGACCTGGCGGCCGAAGTAGCTCAGCGCTTCATGAAACTCTTCCTTGCCGGGAATCCGCTTCGCCATGTTGAACTGGCCGCCGATCTCGGCCGCGCCGTCGAACAGGTCGACCTGATGGCCGCGCTGCGCGAGCACGGTCGAGCATGCGAGCCCGGCCGGCCCCGCGCCAACCACCGCGATGCGCTTCGGCTGCGCGGCGGGCGTGTATTTCAGTTCCGTCTCGTGGCACGCGCGCGGGTTCAGCAGGCACGACGCGATCTGGTTCTTGAACGCGTGATCGAGGCACGCCTGGTTGCAGCCGATGCAGGTATTGATCTCGTCGGCACGGCCCTGCGCGGCCTTGACCACGAACTCGGCATCCGCGAGCAACGGGCGCGCCATCGACACCATGTCCGCGCAGCCGTCCGCGAGGATCTGCTCGGCCACTTCGGGACGGTTGATCCGGTTGGTGGTCACGAGCGGAATGCCGACCTCGCCCTTCATCTTCTTCGTCACCCACGCGAACGCGCCGCGCGGCACCGACGTCGCGATCGTCGGCACCCGCGCCTCGTGCCAGCCGATCCCCGTGTTGATGATGGTCGCGCCCGCGCGCTCGACGGCCTTCGCGAGCTGCACGGTTTCGCTCCAGTCGCTGCCGTCCGGAATCAGGTCGAGCATCGACAGCCGGTAGATCAGGATGAAATCGCGGCCGACCGCTTCGCGCGTACGCTCGATGATCTCGATCGGCAGCCGGATGCGGTTCTCGTACGAACCGCCCCACTGGTCGGTCCGCTTGTTCGTATGCATCGAGATGAACTGGTTGATCAGGTAGCCTTCGGAGCCCATGATCTCGACGCCGTCGTACCCGGCTTCCCGCGCGAGCTTCGCGCAGCGGACGAACGCGCGAATCTGCCGCTCGACGCCGCCTGCGCTCAGTTCATGCGGCGCGAACGGCGAGATCGGCGACTTGATCTTCGACGGCGCGACCGCGAACGGGTGATAGCCGTAGCGGCCCGTATGCAGGATCTGCAGCGCGATCTTGCCGTCCTCGGCGTGCACGGCCTCCGTGATCTCGCGATGCCGCCGCGCGGCGGCCGACGTCATCAGCGTGCCGCCGAACGGCTTGGTCCACCCGGCCACGTTCGGCGCGAAGCCGCCCGTCACGATCAGGCCGACGCCGCCGCGGGCGCGTTCGGCGAAATATTCGGCGAGCCGCGGCAGCGTCTTGCGGCTGTCCTCGAGGCCCGTGTGCATCGAGCCCATCAGCACGCGGTTCTTCAGCGTCGTGAAGCCGAGATCGAGCGGGGCGAGCAGGTGGGGAAAGGTCGTGGTCATGATGAGCGTGCCGATTCGTGCCAGTAAGCGATGCGTGACATCGTAGGCGCGCGCCGCCTTGAACGTGAGGGGGCAAACAGCCATAATGCTTGTCATTTCCGGCCAAGACGACATGACCTCACCTCTCGCCAAGGACCGCCTCGGGCTGCGCCGGCCGACGATTCCGGTCGCCTATCCGCGGCTGTTGCTGCAGGCGCTGGCCGCGCGCGGGGTCGATCTGGCCGCCGTGCGCGCCGGCACGGGCCTGCGCGATGCGGTATTGGCCGAACCGGACGCGCGCGTCGCGCCGTCGCAGTGGGGGCGGCTCGTGCTCAACGCGATCGAGATCGGCGGCGATCCGGGCATCGGGCTCGCGTTCGGGCTGCTGCTGAAGCCGACCGTGCACGGCTTTCTCGGCTACGCGACGCTGACCGCGCGGGACATCCGGGAAGCGCTCGCCGTCACGCAGCGCTACTTCCGGATGCGCAATCGTCAATATCGGCTGACCTATGAAGAAGACGAACACGGCGCGACGCTCGAACTGCACGGCGTGCAGGCCAGCCCCGTGCTGCAGCATCACGTGATGTTCGAATTCGTGCTGACGGGGCTCGCGCAGAACATCTCGCAATGGGCCGGGCGCACGGCACCGCCGATCCGGCTGCAGTTCGCGTGGCCGGAGCCGCCCTATTTCGCGCGCTATCGCGATCAATTGCCGCCGGTCGAATTCGGCTGCCCCGCCAACGCGCTGTGGATCGCGCGCGACGTGCTCGACTGGCCGCTGCCGCTCGCCGACGAAGTCGCGCACCGGCAGGCGCTCGTGCAGGTGGAGCGCGAGTATGCGCAGGTGCGCCAGGAGGAAGGCGATCTGGTCGAACGCGTGCGCGCGGAGCTGGCACGCGGCGCCGGCGACTACCCGGGACCGGAGATGCTCGCCGACGCGCTGCTCGTATCCACACGCACGCTGCGGCGCCGGCTCGAGGAAGCCGGTTCGAGCTATCGGCAATTGCTCGATGAAGCGCGGTTTCGCGACGCGAAGCAGTTGCTCGCCGCGTCGGATCTCGACCTGAAGACGATCGCCGAGCGGCTGCAATTCACCGACCCGGCGAATTTCACGCGCGCGTTCCGGCGCTGGGCCGGGCAGACGCCGAGTGCGTATCGGGAAGCGGCCGCGGACACATCGCACGAGTGATGCGGGGTGCAGGCAGCACGACGTGCCTGCGCGGAATTTCATCGGTATGATCAATGCCACGCCAAAGCGGCGCCCACCGGCGCACTCTCCCGCCCCATGCCCAATCACACCACCCTGATCGATGCGACGATCGACCGTATCGACACGAACCTCATTCGTGTCGCGTCCGATAGCAAGAAGGTGCCGCTGTATCGCCTGACGATGCAGGGCGCGTGCTACTTCATCGCGGCGGACGATATCGATGCGGAGGCGTTCAAGCAGATCGATCGATTGAAGCCCGGGATGGCGGTGCGTGCGTGTGTCTTCGACGATCGCGGTCGCCGCAGCATCGCGTGGATCAAAGGCAACGACGTCGCAATCGCTCCTTACAACGTGTTCAGACAAAAGAGCAGCAACGTGTCGCTCCTCATCTGGGCGTCATGCATCTTCATGCTGAGCCTGCTGATCGACGGCGCCGCCTTCAAATCGGGCTGGGCGTTCGTCGGCGCGGTGACCCTGGTCGTCGGCATCATCAGCCTGCTGGGCACCCTGCTCGCGATCGCCGGCCTGTCCGAACTGGTCTTCCGGCCCCAGCGGCGCGAAGCCCAGGAAAAGTGGCAATACGAACCGGCCAGTTTCACGGCGGAAAGGAGCAACGGATGAGCGATCGCACCATGCAGATCGCGTCCGGTTGCGTGACGTCGGTCAGCCAGAACACGATCAGTACGAAGGTCTGGAGCAACAACCTCGGCATGACCACGCAAAGCCTCGAAGAGATTGCGCTCAAGCTCGACACGGTCGACGCACCGCTCACGCTCAGGACGGACAGCACGCGAAGCGTGTTCATCGTCGCGGGCGACCGGTTGACCGTTGCATACACGCAGGATCGGGATCGCCGCGTCATCTACGCTATCCGCAACGCGACCGACGGCTCGGTGTATCTCGTTCGCCCCGCGAAAGTCGCGGCTGCCCGCATGGATATCGTCGTGACGATCGGCATGCTGGTCGCCATGGCCATCGCCATCGGCCTCGTGTCCGCGACGGAACGCAGCACGGACAGCGTGCTGGAGATATCCACGTGGTTCGGCGGCGCCGCGATCGCGCTCTTCCTGCTGAGCACGATCCTGCGCACCGTGTTCGGCGCAATCTTGTGGCCCGAGATCCGGCGGCTCAGGCAGCCAGGCGGCAAGCGCGAGATGAATGCTGCCCGGCACGCACTGTCGCTCTCGAACGAAGAAACGTCGCACATTCGCTTCATCTGAGCCGATCCCGCGCACGAAACGTCAGAGGTCGACGCAAATCCTCGCGCCGCCGTCACCCTCGCCCGCTTCGATCCGCACCTCCCCCGTCGCGGCGACGATCGCGTCGTACACGTCATCGGTTACGCACACCACCGGCACCGCGATCGCATACAGCTCGGCCGCCACGATCGCGCCGATCGAGATGATCAGGTCGCGCTCCTTCAGCACGATCGCGACCGGCCCGGTGCCGTTGCGCACGGCTTCCGCGAGCACGCTGCTGCTCGAACTCGAGCCCTTCGCGTGCGGCATCACCATCACCTTGCCGGCGAGGCTCGCGCCGGCCTGCGGATGGCCGCGATCGACGATCTTTCCCGCGCCCGAGTCGTAGCCGCCCCAGAAGCTGAGCGGCTTGTCGAGCACGAACGGGCGCGCGCATGCGCTGCCCGGCACGAGCGTGTCGCCCGTCATCATCTTCCCCGTCGGGTCAGTCATCGAATCGCACCTTTCCTTCGTACGCCGAACGCACGCATTCGCGCATGCTGCCGTACGCGACCGTCACGCCGATGTTCGCCGGCGCATACGATGCCCATTTCCCCGAATTGGTCATCACGAGCCCCGACAGTTGCTTCATCACCGGCGTGATGTACGTGCAGGTATCGACGACGATCTGGATGCCGCGTGCCGCGAATTTCTCCGCGAGGCCGGCCTCGTCCAGTTCCCACAGGATGAACCGGCTCGTGTTCACGTAGAAATCGCAGGCCGG
Source organism: Burkholderia sp. AU38729 (assembly GCF_020419725.1). NCBI lineage: Bacteria > Pseudomonadati > Pseudomonadota > Betaproteobacteria > Burkholderiales > Burkholderiaceae > Burkholderia > Burkholderia sp. AU38729. The sequence goes on along the minus strand of NZ_JAIZQO010000005.1, from coordinate 471,003 downwards.
CTGGCCGTCGAATGCATCGAGCAAGGTATCGAGCGTGCGAAATTCGGCCAGCGAGAAATGCGGCGTGCCGAGCGCCACCGCGACGAGTGCATCGCCGGCCACGCCATGGTTCAACGTGCGACGAATCTCGTCGAGGTCGGCCATTGCGACATCGACCGTGCGTGGCGCCGCTTGTCCGTGCAAGGCGGCGTCGAGCGTGGGTGCTTCCGGTGTCACACCGACTGCATGGAACAGCGCAACGGCCCCGCTCGACGCGGCCGCCGCGCCCAGTGCCTTGAGTTCGTCCTCCGTGGTGTCCGCCGGCAGCCCGACGATTGCCGGCACGACCGCGCCCGCGATCCGCCCGATCAGCAGCCCGAGCGCGGCGAAATAGATGTCGCGCGACGGCAGGCGGCTGAAATCCGGTGCGTTGAACACGATCCGCGCGGCACGGTTCGCTTCGACATGCAGCCCCGCATACGGCGCACGCCCGGTAATCGCGGCGGCCAGGTCGAGAAAATCGCCGTACCGGCTCGTCCGCGCGCCGAGCACCGAGTTCGCGAACACGATCGCGTTCGATTCGGCCCACGCGATCTGCTCGCCTTTCGCGGGACGGTTCTTCAGTTGATAGGGCGCGCACGTGAAGCTCGATTCGCAGCCGAGTTGCAGATGCGCGTCCATCAGGCGCTGCGCATCGCGCTGGATCGTGCGGTCGCCGTGGTACAGCTCGGGATGGATCAGGTCGAGCGACCCGACGTTCAGCGTGGTCGGCACCGCGACCTTCGCGCCGGTGTCGACGAAATACTCGACGAAGTCGAGGCTGGTCTGGCCGTGGTAAAGGCAGCCGTCGATATGGGCAGATGTAATGTCGATCAGGTGCGGCGCGGACATCACGTGCGCCGTGCGCGCGACGATCCGCATCGCGCGCGCGACGCCCTCGCCGAAATCCCCGCGCAGCATGGCGCTGTCGCGGTCACTCAACTGCAGCATCGATCGCTCCTCTGGCGCGTGCCGGCGGCGCCGGCTCGTGAAATCCGTCAGGGGACTCTACAACTGGAAATAAAAACTGTCCAGATCGCCATGAATCCGGACAGTTTAAAAACCAATTTCCGCAATTGAGCGCCACTGAAGCGACCAATGGATTGAATTCCGTTCCAGTTTGCCGCCAGCCCGCCGCCTAGCGTTCCGCGGTCACACTGAACAGTTCGTCGCGCAGGGCCTTCGCGCGGTCGCGGCCGAACTGCGTCTCGAATTCGTCCTGCGCGGCCTGCCAGGCGACTTTCGCTTCAGCGAACGTGCGCTCGCCCAGCTTCGTGAGGCTCAGCGCATGCGCGCGCGTGTCGTGCTCGGACGCGGCCGTCGCGACGAACCCGTCGCGCTGCAGCGGCTTCAGTGCGCGCAGCAGCGTCGTGCGGTCCATCACGAGCGTATCGGCGAGTTCGCTCATCAGCAGGCCGGGCTGGCGCGTCAGGTTCGCCATGATCGAAAACTGGGCGGGCGTGACCCCAACCGGGGCCAGATGGCGCTCGTACAGTTGCGTGACGAAGCGCGCCGCCTGACGCAGCGCGAGGCAGTTGCACGCCTGGGCAATCGAGGTGTCGTTCATGTTTCGCAATTTATATGTGCATATGCATAAAGTCAATGTACACTCCGCCGTAACCAGGCCGGCGGCCGGCCCTCGCGTCAAGGAGACGGACATGGACTACATCGACAAGCTGCGGATTTTCCGGTCGGTGGTGGAGATGCGCAGCTTCACGCGCGCCGCCGACATGCACGGGCTCGCACGACCGGTCGTGTCGCGCGCGGTCGCGGATCTCGAGGCACGCTTCGGCAGCCGGCTGCTGCACCGGACCACGCGCCAGGTGTCGCTGACCGAAACGGCCGAGCGCATCTACGAGCGCTGCGCGGCCGTGCTCGACGAACTCGACTCGCTCGAGGCGGAAGCGCAGTCGCCGACGCGCGAGCCCGAAGGCCTGCTGCGGCTCGTCGCGCACACGACGGCCACGCTGAACCGGCTGGTGCCGCTGATCGCCGGCTTCAAGGCCGCGCACCCGAAAGTGCGCCTCGACGTGACGCTGACCGAGCGCCCCATCGATCTCGTCGGCGAAGGCTACGACATCGGTATCGTCGTACCGTACATGCTGACCAACGAATCGACCGTCGTGCGGCTGATCGAGCGGATTCCGCTCGTGATCGTCGCGACACCCGCGTACCTGCGCGCCCATTCGCGCCCGGTCGCGCCGGCCGACCTCGCCGACCATCCGTTCGTGCCGATGTCGCCGTCGCTGCGTCGCCCCGCGCTGTCGTTCCGCGTCGACGGCAACACGCTGACCGTGCCGTTCCGCTTCGACATCTCGTCGAACAGCCCCGTCTTCAACCGTGAAATGGTGATGCACGACTTCGGCATCGGCGTCGTGCCGAAGACGCTCGTCGAGGCCCAGCTTGCGTCGGGCGCGCTCGTGCAGTTGCTGGCCGACGCCGATCTCGTCGATGCGTCCGTCGAGATCAAGCTCGCCTACGCGAACCGCGCGCTGCTGCCCGCGAAGGTCAAGACGTTCATCGACTACACGGCCGCTTATTGCGACCGCGAAGGCTGGATCGTTCCTGCCGCCGCCTGACGCCGATTGGTACAGCCGCGACAACAATCTGATCGTGCCCCGCCGCTCGCTTCGCGCCGCATTGCCTCCTAATATGTGTACATGCACAAGATGACGCTCACCGATGACGATTGCTTCGCGGTCCGGCAAGCCGCCCGCCGGATCTCGCAGTTCTACGAGCGTTATCTGTCGCGGGCGGGCGTGACGCCGTCGCAGTACAGCATTCTCGCGCTGCTGCGCGACCGGCCCGGCTTGACGATGGCGACGCTGTCGACCGTGCTGGTGATCGAACGCACCGCGCTGCTGCGCGCGCTCAAGCCGCTCGTCGGTGCGGCGCTGGTGGCCGGCCGGATCGAGCCGCGATGCCGCCGCCAGACGTTCGCGCTGACCGCGCACGGCGAAACGAAGATCGCCGACGCGCACGTGCACTGGCTCGCCGCGCAGGAAGCGTTCGAGCAGCGGTTCGGGTCGGCGCAGGCGGCCCGCCTCAGAGACGAATTGTTCCGGATCACGCACAACCTGCCGGAACGCTAGCCCCTTCCCCGATCGACGACATGCCGTCGATCGACTTAATAAGTGCATATACATAGGTGAATCGATGGAAACGACCCAAGCCGCTGCCTCATCCCGTGAAGCAGCCTCACTCGACCAGCCCGCGAAGCAACAGCGTCGCGTGCCGTGGATGCGCATCGCGGTGGGTGCCGTCGTCATCGTCGTCGCCGCCGCCGCGCTCGACTGGCTGTTCGTGCTGCGCTTTCAGGAAAGCACCGACGATGCGTATGTCGGCGGCGACGTGACCGTGCTCGCGCCGAAGGTCAACGGCTTCGTCGACAAGATCCTCGTGACCGACAACCAGCGCGTGAAGGCCGGCGACGTGCTCGTGCAGCTCGATGCGCGCGACTACGACGCGAAGCTCGCACAGGCCAGCGCCGAAGTCGACAGCGCCCGCTCCGCGGTGACCGAACTCGAGGCGAAGCAGCAACTGCAATTCGCGGTGATCGGCCAGCAGGCGGCCGAGAAGAACGCGTCGTCGGCCGAGCTGACCCGTGCCGCGTCGGATCGCGTGCGCTATCGCGAGCTCGTGAAATCCGACGCCGTGTCGAACCAGATCGTCGAACGCGCGGACGCCGACTATTCGAAGGCCGGCGCCGCCGTCGACCGCAGCGACGCCGCGCTGCTCGCATCGAAGCGGCAGCTCGACGTGCTCGGCGCGCAGCTCGCCGACGCGCGGGCCCGCGTGAACACCGCGCTTGCCGCGCAGCGCGTCGCCGCGCTCAACGTCGAATACACGACCATCCGCTCGCCGGTCGACGGCTACGTCGGCAACCGCACGGGCCGCGTCGGGATGCTCGCGAACGTCGGCGTGCCGCTGCTGACTGTGGTGCCGGCGTCCGGCCTGTGGATCGACGCGAACTTCAAGGAAGACCAGCTGCGCAAGATGCACGCGGGCGATCGCGTCGACGTGTCGCTCGATGCGTCGAACACGACACTGCACGGCCGCGTCGACAGCCTCGCACCCGCCACCGGCGCAACCTTCAGCGTGCTGCCGCCCGAGAACGCGACCGGCAACTTCACGAAGATCGTCCAGCGCGTGCCCGTGCGCGTGCACCTCGATCCGCAGCCGGGCCTCGACCACGTGCTGCGCCCCGGGCTCTCCGCGGTCGTGACCGTGCATACCGACCACGCGAACTGAGCGGGAGACGACGATGACCACCGCGTTTTCCGGCGACCCGGCGTCGCAACCCACGAAGCAGCGCGTGTTCGCGTTCGCGCTGATGTGCATCGGTTTCTTCATGGCGACGCTCGACATCCAGATCGTCGCATCGTCGCTGCGCGACATCGGCGGCGGCCTGTCCGCCAGCCAGGACGAATTGTCGTGGGTGCAAACCGCCTACCTGATCGCGGAGATCATCGTGATCCCGATGTCGGGCTGGCTGTCGAAGGTGATGTCGACGCGCTGGCTGTTCGCCGCATCGGCGGTCGGCTTCACGATCACCAGCATGCTGTGCGGCGTCGCGTGGGACATCAACTCGATGATCCTGTTTCGCGGGCTGCAGGGTGCGCTCGGCGCCGCGATGATCCCGACCGTGTTCACCACCGCGTTCGTGCTGTTCCCCGGCAAGCAGCGGCTGATCGCGTCGACGACCATCGGCGCGCTGGCCTCGCTCGCCCCGGCGATCGGCCCCGTGATCGGCGGCTGGATCACCGATCAATGGTCGTGGCACTGGCTGTTCTACCTGAACCTCGTGCCGGGCATCGCGGTGGCCGCGCTCGTGCCGCGCTACGTGCACATCGACGAACCCGACCTCAGCCTCATCAAGCGCGGCGACTATCTCGGCATCGTGCTGATGTCCGGCTTCCTCGGCTGCCTCGAATACGTGCTGGAGGAAGGCCCGCGCAAGAACTGGTTCGGCGACGACGCGATCGTGATCTGCGCATGGATCTCCGGCATCTGCGGTTTCCTGTTCATCGTGCATGCATTGACCGCGAAGGATCCGATCGTCGACCTGCGCGCGCTCGTCGTGCGCAACTTCGGGATCGGCAGCCTGCTGTCGTTCGTCACCGGCATCGGGATCTTCGTGACCGTGTTCCTGACGCCGCTGTTTCTGGCGCAAGTGCGCGCGTTCAGCTCGCTGCAGATCGGCATGGCGCTGCTGTCGGTCGGCGCGTTCCAGCTGATTGCGCTCTGTGCGTATGCGTTCGCCGCGCGCTACTTCAGCCTGCGCGCGCTGCTCGTGTTCGGGTTGATCTGTTTCGGGCTCGGCTGCTACCTGTACACGCCGATCACGCACGACTGGGGCTGGCGCGAACTGCTGCTGCCGCAGGCGCTGCGCGGCATCGGCCAGCAGTTCAGCGTGCCGCCGATCGTGACGATGGCGCTCGGCTCGTTGCCGCAGTCGCGCCTGAAATCGGCAAGCGGCCTGTTCAACCTGATGCGCAATCTCGGCGGGGCGATCGGCATCGCGGTGAGCGCGACGATGCTCAACGACCGGCTGAACTTTCACTACCTGCGTCTGAACGAGCACGTGAGCGCCGGCCAGCCGCAGATCGCCTCGCTGCTCGATCGGCAGGCCGCGTACTGGACGTCGGTGGCCGGCAACACGCTGGACACCGCGCAAGCCGGGCTCGCGAACCTGCATCACCTGATCTATCGCGAAGCGCTGACGCTCACCTATGCGGATGCGTACTACGCACTGTCGCTGTGCTTCGTCGTCGCGCTGCTCGCGGTCGTCTTCTCCAAACCCATTTCCCTGAACGCGCCGCCGCCGGACGCGCACTGAGGTTGAGGTCATCACCATCATGAAAAAACTTCTCGTCGCCCTCGCCATCAGCGCACTCGCCGCAGGTTGTGCGGTGCAGCCCGCGCAGCATCCGGCGCTTCAGGATTCGGTTCGGACGCTCGCGCCGGATGCATGGGACACCGATGTGCCGCGTGCGGACATCGACGCCGCCGCGTGGTGGGCGCAATTCCACGATCCCGCGCTCGACCGGCTGATCGCCACCGTGCTCGACGGCAACCTCGATCTGCAGGCAGCAGCCGAACGCGTGAAGCAGGCGCAGGCGCTGACCGTGCAGAAGCGCGCGGTGCTGCTGCCCGAACTCGATGCGACCGCGCATGCGGCCGACGCGCGGCAGAACACGCCGCCGCCGCTCGGCTATGTGCGGCAGGCGGGTGCCGGGCTCGCGTTGAGCTGGTCGCCGGATGTGTTTGGCGGTGAACGGCTCGATCTGCTTGCCGCGCAAGCGGAACTCGTCGGGCAGAAGCATGCGGAAGATGCGATGCGGCTCGCGCTCGCGGCCGATGCGGCTTCCGCGTATGTCGACCTGCGCTGGGCGCAGCAGGAACTGAAGATCCTGCAGGACAACGCGAAGATCCGCCAGCATGCGCTCGAACTCACGCGCAAGCGGCAGGCGTTCGGGCTGTCGACCGAGCTCGACGTCACGCGTGCGCAGAACCAGCTCGATGCGCTCGAAGCGCGGATTCCGCCGACGCAGGCGCAGATCGCGCATCAGCTCAATCTGATTGCGGTGTATTCGGGACGCACGCCGGAATCGGTCGATCGGCTCTTGCTGGTACAGGCTGGGGAGATTCCTGCGCCGCCGGTTGGCGCGCCGGGGACGTTGCCTTCGCAGGCGTTGCTGCGGCGGCCGGATGTGCTGACGGCGTATGCGCAGGTCGAGCGGCGGGCGGCACAAGTCGGTGTGGCGAAGGCCGAACGGTATCCGAAGTTTTCGTTGAACCTGACGGACGGGATTCTGGCGGCTTCTTATCTCGGGTTGCCGACGTTGACCGATAACCTGTTCAGTGCGGCGTTGAGTGCGACGAGCCCGATTTTCAATGCGGGGCGCATTACCGCCGATATCTCGCAGAGCGAAAGCCGGATGCGCGAGTCGGAACTCGGGTTGCGGCAGACGATGCTGCAGGCGTTGCGGGAAGTCGAGGATGCGCGGGCGAATCTCGTCAGTTCCGATGAGGCAACGCGCAGGCTGGGTAGTGCGCTGGCTGCATCGGACAAGGCGCTTGGGTTGGCGAATCAGCTCTATAAGGGCGGTGCGACGGATTTTCTGGATGTGCTGTCCGCGCAGGAGGTGTATCTGCGGGATTCGGATTCGCTGAATCAGGTCAAGCGTGAACATGCGCTGGCGGCGGTGGCGCTATATCGGTCGCTTGGGGGTGGGTGGAGCAGGAATGACGCGGCGGGTGGGCCGGAGGTGGAGGCAGTGGCGAAGAACTGAGCGCGATCACGATACGGCGCCGGCTTCCACGCTTGCCGGCGCCCCGCTCGTCAGCCGCACGATCCCAGGCATTTGACCGATGACAACGCGATCAGATAGACCGCCGCCCACGCGATGCCCAGCCCTGCGATGACGGTAACGATACGCGTGACGGGCTTGTGCCAGAACCGGATCGCAACGAACACGCCGGCAGCCAGCAGGAGCACGATGAGGATCGGGCCGAGCACATTCATTGCAAATTACAGCGGCGGCCGTTTCAGCTTGACCCAGCGCTGCACCGACGGCCGTTCCCACTGCGCACGCGCATAGTCGGCGAGACGCTGCGGCACCGGATCGTCGTTCAGCACCAGACGGTTCAGCATGCGGTGATCATGCGGCGTCGGGCCAGCGGTAGCCAATCACCTCGTTCAACGGGTACGCGAGTTCGCGGACTTCTTCCAGCTGGTTGCCGCCGAAGAGATACACCTGTTCGTCGTCGTGCCGCAGATAGAAACCGACATGCCCTTTCCAGCTCGCGGGATCGTCGCGTGTCAGGATTGCAATGCAACCGTAGACCGGGCGTTCCAGCGGCCTCCCCCATTCGAGCCACGAACGCGCGAGCGCGGAGCCCGTGCCGCGTATGCCGGCGTGCGTCATGCACCAGTTGACGAAGGACGAACACCAGGAAATCTTGTCGTCGTAGCCGACCAGGTTCGTCTGGTTGTTGTATTCGACGATGCGCGGGTTGATGCTGCCGGGCGGATGGCGGCGGATGCCGAGTTCGGCCATCGCGACGGGCATCCACGGCGGATGGGCGGCGTCCGGTCTGCTCTCAGGGTTGAATAGGGTCACGTCGTTCTCGGGCGAGTGTGTTGTGCGGTCAATCTTCGCATGAATACGGCGGCTGGCGGCACCCTGCTTCCTTGTGATTTCCTTTCGATCCACTCGTATCATATCGGCAGCCTCCTCGACCTCCCAAGCTGCCATGCGCATCACGCCCCTGCCGCCCCTTCAGTGCCTCATCGCGTTCGAAGCCGCCGTGCGGCATGCGAGCTTCACGCGCGCGGCCGCCGAACTGCATCTGACCCAAAGCGCGATCAGCCGGCAGATCCAGCAGCTCGAGGAATTCCTCGGCCGCTCGCTGTTCGTGCGCGAACATCGTTCGCTGCGGCTGACGATCGCCGGCGAGCAATACGCCGCGCAGGTGCACCATCTCCTCACGCAATGCGCGGAAGCCACGCACGATGTGATGAAGCCCTACGGCGATCTCGAACTGACGATCGCGTGCTCGTCCGGTGTGGCGTTGCTGTGGCTCACGCCGCGCCTGCCCGAGTTTCGCGCCGCCTATCCGGACATCAAGCTGCGGCTGATCGTGCGCGACGGGCTCGCGTCGATGTCGCCGGCAGAGTTCGACGTGGGTGTGTACTACGTGCGCCAGCAGGCGCCGGCCGAATACACCGCGCGCCGCCTGTTCGACGAGGAAGTGTTTCCCGTCTGCGCGCCGGGTTACCTGGCCGGCCGCACGCTCGCCGCGGCCGATCTCGCGAACGAGACGCTGCTGCGCCTCGAGGACGGGCAGCGTCAATGGATGTCCTGGCCTGAATGGTTCGGCATGCATGACATCGATCGACAGAAGGCGCTGCCGCAGGACATCACCATCAACTCGTATCCGCAGATCGTGCAGATGACGATTCTCGGCCAGGGCGTGTCGCTCGGCTGGCGCTACATGATCGACGCGTGTATCGAGGCCGGGCTGCTCGTGCGCGTGACCGACGCATCCGCGAGCCACGGCGGTGGCTACTACGTGATCTCGCCGAACGACCGCGCGCAGAACCAGGCCGCGCGCCTGTTCACACGCTGGCTGTTCGAACAGGCGGAGAAACAGACCGCGCCCTGATCGCGATGCATGCGCGTAGCGCATGCGTGCATGCAAATCTTTCGTTTCAGAAAAAAATCGCGCTGTCCTTAGCATGGGTTCACGCGGGGCAGCCGTCCCGTCTTCTGATTCCGATAGAGGAAGAGACCATGCAAGGAACGCTTTCCCCGCGCGCCGCGCCTGCCGTCGATGCGGCAGTGCAGCAGCGCCGCCGCGCCATCGTCGCGACCGTGATCGGCAATGGTCTCGAATGGTTCGATTTCACCGTCTACAGCTTCTTCGCGGTCATCATCGCGAAACTGTTCTTTCCGACCGGCAACGAACTGACGTCCGTGCTGCTGACCGTCGCGACGTTCGGCGTCGGCTTCTTCATGCGGCCCGTCGGCGGCATCGTGCTCGGCATCTACGCGGACAAGGTCGGGCGCAAGGCCGCGCTGTCGCTCACCATCCTCATGATGGCCGCCGGCACCGCGCTCATCGGGCTCGCGCCGACCTACGAACAGGCCGGTATCGCCGCACCGCTGCTGATCGTCGTCGCGCGGCTGCTGCAAGGCTTCTCGGCCGGCGGCGAGATGGGCGGCGCCACCGCGTTCCTCACAGAATACGCGCCGCCGGAGAAGCGCGCGTACTACTCGAGCTGGATCCAGTCGAGCATCGGCTTCGCGGTGCTGCTCGGCGCCGCGACCGGCACCTTCGTCACGACGTCGCTCGACGCGCAGGCGCTGCATAGCTGGGGCTGGCGTCTGCCGTTCCTGCTCGGAATCATCGTCGGGCCCGTCGGCTACTACATCCGCAGCCATATCGACGAGACGCCCGCATTCAGCGCCGTCGAAGCGCAGGCGAAAGAGAGCTCGCCGCTGAAGGCAGTGCTGTCCACCTACCCGCGCGAGACGTTCGCGAGCTTTTCGATGGTCATTCTGTGGACCGTCTGCACCTACGTGCTGCTCTTCTACATGCCGACGTATTCCGTGCGCACGCTGCATCTGCCGCAATCGACCGGTTTCGCGGCCGGCATGGTCGGCGGGCTGATGATCATGTGCTGCTCGCCGATCGTCGGGCGGCTCGCCGACGTGTGGGGACGGCGCGTGTTCCTGTCCGGATCGGCGCTGGCCATCTTCGTGCTCGCGTGGCCGATGTTCGCGTGGATCAACCATGCGCCGGGGTTCACGTCGCTGATCGTGTTCCAGGCCGTGTTCGGCGTGCTGATCGCGACCTACACGGGGCCGATCCTCGCGGCGTTCGCCGAACTGTTCCCGACCAAGGTGCTGTCGACCGGGCTGTCCGTCGCCTACAACTTCGCGGTGACGATCTTCGGCGGCTTCGCGCCGTTCCTGATCACGTGGCTCATCGCCCGCACCGGCAGCAACATGGCGCCTGCGTTCTATGTGACGCTCGCGGCGGCCGTCAGTTTCGTCGGCACGCGCTTCGTGAAGGACGTCAAGCGTGGCGCTTCCGTCAATCGATAAGGATCTCTATCCATGACCATTACCGTGCTGCAAGGCGGCAACGTACTCGATCTCGAACGGGGCGTGCTGCTCGACCATCATCATGTCGTGATCGACGGCGACCGGATTGTCGAAGTCACCGATCGGCCGGTGGATTTTCCGAATGCGCAGGTGATCGACGTGCGCGGCAAGACCGTGATGCCCGGGTTCATCGATTGCCATGTGCATGTGCTGGCTTCGAATGCGAATCTCGGTGTGAATGCGACGCAGCCGAATATTCTTGCCGCGATTCGGTCGTTGCCGATTCTCGATGCGATGTTGTCGCGTGGGTTTACCAGCGTGCGTGATGCTGGGGGCGCGGACTGGAGCTTGATGCAGGCGGTCGAATCCGGGCTGGTGTCGGGGCCGCGGATTTTTCCGTCGGGAAAGGCGTTGTCGCAGACCGGCGGGCATGGGGACTTTCGGCCGCGCGGGGATTTGCTGGAGCCTTGTTCTTGCTGCTTCAGGACGGGGGCGATTGCTCGGGTGGTGGATGGGGTCGAAGGTGTGCGGCTTGCCGTGCGTGAAGAAATTCAGAAAGGCGCGACGCAGATCAAGATCATGGCGTCAGGTGGCGTTGCTTCGCCGACCGACCCGATTGCGAACACGCAGTACTCCGAGGACGAGATTCGAGCCATCGTGGATGAAGCCGAGGCCGCGAATACTTATGTGATGGCGCATGCGTATACGGGGCGGGCGATTGCTCGGGCGGTGCGATGCGGCGTGCGGACGATCGAGCATGGGAATCTTGTGGATGAGGCGGCGGCGAAGCTGATGCATGAGCGTGGGGCGTTTGTGGTGCCCACGCTTGTGACTTATGACGCGCTTGCCAAACACGGCGCAGAGTTCGGGATGCCGCCGGAATCGGTGGCGAAGGTGGCTTCCGTTCAGCAGAAAGGACGCGAATCGCTGGAAATCTATGCGAACGCCGGCGTGAAGATGGGGTTCGGGTCGGATCTGCTCGGGGAAATGCACGCATTTCAAAGCGGAGAGTTTCGGATTCGGGCGGAGGTGCTGGGGAATCTGGAAGCGCTTAGGTCGGCGACGAGCGTGGCGGCGGAGATCGTCAATATGCAGGGGCAGCTTGGGGTGGTTGCCGTTGGGGCGATCGCCGACCTCGTCGTGCTGGATGGGAATCCGCTTGAGGATATCGGAGTCGTGGCCGATGAAGGCGCGCGGGTCGAGTATGTGTTGCAGCGGGGGGCGCTTGTGAAGCGGCAAGCCGGTGGACGTTGATTTGATGATTTGACGCCATTCGGCTGTTTCGGCAGGCGCCGTGTCGCCTCACGGACCTTGATGTCGTGACAGTTGTTGAAGGTGGCTGGAGGTGTGAGTCGCGGCGTTTGCGGCAATGGCCGGGGCGGTGTCGCCCCGGCAGTCAGTCGCATTCGGGAAACGCCTGCATTCCACTCGCCAGGGCCGCATCAAGCGGCCCTAGCAGGCGTTATAGCGTCGACGGTCCACGGTCAAGATCGTGGTACGGCTGCTCTCGCAACGCCAACTGGCTGTAATCCGGCGTGATCGTGATCTGCCGGGTCGCGTAGTTGGCGTCCACGTATACGCGGTCGCCAGGCCTAAATCCGAAGATCTTGAAATCAATGTCGATCGCCTTCATCCACGGCAGATACGGCCAGCCTCGCTTGGGTAGGTCCGGGTAGTTGCGCAGGACCAGCTCAAACGTCTTTTGCATGTTGACCGGTTTGTTCTTTCTACGACGTGGCTTAGTATTGGCGTCAGCCATTTCCGACTCCTGGTGTGAGTTGGTGGTGGTCAGCGGGTCGTATGGGTTGCCGCCCATGCGGCCCGCGCTTCTTTGATGCCTCGGGTTTCCCCTTCTTTCTCCCCTCTTCGCTGGGTCTTGTTGGGCAAGACGGCTTTATTTCGACCATCGATTCGGAGACGGCTGCGCTCCGCTTCAGATGGTGAGAAGCAAGGCTTCATGACCAGTTTAGTCCGGCTAGCATCTCAGAAATGGGGAAATGAAGGGGATTGGCCGTTCGGTATAGGGGGACACGCAACCCAAGAGCGAGGCTGCGAATTCGTCGCGTCACGTTCCTGAATGTCCGCTGAAGCGCTTGAATCTAATTAGATACGGTTGATCGTTGCCGACCCAAGAACTGCCGTTATTTCGAAGCGACGACCGCTTAAGAGCGGAAGCCCCCCTCGGGAGCTCCAGTCCCAATTACAATATTCACCGCCCGTAGAAATCAGATTGTTCATGAGGGAGATCTCCCTCGACACCAACGAGGCGGACAGGTCTATGCTCAGGAGAGCCGACGAATGTGGGTATAAGAAAGTCTAGATTTCCTTCAAACTTTTGCGACCAAACTTGAGTCCATCACGTGACAATGGCATATATTAATTAAAATATTAATTATTTTAATCTTGGCATGTTGAATACAGCTAATAACAAACCTGCATGACGGGAACCGTGATGTCCATTCTGATTTGCAATGGTACGAGGGCAGCCCGCTAGTGAAGGTCTCCTTCATCGGCATTGGCGGCTTAGCCCCTCCGACGAATGGGTCAACAGCAGGCGTTAAGGCAACGTCACTGTCAGAGTGCCGATCCCTTTCTGCAGTTCGACAAGTCATTCACGAAAATAAGATGTTTCCATGGAATCTGTTGCTGAAGAATGTGTTTTCTAACATCACCCCTCGCCACGACATTGTCTACACGACGTCATAATCGAACGCGCACGCGGCAAGTATGTTCGTTGCAGCGTAAGAGCCTCGTCGCCCCCCTCTCATTCGTTGCCGCTCCGATATCAAATAAAGATGTTTGCGCGCCCGCGAGCCAATAACGTAAAGCAACTTTTTGGCGCTGTTGATACCACTATCTGCCTCTGCTTCTTCACTAAAATGCGGAACCATTCCCTGCAGCAGGCCAAACGCTATCACAACGTCGAACTCCGCACCCTTGACGCCATGGATGGTGTTAACGGTGATGCCGTTTCGATGTTGGAACACCTTACGGAAGAAGTCAATTCCGCCGATGTACGCGGCACCTTCCCTATGTAGCCGGTCAATCTTCGCAGCCGAACTGTCAAAGAAGGCTTGGTAATGCTCCGAGAGCAGATGATGTGATTGCCAGTCAATTCTGAGGCGATCCATCAATAACGCAAAGTACTCCGCGAGATATCGAAGCCCATCAGGCTGATTCAGCCGAATAGAATTACTCTCCCGAAGAAGCTGCTTAGCGGACAGCTCCCGAGTGTCGATGCCTTCATTTCCTAGATCCCTAATTACCTCCGCAGCCCAACGCAGCCGCCGGACATACTGCGCAGGGGACGCCTCTGTCAGTGCAATTCGCGACAACCGATACCAGAAGTTCTCCTGGTCGCGGCTGAAGGGAACCATGCCCGGGCCATCGAACTGGTACTCAGGCAAAGCGGCAGCAAGTCGACGTGTAACTCCCGCCAACAGAATCCACCACGGCGCCAGAACACAGATCTGATCCGCTACAAAACCTTGGGCGGTGCTGAGCCTGATGAGTCTCACAAGCTCAGCCTCCAGTTGGTCTCGCTCCAGATTGGTGTTGTAGCTGACGTTACTAGGGAACGCTCGATCGGACGCGGCTCCGCGAATGTTGGTCTCCTGAACGGTGAAGTTCGAGAAATACCTGATCAGCCGATCGGTGGACCGATAGTTTTCAGACAGCGCGCGCTCCTCCAGCCGCACACCACAGAGCCGCCGAAGTTCGGTAACCGGCATTGCGAAGCCACCAAGGGAGCCAAAGATCGCTTGGTTGGGATCGCCAACAACAAACAGTTTTGTTCGCTCTGCTCCAGTTCTAACGATGGTGGCAACGACCTCGTATTGAATCCTCTTCGTGTCCTGGTATTCATCAACCAGCATCCACGGGAAGATGTTAGCCAAGACTCTAGCTATCTGAGGTTGACTTTGGATCAGGCGCGACGCATAGAAGAGGATCTGCTCAAAGTCAATTTGCCTGTTATCCGCGAGATGGCGGAAATACATCGCAAAAATGGCATGAAGACGTTCGTGCTTGCCTTGATCCCTGCACGCCAGAACGTACCCCTGATCGGTGAAATAGTATTCGCAGTCCCAGTAGGTAATTCCTGGCTGCGTCCGGCACAGCTCTGCAAGTAGGTTCTCTTGCTCATGGCTGTCGATGATCCGGAAGCCATGCGCTAACGCCGGTTCGTAGATCCCATAGGGCTTCAAGATCCATTCCAGGCAGAATGAGTGAATCGTTCCTATCCATAGCTGCGAGGTGTCGACGCCTAGCCCTTCAATACGCTCATGAATTTCGTCGGCCGCTCGGTGCGTATAAGTGAGAGCGACGATGAACTGTCGCTTGCTCTGCAGGCGTGATAGCTCATAGGCGATCTTGTAGGTGAGTGTTCTAGTCTTTCCGCTGCCCGGACAGGCAACCAAGAACACACTGTTCTCGTCGCGTACAGCCTCCGACTGTTCATCGTTCAGCTCGGTCCGAGTCCACGCGAACGTCACGGCAGATCTCCCAGAAATGCGAGGATCTGATCGCCGGCGAGCCCTACAGCTGCCTCCGCCCTGATAGTGTTGAAGTCAATCCGGCCTGCGCGATACTCAAGCAGGCGTTCCCAATAGTGTTGCAGTGCTGGCGGTGTGGCGGGTCCGCCCGGATTGTTAACGGTCACTCGGTGCTTCAGTATGCTGAAGATCAGCTCGGTCGAGAACGTACCATGCGCGAAGACGATCGCCTGCCGGATGTAGGGTGGGATGACGGTTCTGTGATCTATTCGCTTGCCCAGAAGAATGGCGAACCAACCCTTGCCTTCATAATTGGCCATGGTTAGTACGCGCCTGCCGAACTGAGCCGGATCGCCCGAATTCAACTGAGCTATCGATTCAGCGCGCGTTGCGGGCTGCGCATAGACATCATTGACTGATGCGACCACCGCCCCGACATTGCCGCATGCCACGAAGTCAACTTCGAATGTATTCGCGGCATAGAAGGGCCGAACCCATGCGTTACCAGCGACTAGCGCATCGAGTGCGACTTTGCGAGCCGCTCCGGACGTTTGGGATCCGAGCAGTTTGTTTTTGAATTTCAATGTCTCAGGATCGTCACCCAGTACGGGGTGCGGGTTCATAAATGCCGCGTCCAGGTCGGTGATGATCGAGCAACGTCGGCGGACTCTAGTCTCGTGGAACAGCACAGAGACATTGGCGAAGCCCGTGCTGCCGATATTAACCAGACTGACTCCAAGCTCGTCGAGGCTTACGCCAAGAACCTTCTTCACCATCAATGGGATGAGGATTTCTTCGGCGTCGCCCTCCACCAAGAGCACGCTCTTTGCAAAGAGCAGGTTACTGCGAACGGCGTCGAGGTAGCGCTGGAGGTTGCCCACCTGTTCAGGAGTAAGCCCTGTCGACGGCTGGAACGCCTCACAAGCAGTCCCGTTGCGCCCCAAGATGTTGACGCTCTGGATGTTGCTCACCTCTGAGATGTGCGTCGAGTGCGTCGAATAGATGATCTGCGCCCCCGTATATCCGATTCGATCAAATAACGTCTTCTGGACGTGCGTATGTAGGTGCGCCTCTGGTTCCTCAATAAGCAGAAAGTTCGCAAGCGCCTGACGTTCGTGCTGGTACTTGAACTCCAGAAGCTTCAGCGTCAGGAAAATCAGATTGGCGCCTCCAAGGCTGAGCTCCTGGATGCTTCCTTCATGGGCCGCATCGAACTCACCGACGAAGAGCTTGAGCGATTGGAACAGCAAATCCGCTTCATCCGGAAGATCAGATTTGATTGCTAGCAAGGACGGAGAGTAGGTCTGACCGGCAGCTCCATGGATCGTATCCACGATGTCGGAGCGAACAGTTCGCACATCGTTCAGATTCTCAATTTCTCTGTTCAGTTGCCGCGCGCGATCTACGATTGGTTGAAACTGTAAAGGGTCAATCTGTCCGCTCTTGCTCTTCAGCAATGTGAGAAGAGGGTTCGTCCGGTTGTTGTGAAACTCGGATATCACATCACGCAGTGCTTGAATGAAGGTAAATGACACCTCCTTGGTGACTGACAGCGTACCAGGAATGCGCGCACCCAGTTCCGGAAACTCGACTTCATTGCTAAATACAGCGTTGCCAAAGTCTCCTACGATGCGCCGATAGACCGCCGGATCTGAGAAATCAGCGACGCTCCGCCCCGTAAATAAAGTTTCGTAGTCGTTGATCGTTACCTGATCAAGAATTGCCTTCATCCCCGCCACATCAAAATCCGCGAGCGCTGCCAGATTCATTCGGATCTGTTTATTGGGACGAAATATCAGGTTGTACGTTGCTAGCCCCACGGCCCCACCGGCCTGCCCGACTCCCGTGCCATGTACGAAGAGCGCTTGAATCGACTCATCTGCGCTGATCTCCTCGAACTCGACGCTTATGATGATCCAGTGGCCGCGCCAGGAACCAAGTCCCCGATAGAAGTCCAACTCATTGAGCCTGTATGACGCCCGAACCATGTTGTCGTCCAACATGAGTCTGATTGCTCTTAGTACGTTGGACTTCCCCGCGCCATTTTCTCCAATGATCGTATTAACACCCTTGCTAAATCTCAGCGTGGCGTTAGAGAAATTTCGATAGTTTATGAGCGTTAGCTTTGAAATATGCACGCGTCCCCCGTATCCCAATATCGCGCGAGCTCACAAGGTATCACAAGCCCAGCAGGAACGCGCACTGAAGCTAGCAAGAACGGAGCAGCAAGCACCAGCGGCCCCAACCATTAAATCTGGAAATGCGTTTCATTTCTGTAAGCGCCGTCAATCCGGCGTCAACAAGCAAAACGGCCACCGTAACCCCACGGCAGCCGCATCAGAAACACCCAATTCCAACCCTAGAATCAGCCCTTTACTCATCCACCTTGAAAGCCGACACCAGCCGGGTCAATTCCGCCGCCTGCTGCTTCAAGCTCGCCGCGGCCGCCGCGCTTTCCTCCACCAGCGCCGCATTCTGCTGCGTCATCTGATCGAGCGACTGCACCGCATCGCCAATCTGATCAATCCCGGCACTCTGCTCCAGACTCGCCTCGGCGATCTCGCTCATCATCGCGCTCACGCCTTGAACCTGCGACACCACATCGCGCATCACTTTCCCGGCCTCACTCACCAGCCGCGACCCGGTATTCACCGTCCCCGCGCTATGCTCGATCAGCGTCTTGATCTCCTTCGCCGCCTGCGCGCTGCGCTGCGCCAGGTTCCGCACTTCCGAAGCCACCACCGCAAACCCGCGCCCCTGCTCCCCGGCCCGCGCCGCTTCCACCGCCGCATTCAACGCGAGAATATTCGTCTGAAACGAAATGCTGTCGATCATCACGATGATCTCGGAGATCCGCTGCGACGCGTCGCTGATCTCCTGCATCGTGGTCACGACTTCACCCACCACCTGCCCGCCGCGCGCCGCCGTATCGGCGGCACCGTTGATCATCTTCGCGGCCGTCGTCGCCGTTTCGGTGTTGTTCCGCACCACGGCCGTGATTTCTTCCATCGACGAAGCCGTGCGCTCCAGGTTGCTCGACTGTCCTTCGGTGCGCTCGCTGAGATCCGCATTCCCCGTCGCAATCTGCGCCGACCCGGTCGCAATCGACGAGGAAGCCGCGCGAATGCTGTGCACCAGCGTCGACAGCGACGACACGAACCGGTTGAACGCATCCGACAACTGCCCGATCTCGTCCTGGCTCTCGACCGTCATGCGGCGCGTGAGGTCACCCTGCCCGCTGGCGATCTCCGACAGCAGCGTCGCCGCGCGGCGGATCGGCGCGGCAATCGCACGCCCCACCAGCCAGATCACGAGCAGTGCGACACCCAGCCCCACCACCGCCGCAACCAGCGCAGCGCTACGAATCGCACGCGTCACGGGCCCGAGCAGCTCAGCCTGCGGCACCTCGACAACCACATACGCATTCAACTCCGGAATAAACGACGTCGCGATAAATCGCGCACCGCCATCACCGTTGTAGCTCAGATACGCATACGGCTGCCCAGCCAGCAACGTCGACGACGCATCGCCCGGCAACCCCTGCTGGTCCTTCATGAAATGCTTGCCGTCGATCAGCGCCGTATCGCGATGCATCATGATCGCGCCGTCGGGACGCACGAGATACGCGAACCCGGTCTCCCCAATCCGGTAAGCAGCAATACCCTTCGCGAGCGCATCGACGGACAGGCTCATACACGCCGCGCCGATCGGCACGCCATCAAGCTCGACGCGGCTATTGATGAACATCATGTAGCCGCCGACCGTCACCTCGCGGTCCATGTTCACGTCGAACGCCTTGCCGGACGACAGGAAGCCGGTCAGCCACTGATCCTTGTCGGTCACCTTCCGCTGCAGGCCCGCTTCGTTATAGTAGTTGCCGCTCTTCACGGACACCCACTGCACCGACGCCGCCTTCTGCTCGTCCTTCACGTTCTTCGCGAGCTGGATCCAGTTGCGCGTGCCGGCGTCGGGTTCGCCGTCGGCTTCCCATTGCAGCAGGAACGCATCGCGCGCGAGAATCCGCGACGCGGCGATCGGCCCGGCCATCTGTCGCTGCACGTCGGCGCGGATGCCGTTCACGGCCGTCGGCAGCTCTTCGCGCACGACGCGATCGCGCACCGCGTTGCCGATCAGGCGGATGCTGAGCCCGCTCGAGATCGCGACGAACACGAGCAGGCAACTCGTCATGCTGAGAATCAGCTTGTTCTGTATGGAAAGCTTGCGCCAGAAATGCATGGGGAACCCTCGATAACCGCTCGGTCTGAGCCAGTTTGGGTTATCGGCATGCACGCGCAGAACCGCATCGCTGATTTCACATGATCATCATGCGAGATTCGTTATGTTGTTGTCAGGCGGACATATGCGGCCGCTTATAGATGCGCGAACAACGAAAATTCAGCGCGCATCAGTATGCAACGAAGATCGTGACACGCCGGTTGCGCGCCCGCGCGGCGGCATCGTCGCCCGCGACGAGCGGCTGCGTATCGGCCCGCCCGATCGCCGCGAGCCGGTGCGGGGCGACGCCGCGCTCGGTCAGGTAGCGCACGACACTCCCCGCGCGCGCCGACGACAGCTCCCAGTTCGATTCGTATTTCGCGTTCGCGATCGGCACGCTGTCGGTATGCCCTTCGACGAGAATGTCGCCGGTCGCGTGATCGCTTAGCGCCCGCGCGATCTGGTTCAGCACGGGCGACGAATCGGGCAGCAGCCGCGCATCGCCGACATTGAACAGGATCTTCGCGTCGATGCCGATCTCAACGCCATGCGGCGCTTTCACGAGCGAGATTCGGCCGTTCGACTTCAACGACTCGAGCAACGCGAGCCAGGGCGGCGAATGCTCAGGCGTCACGGCAGCGATAGCAGCAGTGGATGCGCTCGCCGCGCTTTCGGCATGCCGCGCGAGCGTCTGGTACCGCGCATCGAGCGCGTTGTATTTCGCGAGCTGGAGCACGTACAACGCGAGAAACAGCACCATCAGCGTCGTGATGAGATCCGCGTACGAAATCAGCCAGCGGCCGGATTGCGCGCCTTCGAGTTCGTCGTCGTCGCGATCGGCGGCGGATGCGCCGTCAGTTCGAGCAGTCATGCGATTGGCATTCCGGGTTCGTCGTACGGCACACGCGCATCACGCGAGCGATTCGACCGCGCGACCGCGCACGTCGCCGGTCAGGCGCGTCTCGATCGTATGCGGCGATTCCTTGCGCGAGATCGCGAGCAAGCCGTCGAGATACAGCTTGCGAAACCGCAGCTCGCTGTCGATCTGCGCGCGCAGCTTGCCGTAAAGCGGCAGGAACACGAGGTTGGCGAATGCCAACCCGTACAGCGTCGCGATGAAAGCAACCGCGATGCCCGGCCCGAGTTGCGCCGGTTCGAGAATATGGCTCGTCACCTGCACGAGCCCGAGCACCGACCCGAGAATGCCGAACGTCGGCGCATACCCGCCGGCCTGCTGCCACACGCGCGCGGCGGCGAGGCGGCTGCGTTCATAGGCATCGAGTTCGCGCTGCAACGCGTCTTCGAGCACGGCGGTCGACACACCGTTCGCCAGCAGTTCGAGCCCGCGGCGCGCGAACGGATGGATGCCGCTCACGTCCATCGATTCGAATGCGAGCAACCCGTCGAGCTTCGCGCGGTCGCCCCATTCGAGCAGGTCGGACAGGTTCTTGCGATCGACCTCGCGCGCCCGCACGAACGCGAGCCGCAGTTGCTTCACCGCGTCGAAGAAGCGCGCCCAGGTGTTCTGGATCATCACCGCGCCGAGCGTGCCGCCGAGCACGATGACGAGCGCCTCGAACTGGAACAGCATCGAGAAATGGCCGCCTTCCAGCGCGAAACCGAACACGATCGCAGCACCACCCAACAGCACACCGGCCAGCGTCAACAGATCCATGCGCGTCTCCTCGTCATGCGTCCGATGCCGATGCGACAGGCGCAGTGCCCGCCGCCGGCGCCTTCGCCGCGCGAACGGCATCCAGCACGCGTTGCTCGATATCCTCGATCTCGACCGGATCGAGCTTGAGCTCGCGGCGCATCACCCACGACACCTCGTTGCGCCGCGCCTCGGTCATCACGGAAAACAGCTTGTCGGCCACCGCGCGATCGTCGAGATTCGCGATCAGCTTCGCGAGATCGTACGTATCGAACGCGCTGATGACGTCGAACAGCGTGCGCTGGTCGATCGACACGAGATCCTCCAGCGCACGCACCTCTCCCCGTCGCGCGTTGCGTCGCGAGAAGTACGTCACGCCCTTCTGTTCGACGTAACTGAGCACCTTTGATTTACGGAACGCGAACAACTCGTCGGCAATCTCGCCGTTCGACAGTTTGTTGAGCAGCATCGTCTTCTCGACGCCGATCAGCGCTTCGAGGTCGGCCAGCTCGATGAGTTCGAGTTCGCTGTTGATCGACAGGTCGAGATCGTGATCGGCCACCTGCTGCGCGCGATCGATCACGCGCGCGGCGTCGAACGTGACGACCTGGCGTGCATCCGACGACGCCGCATAGTCGACCGCCCCGCCCGCATGGTCCGTCTGCGCCGCTTCGATCGTGACGAGATTGAGCTTCTCCATGCGTCGCAGCATCGCGAGCACGTGCGGCCGCGAGTGGCCGGCAATCGCGCGGCATTTGCGGATCACGTCGGCGAGCGGCACCGACGTTTCGGCCGCATGGGCCTGCATCGGCCGGCGCGCCCATGTGTCGCCGCTATCGCGCGCTTCGGCGCCCGCCATCAACGACAGCACATGCGCATACGACAGCACGCCCGGCATGAAGTCGGCGTGGGTGTAGGTCGCGAGCTGGTCGTCCTTGCGCTTCACGCGGCGGATCATCGTTCGCACGATGTGACGCAGCAGCGCCGACACGCGCTCGATTTCGTCGTCGAGCATGCCGGCCGGCACGACCGTCAGTTGACAGAATGAAAGGGCCTTCGCGGTATGCGCACGCGGCTCGGCTGCGAGCAGCGCCGATTCACCGAAGAACTCGCCGCGGCCGAGTGTCGCGACGACGACGCGCTTGTCGTCGCATCGCGTGGACAGCTCGACCTTGCCGTCGGTGATCAAGAAGATGACGGGCTCACCCGCAAAGCCCTCGGAGTAAATGATCTCCCCGGGCGCCGCTGTACGCGTCCACGATTGCTGACGATTCACGTCGATTCCCCTGCTGCGCTGATTTTTTCGGACTGCGCGTCGCACGTCGAAAGCATGTGATCGCGAGTCATCCCCGTGACTCGTTTACGTCAGCGTGCTCAACATCCTTTAGGGGATTCGTCCTCGTTTCGAACCGAAATCAAGGTAAAACGTTTGCGAGTCGCGCAGCCACAGCGGAAAGTTCATTTCGATGCTAGCGCGTGTAGTGCAATTGAAAGCGCGGGGCGAACCCGTGCGTCAGAACTCCATGTCGAGTTCGTCGATGTCTTCGTGCTCCGCCTTCGCCGCATCGATCCACTCCGCGACGAACGGATGCGCGAGCACCTGCATGCAGTACTCGGCGATATCGGGCTCGAGCTTCACGTCGTAGGTCAGGAAGCGCGTGACGACCGGCGCATACATCGCATCGGCGATGCCGATCTCCGCACCGAACAGCCAGGGGCCGCCATACGCGGCCAGGCACTCGCGCCAGATCGTCACGATCCGCTCGATGTCGTGCTGCGCGCGCGACCAGATGCGGAAGCCGGGGAAATGCGCGCGCAGGTTCATCGGCAACGCGGAGCGCAACGCGCTGAAACCGGAATGCATCTCGCCGCAGATCGACCGGCAATGCGCGCGGGCTCTGCGGTCTTCAGGCAGCAGCCGCGCCTGCGGCCGGATTTCGTTCAGGTATTCGGCGATCGCGAGCGTGTCCCATACCGTGTTGCCGTCGTGGGTGAGGCACGGCACGAGAATCGACGGCGACAGCAACAGCAACTCCGCGCGCGACGCGGCATCGATCGGCACGCTGACCGTCTCGAACACGAGGCCGCTCAGCTTCGCGAGCAGCCAGCCGCGCATCGACCACGACGAGTAATTGCGGCTGCTGATGGTCAGCGTCGTCTGTCCTCCGGTGACTTCCATGTCGCTCCCCTGTTCAAGACCGTTCGTGCCCCTGCACCGAAAACGGACGCCACGCGGCATCACCCGCACCATGCCTGTGCGACGCATTCGCCGAACTGGCGCAGCGCCGCACGCTGTCGCGTCACGTGCCGCACGACAGGCCGGCCGGGCAACGCATCGCGTGCGGCTGCCGTGTGTCGCGTGCCGCCTGCGTCGCCGCGTTCCCGAACCGCGTGCAACGCGCGTGCCAGCCGCAAGCTGGCACATCGCTTGCCTCGTTCCATGCAACGCGGCACAACGAGCGACAGCCATGAATCTGCTTGCCTATCCGTTCTATCAATGGTCTGCGGAATGCACGCGCCCGGCACGCGCATGGGCCGCCGCCGCACGCGCGACGATGTCGCTGTGGCCGCCTGCCACCGCGACGCCGACCGGCCGCATGCTCGACGCGCTGTGCGAACTGCTCGAATGCTGCGCGTTCTCGCATCGGCGGCCGCCGTTCGGCATCGCGTCGATCGTCGTCGACGGCGAAGCGGTGCCGATCGTCGAGGAAGCCGCCGCGAGCACCCCGTTCGGCACGCTGCTGCATTTCCGCAAGGCGCGGCCGGTGGCGCGCCAGCCGCGCGTGCTGATCGTAGCTCCTATGTCCGGGCATTTCGCGACGCTGCTGCGCGGCACGGTGCAGACGATGCTCGCCGACCACGACGTGTACATCACCGATTGGCACAACCCGCGCGACATCCCGCTGACGGCCGGACGGTTCGGCTTCGACGAATACGTCGCGCACGTGATCGACTTCATCCATCAGATCGGCCCGGATGCACACGTGCTCGCGATCTGCCAGCCGACCGTCGCCGCGCTCGCGGCAGTCGCGTTGATGGCTGCCGGCGGCGATCCGGCGCAGCCCGCGAGTCTGACGCTGATGGCGGGCCCGATCGATTGCCGCGTGAATCCGACGAAGGTCAACGCGCTCGCGACGAGCCAGCCGATCGAATGGTTCGCGCGCAACCTGATCAGCGTCGTGCCGGCGGGCTTCGTCGGGGCGCAGCGCTGCGTGTATCCGGGCTTCGTGCAGGTGGGCGCGTTCATGTCGATGAATCCCGATCGCCATGCGGCGTCGTTCGCCGACCTGTATTACGAACGCGCGAAGGGCGACCCGGCGAAGGCCGACACGCTGCGGCACTTCTACGACGAATACTTCGCGACCGCCGATCTCACCGCGGAGTTCTATCTGGAAACGGTCGAGAAGGTGTTCCAGCAATACGCGCTCGCGCGCGGCGAGCTGACGGTCGGCGACCGGCTCGTCGAACCGGCGGCGATTCATCGCACCGCGCTGTTGACGATCGAAGGCGAGAAGGACGATATCTGCGCGGTCGGCCAGACGGTGGCCGCGCAGGAGCTGTGCTCGGGGTTGCCGCCGTACCTGAAGACGCATCACGTGCAGACGGGCGCAGGTCACTACGGCGTGTTCAACGGCAGCCGCTGGGAAACGCAGATCTATCCGATCGTGCGCGCGACGATCCACGACAACGAGCCATACGACCGCACTGCCGATGCAGACGGTAACCCGGACGGCACGCACTACGTGACGTTGCGCGCGCTGCTCGACGCCCGCGCGGCCGCGCCCGATGCAGCGACCGACACGCAATCGCAGCTCGCCCACTGAAGCCGGACGGCGCTGAAAATGAAACGCCCCGCCGGGGGTGGCGGGGGCGTGAGGTGCGGCAGCGTGCCGACGACGCGCGAGGGAGCGGCTCGCGCGTCAGCCTGTATTACGAACAGGCCTTGCCGTGCGACGCGTGGTAGCCCTTCGCCTTCGCGTCGGCTTCCGACATGTAGCTGCCGTGCTTCGTCTTGCCGTAGTACTTGTCGGTCGAGCAGTGGTAGACCTTCGTGCTGTCATTGGCCCATACCTTGCCCGCGCCGCCGCCCGGCGCTGCCGCCGCGGTCGTCGCTGCCGCGCTCTTCGCCGGCGCGGTGCCCGATGCCGGGGCTGCGGAGGCAGCCATGGCCGGCGCTGCGGCCGGTGCGCTGGCGGCTGCCGCCGACGATGCGCCGTACCAGGTCTTCACACCTTTGTGGCCGGCGCATGCGCCCTTCTTCGATGCGCCCGAGTAGAACGAGCCGTCCTTGCACAGCCCGGTCGTGCCGGCCGGCGCGCTGGCCGGAACCTGTGCGAACGCACCGATCGACAACCCCATGCCGGCGACCAGCGCGGCGATCAACATCGTCTTTTTCATAGTCCTCTCCTGATTTGCCTGATAAAGCATGCGTTCCGGGTATCCCCGGGAAAGTCGCGGTTACCGCACCCAGCGGCACACGCGATGGTGGTGATGATCGAAATGACACACACGGTGCGAATGCGCTTCGGCCAGTGCCGGAGCAAGGACGGCACATGCCACTGCGGTGGCCGTCAGGATCTTCGCGATGCGCTGCATGAAACTCTCCCGGGTAACTCAACCGGTGATCCGGCTGGTACTTCCTTAACGTCGGTCGTCGACTCGCCGTGCACCGCATCCACGCGCAATTGACGATCTTTGACATCGCGGCGCCGTCAACGTATCGAAGCTGACGAATGTCTTTCTTTTCTTTCCGGATCTTCAGCTTCGCGACCCTTCGGAATTCGAAAGAATGTGAAGCAGGAAACGCGGAGCGCACGGAAACCTCCGTGGAACGCGCAAGAAAAAACCGCCACGAAGGCGGTTTGTCACAAACAGGCGTACGGACGATGCACGCGAAAGCACGGCGGCAGCTACGCCCCCGCCTCACCCCACGGCGTCGGCGGCGGCACCGCGCATGGCCCTTCGACGTCGATCGACTTGAAATCGGCGGGCCCGACGATCTCCAGGTACTCCATGTCAGGCGAATAGTCGAACAGGTAGTGGACGATCCCCGGCGCCTGATGCACGCAATCGCCGGCGCTGACCAGCGTCTCCCGTTCGCCGTACATGAAGCGCGCCCAGCCCTTCAGCATGATCACGATATGGAACTCGGCCTCGTGACGGTGCCAGCCGGTGCCCGCCTCCGGTGCATGATTCGCCCTGACGAGTTGCGCGACGACCTTGCCGTTCGTCGCGGCCGCGATACCGAGATCGCGATACAGGAAGAAGTCGCGCAGGCCTTCGCCGCGATACGCGGTGTCCTGCGGCTTGACATGGGAAAAGGCGGTGGTGATCGGTGTGCTCATCGCGGTGCTCCTTCATCGAAAGGATCCCGCGTGACAAGCATTTAGCGTTCCAGTATGCGACGTCGCGGATGAGGCGCGACGCCGCCAGCCCGCTTACTTCAACCGCCCCGACAGAAACTGCCCGAGCCGTTCGCTCTTCGGATTCACGAGAATCTCCTGCGGATTCCCTTCCTCCTCGATCTTCCCCTGATGCAGGAAGATCACGTGATTCGACACGTTGCGTGCGAAGCCCATCTCGTGCGTCACGACGACCATCGTGCGGCCTTCCTCGGCCAGCTTCTGCATCACCTTCAGCACTTCGCCCACCAGCTCCGGGTCGAGCGCCGACGTCGGCTCGTCGAACAGCATCACTTCCGGCTCCATCGCAAGCGCGCGTGCAATCGCCACGCGCTGCTGCTGGCCGCCCGACAGGTGCGACGGGTACATGCCCTCGACGCGCGGCGCGAGGCCGACCTTCTCCAGGTACTTGCGCGCCCGCGCGATCGCTTCGTCCTTGCCGACGCCGAGCACGGCCATCGGCGCTTCGATGATGTTCTCGAGCACCGTCATGTGAGCCCACAGGTTGAAGTGCTGGAACACCATCGACAGCTTCGTGCGCATCCGCTGCAGCTGCTTCTGGTCGGCCACGCGCAGCGAGCCGCTGCGGTCGCGCGTGGTCTGGATCGGCTCGCTGCCGATCGTGATCTGCCCGGAGCACGGCTGCTCGAGGAAGTTGATGCAGCGCAGGAACGTGCTCTTGCCGGAGCCGCTCGAGCCGATGATGCTGATCACGTCGCCGGCCTTCGCCTTCATCGACACGCCCTTCAACACCTCGTTGTCGCCGAATTTCTTGTGCAGGTTGTCAACGGTAAGCTTGTACATGCTGGGTCCTTCCTTGCGAATCTTGCGAATGCGTTAATGGCCGCGCGGCGAGAGGTACGCGAGCCAGCGCGTCTCGAGCTTGCGGAACGCCCAGATGAGCGTGAACACGACGGCGGCGTACAGCACGGCCGCGATGCCGTAGGCCTGGAACGACATGTAGGTTGCCGAATTGACGTCGCGCGTGATCTTCAGGATGTCGGGCACGGTCGCGGTGAACGCGAGCGTCGTCGCGTGCAGCATCAGGATCACTTCGTTGCTGTAGCTCGGCAGCGAGCGGCGCAGCGCGGAAGGCAGGATGATGCGCGTATAGAGCTTGAAGCGCGACATCCCGTAGGCCATGCCGGCCTCGATCTCGCCGGCCGACGTCGCCTTGATCGCGCCCGCGAAGATCTCGGTGGCATACGCGCATTCGTTCAGCACGAACGCGAGCAGCGTGCAGTTCATCGCGTTGCGGAAGAACGTGTCGAGCAGCACGTGGTTGTGCACGACCTGCAGGCTGTAGATGCCCGTGTAGCACATCAGCAGCTGCACGTAGAGCGGCGTGCCGCGGAACACGTACGTATAGAGCCACACCGGGCCGGAGATCCAGCGGTTCGACGACGCGCGCGCGATCGCGAGCGGCACGGCGAGCGCGAAGCCGAACGCGATCGACACCACCAGCAGCCACAGCGTGATCGCGAGGCCGCTGAAGCGGTAGCCGTCGGTGTAGAGATAGCTTTGCCAGTACTGGCTGACGAGTTCGATCACAGTGCGAGCCTCCGGACGCCGACGGAATAACGCTTCTCGAGGTGATGCAGCACGACGTTGGAGACCGTCGTAATCGCGAGGTAGATCGCGCCTGCAGCCAGCGTGAAGAAGAAGAAATCGAGCGTGCTCTTGCCGGCGTCCTGCGACGCCTTGACGACGTCGGCGAGGCCGATGATCGACACGAGCGCGGTGGCCTTCACGAGCACCTGCCAGTTGTTGCCGATGCCGGGCAGCGCGAAGCGCATCATTTGCGGGAACAGGATGCGGTGGAACACGCGCCAGCCGCTCATCCCGTATGCGAAGCCCGCTTCGAGCTGGCCGCGCGGCACCGCGAGGAACGCGCCGCGGAACGTCTCGGTGAAGTACGCGCCGTAGATGAAGCCGAGCGTGATGACGCCGGCCACGAACGGGTCGATGTCGATCTGGTCCCAGCCGAGCATGTCGGTGACGTTGTTCAGCAGGATCTGGATCCCGTAGAACAGCAGCAGCATCAGCACGAGGTCCGGCACCGCGCGGATCAGCGTCGTGTAGAAGGTGCCGATCGACTTGAGCATGCGGTTCGTCGACAGTTTGGCGCTCGCGCCGATGAGGCCCAGCACGAGCGACGCCGCGAGCGATAGCACCGCGAGCTTCACGGTTTCCACCGTGCCGGCCCACAACAGCGGGCCAAATCCTTGGAAGATCATATGAGGGATCCAGAACGATGTGGCTGGATTGTCAATAGCCATTACCCGCGCATCAAACGATATCTGCGCACTACCTGATGCAACCTGCTCATCAAGTCGGACGCATCGCGCGAAGCGGGTTGCACCCGCGACAGCCGCGGCGCGCATCGCAACCGGTGCGCGCCGCGGGGAGCATCAACCGCCGTAGACGTCGAACGCGAAGTACTTCTTCTCGAGCTTCTTGTACGTGCCGTCCTTGATGATGTCGGCGATCGCGTGGTCGATCTTCGCCTTCAGGTCGGCGTCGTCCTTGCGCAGCCCGATGCCGGCGCCGTTGCCGAGCGTCTTCGGATCGTCGATATCCTTGCCGGCGAATGCGAAGTTCGCGCCGCGCGGCGTCTTCAGGAAGCCGATGTCGGCCTGCACCGCGTCCTGCAGCGCCGCGTCGAGGCGGCCCGACATCAGGTCCTGGTACACGCCGTCCTGGTTCTGGTACGGCACGACCTGCACGCCCTTCGGCGCCCAATAGGCCTTCGCGTAGGTTTCCTGGATGGTGCCCTGCTCGACGCCCACCGACTTGCCCTTCAGCGATTCGGCCGTCGGCTGCAGGTTCGCGCCCTTCTTCGCGACGAGGCGCGTCGGCGTGTTGAACAGCTTGTCGGAGAACGCGATCTGCTCGGCGCGCGCCGGCGTCATCGACATCGACGACAGCACGCCGTCGAACTTCTTCGCCTTCAGCGCGGGAATCATCCCGTCGAAGTCGTTCTCGATCCACACGCATTTCGCCTTCAGGCGGGCGCAGATCTCGTTGCCGAGATCGACGTCGAAGCCGACGACCTTGCCGCTTGCGTCCTTCGATTCGAACGGCGGATAGCTGGCGTCGACGCCGAACCGGATCGTCGACCAATCCTTGGCGTGGGCACCGACCGCGATGCAGGCAAGGGCAATACTGAGCGCGAGTTTCTTCATGGCGTTCCTGTCAGAGGCGAACTGGGCCGGGTTCCGTCGGGCAGCGCCGCCGTGAACCCTTCCAACCCGGAGGCCGCCCGTTCCGGCGACACGCCAAGTTGTACATACAACTTTGCCTTTTCAGAAGGTCCGCCAGCAATCCGTGTTTATCTCTAATTGTCGGACCAATAGGATCGTGGGTCGCAAATTTCCTTATATTTCAATTAATTGCGAATTACATCGAGCTAAACAACAGCTTTCTCCGGGCGTTGGCGAACGACGGGGAGCGGGATTTCAGTTGTCTAGACCTGTCGGCGCCGCGTCGCGCGGCCCGTCCGCCAGGCCGACCGTTTCCAGACCGACCAGCCGGTAGCCGAACTGCAGCTCCGTCAGCAGGTGCCGCGGGCGCGCCGGCACCGGCTCGAGTTTCTGCCGCAGGTTCGTCATGTACACGCGCACGTAGTGCGCGCGGTCCGCGTCGTGGATGCCCCAGACCTCCGCCAGCAATTGCCGCGCGGCGATCACGCCGCCGCGTGCGCGGATCAGCGCGGCGAGCAGCCGGAATTCAAGGCGCGTCAGGTGAACGGGCACGCCGCCGCGCGCCACTTCGTGCTTGCCGAGATCGACGGTCACGTCGCCGAACCGCACGATCGACGACGATTGCCCGTCGGCCGACACGAACGCCGCGCGCCGCAACTGCGCACGCGCCCGTGCGAGCAGTTCGGGCACGCCGAACGGCTTCGGCAGGTAGTCGTCCGCGCCCGCATCGAGCGCCGCGACCTTCTCCACTTCCTGCTGCCGCGCCGACAGCACGATCACCGGCACCGTCGACCACTTGCGAAGCTCGCGGATGAAGGTCTTGCCGTCGTCGTCCGGCAGCCCGAGGTCGACGATCACGAGATCGGGCTTGCTGCTCGACGCATACATCCGCGCCTCGCGGGCCGTCGACGCCTCGCAGGTGTCGAGCCCTTCCTGTTCCAGCGCCATCCGCACGAAACGGCGGATGTCCGCTTCGTCCTCGACGATAAGTACGCGCGATCTGATCATGTCCGGCTCTCGTGTTCGATATCGGGCGGCGCGCCCAGGGGCAGGCGAATCTCGAACCGCGCGCCGTGCGGATCGAGCGGCACCGCGCGGATCGAGCCGCCGTGCGCGTTGACGATGCTGCGGCACAGCGCGAGCCCGAGCCCGACGCCGCTGATCGACGATTCCTTGCGTTCGCGCTCGAACGGCTCGAACAGCGGCTCGGTGTTGCGCGCGATGAAGCCGGGGCCGTCGTCCTCGACGAAGACGTACAGCGTTTCGCCGAACACGCGTGCGCGCACCGCCACGGCCGCGTCCGTGCCCGCGTATTTCGACGCGTTGTCGAGCAGGTTCATCAGCACGCGCTCGATCAGCAGCGCGTCGACGTCGATCAGCGGCAGGTCGGCCGGCAAGTCGGTGCTCACGTCGCGGCCGGCCAGCACGCCGGCCGAATGCGCGAGCGCGCTGCCGACGATCTCGTCGAGCATGTGCCATTCGCGATTCAGCCGCACGCCCTCGCTCTGCATGCGCGCGAGGTCGAGCAGGTTCACGACGAGCCCGTGCAGCGCCTCGGCCTGGTTGCGGATGCCGTGCGCGAGCGCGGCCGGCTGCCCGTCGGCCAGCCGCTCGGGCCGCTCCAGTGTCTCGGCGAGCCCGCGGATCGCGGTCAGCGGCGTCTTCAGGTCGTGCGACACCGCGGCGAGCAGCGCGTTGCGCAGCCGCTCGCCTTCGATGCGGACCAGCGTGTGCTGCGCGACACCGACGTAGTGCACGCGTTCGAGCGCCATCGCAATCGACGAGCACAATGCGTCGATCAGGCGGCGATCGTCGGGGTCGGTGGGAACCGGCTGCGCGTCGCCGAACAGCACGAGCACGCCGCGCACGCGCATCGGCGCCTTCAGCGGCAGGTACTGCGCGGCCGCGCGCTCGAACGGCGGCAGCCCGCCCCCCGCGCCACGTGCATGCTCGTAGACCCAACGGGCAATCGGTGCTTCGACGAACCGGGCGTGCTGCGCCGGCTTCAGATGGTCATCCGCATCCGGCAGCACGAGCGCGACACGCACGCCGAGCAGCGGCGCAATCGTGCCGGTGCAGATTGATGCGATCTGCTCGGTCTCGATCGCGGCCGACAGATCATGCGCGACACGCGCGAGCGCGGCCGAGCGCTTCTCGTTCGCGCGCGCCGCCCGCGCCTCCGCGCGCAGGCGCGCAGCAAGCTGGCCGATCGCGAGCGCGACGGCCAGCATCAGCGCGAACGTGAACACGTACTGCGTATCGGACACCGCGAACGACAGCCTCGGCTCGACGAAGAAGAAGTCGAAGCAGCCGACGCACACGAACGCGGCCCACGCGCCGGCGAGCCGGCCGAGCCGCAGCGCGATCAGCACGACGGTCATCAGGAACAGCATCACGACGTTCGACAGGTCGAACACGCGCAGCAGCGCGCTGGCCGCGAGTGTCGCCAGCGCGCACACGAGCGTGGCGAGCAGTAGCGGCACCGCGTACCGCGACACCCACACCTGCGTGCGCGGTCGCGCTTCGCGCACGGCCAGCGTCGGCTGCGTGTCGGGCCCGGCGCCCGCGATGCGGTCGGCCAGCGTCGCGCCTACGCGCAGCACGCCGCGCCAGCGGTCGCGGCGCACGCGGCCCCCACTGCGGCGGGCGGCGGTGTCCCGCGGCCCCGTTGCCCGTCGATTCGCTTCGCTCACGTTCACATTCACATCCATGATCGCTTCCGGCAATTGAAACGCCGAACGGCCCCGCACACGCCGTGACAGCGTGAGCGGGGCCGCGACGGCGCGTTCGGTCAGATAAACGGCGTCAACAGCATGTCGATCAGCTTGATGCCGATGAACGGCGCGATGATGCCGCCCACGCCATAGATCAGCAGGTTGCGCCCCAGCAGCTTCTCGGCCGGCTCCGCGCGATACTTCACGCCTTTCAGCGCGAGCGGGATCAACGCCACGATGATCAGCGCATTGAAGATCACGGCCGACAGGATCGCCGACGTCGGGCTGTGCAGCCCCATCACGTTCAGCGCGCCGAGCGCCGGATACGTCGCGACGAACGCGGCCGGGATGATCGCAAAATACTTCGCGAGATCGTTGGCGACGCTGAACGTGGTCAGCGCGCCGCGCGTCATGATCATCTGCTTGCCGACCTCGACCACCTGCATCAGCTTGGTCGGGTTGCTGTCGAGGTCGACCATGTTGGCCGCCTCCTTCGCCGCCTGCGTGCCGCTGTGCATCGCGACGGCCACGTCGGCCTGCGCGAGCGCGGGCGCGTCGTTGGTGCCGTCGCCCGTCATCGCGACGAGATGGCCCTTCGCCTGGTGCTCGCGGATCAGTCGCAGCTTGTCCTCGGGCGTCGCCTCGGCGAGGTAGTCGTCGACGCCGGCTTCCGCCGCGATCGCGGCCGCGGTGAGCCGGTTGTCGCCGGTGATCATCACGGTCTTCACGCCGACCTTGCGCAGCTCGGCGAAGCGCGCGGCGATCCCGTGCTTGACGATGTCCTTCAGCTCGATCGCACCGAGCACGCGGGCACCGTCGGCCACGACGAGCGGCGTGCCGCCGCGTCGCGCGATGTCGTTGACGGCCGTCTCGACCGCCTGAGGAAACACACCGCCGAGTGCATCGACGTGCGCACGGATCGCCGACGCCGCGCCCTTGCGCACCTGACGCTCGCCGATGTCGAGGCCGCTCATTCGCGTGCGTGCGCTGAACGGCACGGTGACACTGCCGGCGGTCGCGACCACGTCCAGCGAGAAGCGCTGCTTCGCGAGCGCGACGATCGAGCGCCCTTCCGGCGTCTCGTCGGCCAGCGACGACAGTTGCGCGGCCTCGGCCAGCGCACGCTCGTCCACGCCCGGCGCCGGCCGGAACTGCACGGCCTCGCGGTTGCCCAGCGTGATCGTGCCGGTCTTGTCGAGCAGCAGCACGTCGACGTCACCGGCCGCCTCGATCGCGCGGCCCGACGTCGCGAGCACGTTCGCGCGCATCATGCGGCTCATCCCGGCGATGCCGATCGCCGACAGCAGCGCACCGATCGTCGTCGGGATCAGGCACACGAGCAGCGCGATCAGCACGGTCAGACTCACCGCCGTGCCCGACGCGTTCAGCAGCACGCTGAACTGCGAGAACGGCAACAGCGTCACGCACACGAGCAGGAAGATGATCGTCAGCGCGACGAGCAGGATCGTCAGCGCGACTTCGTTCGGCGTCTTGCCGCGCTTCGCGCCTTCGACCATCGCGATCATCCGGTCGAGAAATGCCTCGCCCGGTTGCGCGGTAATCTTCACGATGATCCAGTCGGACAGCACGCGCGTGCCGCCCGTCACCGACGAAAAATCGCCGCCCGACTCGCGGATCACCGGCGCGGATTCGCCGGTGATCGCCGATTCGTCGACCGACGCGACGCCGTCGATCACTTCGCCGTCGGCCGGAATCGTGTCGCCGGCCTCGACGAGCACGATGCTGCCGGCCGCGAGCTCGTCGCTCGGCACGCGATGGCTGGTGCTGCCGAATTGCTTCGGCTCGTCGAGCACCTTCGCGTACACGCGCTTGCGCGCCGCACGCAGCGCATCGGCCTGCGCCTTGCCGCGCCCTTCGGCCAGCGCCTCGGCCGCGTTCGCGAACAGCACGGTGAACCACAGCCAGCACGCGACCGCGAAGATGAAGCCGGCCGGCGCGTCGCCCGTGCCGGCCAGCGCCTGCAACCACAGCACGGTCGTGACGATGCTGCCGAGATACACGACGAACATCACGGGATTCTTCAACTGCACGCGCGGCGCGAGCTTGCGGAACGCCTCGCGCAGCACGGCCGTCCAGCGCATCGGCGGCACGCCGCCGACCGGCATCGCCACTGGATTGATCGGGGTTTCGATATGGGACATGAGTGACTCCGTGGTTCCTGCTATTGCTTCGCGCCGGCCGCGTGGCCGAATGCGCGGTCCAGCGCGAGGTTCAGGTCGAGCACGCGCACGCGCGGTTCGCCGAGCACGCCGAGCTGGCGCGGCAAGGCGATGCGGTCGACCAGCGCCGCGACCTGCGCGGCATCGACGCCGCGTGCCTGCGCGACGCGTGCCGCTTGCAGCCGCGCATTCGCGACCGAGATCTCGGGATCGAGCCCCGACGCCGATGCGGTCACCGCATCCGCCGGCACCGGCGTGCCGGCGGCGAGCGCGTTCTCCTGCCGGTACGCGCGCACGCGCTGCGCGATATCCGCGAGCAGCTTCTTGCTGGTGGCGCCCTGGTTGCTGGCGCCGCTGCCGGCCGCGTTGTACGGCTGGTCGACCGTCTTCGACGGATCGGCCGGATCGGTGCCGACCGTCGCGCTCGGCCGCCCGTGGAAGTAGCCGGCACGCGTGAACTGCTGCCCGATCACCGCCGAGCCGACCGTCGTGCCGTGCTGCTGCACGAGACTGCCGCGCGCCTGCGACGGGAACAGCACGTTCGCGACGCCGGTGGTGAGCAGCGGATACGCGATGCCCGTGACGAGCATGAACAGCACCGACGACGCGATCACGGGCCGCACGAGGCCGCGCGTCGCCGCGCCGAACGAAGAACCGGGTGCCGGCGCGGCGGCGGCCGCTGCCTGGCGATTGCCTTGCATCATGATGTTTTCCTCAGAACAGTTGGCCGCCCGACATCATCAGGTGCTCGACGATCGGGCCGAGCGCGAGCGCCGGCAGGAACGTGAGGCCACCGACGACCAGGATCACGAAGACCAGCAGGCCGGCGAACAGGCCCGT
The DNA here is from genome assembly GCF_020419725.1 of Burkholderia sp. AU38729. Taxonomy (NCBI): domain Bacteria; kingdom Pseudomonadati; phylum Pseudomonadota; class Betaproteobacteria; order Burkholderiales; family Burkholderiaceae; genus Burkholderia; species Burkholderia sp. AU38729. Next base: position 435,668 of record NZ_JAIZQO010000005.1, on the reverse strand, counting down.
CGACGTCGACAGCGTGCCCGCGCTTTCCGGCACGTTCTTCTTCGCGGCGAGGCTGCCCGCGACCGCGAGCATCGGCAGCAGCGTCAGGTAGCGGCCGATCAGCATCGCGAAGCCGATCGTCGTGTTGAAGAACGGCGTGTTCGCGTTCAGGCCCGCGAACGCGGAGCCGTTGTTGGCCGTGCCCGACGTGTACGCATACAGCACTTCGCTGAAGCCGTGCGGGCCGAGGTTCGCGAGGCTGTCCATCGTCGAATGCAGCATCGCCGCCACCGCGGTGAAGCCGAGGATGCTGAACGGGTGCGCGAGCACCGCGAGCATCACGAGCTTCATCTCGCGCGCCTCGATCTTCTTGCCGAGGAATTCCGGCGTGCGCCCGATCATCATCCCGACCAGGAACACCGTGAGGATGGCGAACGTGAACAGGTTGATCAGCCCGACGCCGTCGCCGCCGAACACGTTGTTCAGCATCATCTGCGCGATCGGCACGAGGCCGCCGAGCGGCGTCAGCGAGTCATGCATCGCATCGACCGACCCGGTGGTCGCGGCCGTCGTGACGGTGGCGAACAGGCTCGTCTGCGCGATACCGAAGCGCATCTCCTTGCCTTCCATGTTGCCGCCCGGCTGCGTGGCGCTCGGCTGCGGGTCGACGCCGAGCCCGGTCACGAGCGGATTGCCGTGCTGCTCGGCCGAATAGATCACGGCCAGGAAGCCGACGAACATCACGACGAACGCGGCGAGGATCACCCAGCCCTGGCGGCGCCGGCCGATCATCGTGCCGAGCGCGTAGGTCAGCGCGGACGGAATCAGCAGCATCGACAGCATGTGCAGCGTGTTGGTGAGCGGCGTCGGGTTCTCGAACGGATGCGCGGCGTTCATGCTGAAGAAGCCGCCGCCGTTCGTGCCGATATGCTTGATCGATTCGAGGCTGGCCACCGGCCCCATCACGATCTGCTGGCGCGCGCCTTCGAGCGTGGTCGCCCATGCGTCGGACGCGAGCGTCTGCGGCATGCCCTGCCACACGTACACGAGCGCCATCACGAAGCTGAGCGGCAGCAGCACGCGATAGGTCACGCGCGTGAAATCGACCCAGTAGTTGCCGAGGTCGGCCGCACTCTTGCGGCTCAGCCCGCGGATGAAGCCGCCCGCGGCCGCGACGCCGGTCGCCGCGCTGACCACCATCAGGAACGTGATGACGGCCATCTGCGAGAAGTTCGACAGGCTGCTTTCGCCCGCATACGCCTGCCAGTTCGTGTTCGTGATGAACGACGCGGCGGTGTTGAACGCGAGGTCGGGGCTTTGCGACGCGCGCTGCAGCGCGTCGAACGGCAGCGTGTCCTGGATGCGCAGCAGCAGATAGCCGAGCAGCATCATCCCGGCGTTGCTGAGCAGCAGCACCATGCCGTAGCGCTGCCACGACATCGCTTCGTCGGGATTCACGCCGAGCAGCGCATAGGTCCGGCGTTCGACCCACGCGTGGCGCGGGCTCGTAAAAGCGTGCGCGAGCCATTTCCCGACGACGGGCACCAGCGCCAGCATGATCGCGAGAACGATCGCGAATTGAATGAGATTGTTGAACATGTCGACGCTCGCTCAGATCCGGTCAAGGCCGGTGATGAAACCGGCCGTCAAGGCAAAGAACGCGAGCGTGAACAAGATGAAAAGCAGATCGCTCATGACATTCACCGATATTTTCGAATTCCTGTTGAATCGCGCCGATCAATACCGCTCGGGTTGGATCAATGCATGAAACAGATAGATGAAGAGTGCGAGCGACAACGCGCCGGTGATCCACAACATGGCTTTCCCCTTTTTTCTATGCGCAGCAATGCCGCGCGATCGTCGGCGCATCGAGCCTTGCCGTTGCGGCGCAGGCCCGTATGACGCCCCCATGCTCAGTTGGCGAATGGGATGCGACAGTGTAGAAATCCGCGTATCAAAGCGGTGTTCAATTTCCTTACGCAAAGTAAAAAAGCTGTAAAGACGAAAGCCGGCGGCGATGGCGTTTTTATGCGTTCTTTTCAGGGCCAATACGAGTCTATACACCGTATCTTCACCGCGATTCCTAGAATGGGCGACATGTCCAAGACGAGATCTCCGCGGTGCGGAGCACGATGCGACCCGGGGATGCCAGCATGAAACCGACCAGAACCGCAACCGCTGCCTCACGCGACCTGCCGCCCGTTCGTGCGCGGCGCCGGTGCCCTGCCGACGAACGCGTGCTGCTGTCGATCCGTGTCGAATCGGACAACCTCGCCGTCGTGCGGCGCCTGCTGCACCAGGCGGTCGGCACCGCGCTCAATTTCTACACGGCCGCGATCGACAATCGCACCGGGCGCGCGTGCATCGAGCTCGAAGTCGCGCGGTCGCAAGCATCGCCCGCCATCCTGTCGATCCTCCGCCTGCTGCCGGCCGCTGAATTCGGCACGATCCGCCTGCTGCAGCACTAGCCGGCCTCCAATGCGGCCGCGCGTGACACGCATCACGCGCCCGCTCCCACTTTCATCGATTCGAACGCGCGTTGCCGACGCGAACGCGTGCGGTTCGTCTTCGTCACGAGCCGCGCACGCTCGCCACCGGCACGCGCGCCGGATCGTCGTTCCCGTCGCTACGGGCCTTTCCAGGAAGCACTCACCATGAAAAAAGCAGTCGCCGGTACCCTCTCCCTCGCGTTCCTCAGCGCCGCCGCGCACGCGCAAAGCAGCGTCACGCTCTACGGGATGCTCGATGCGGGTATCGTCTATACGAACAACCAGTCGGGTAAGAGCGCGTGGCAGCAAGGCAGCGGCCTGCTGTCGAATACGGTCTTCGGCCTGAGCGGCAACGAGGATCTCGGCGGCGGCCTGCATGCGCTGTTTCGCCTCGAAAACGGCTTCAACCTGAACAACGGCACGCAGTCCTACAAGAACACGATGTTCGGCCGCCGCGCGTACGTCGGCCTGCAGAGCGACCCGTACGGCGCGCTGACGCTCGGCCGCCAGTACGATGCCGTGGTCGATTATCTCGGCCCGCTCGCGATGGCGAACAACGGCGACGGCAACAACCTCGCGTCGCATCCGTTCGACAACGACAACCTCGACGATTCGTTCTACATCGACAACGCGGTGAAATACACGAGCCCAACGCTCGCCGGCTGGCAGTTCGGCGGCCTGTACGGGTTCAGCAACGCGGCCGGCGGCTTCGCGAACAACCGCGCATACAGCGCGGGCGTGTCGTATGCGAACGGGCCGGTCAGCCTCGGCGCCGCGTACCTGCAGCTCAACCGCGGCGGGCTGACGGCCGGCGGCGCGCTGTCGACCAACGACGGGCCGAACTTCCCGGCCGTGCGCCAGCGCGTGATGGGCGCGGGCGGCAGCTACGCGTTCGACCGGCTGACGCTCGGCGCGCTGTGGACGCATTCGATGTTCGACGAAACGGCCGCATCGTCGCTGCCCGGCGCGCTGAACGCGCTGCGCTTCGACAACTTCGAGGTCAACGCGCGCTATGCGCTGACGCCGGCCGTTTCGTTCGCGGGCGCCTATACGTTCACCAACGGCCGCTACGACGACGCCACCGGCAGCCATCGGCCGAAATGGCATCAGGTGACGCTGATGGCCGACTACGCGCTGAGCAAGCGCACCGACGTGTACGCGGAAACCGTCTACCAGCACCAGTTCGGCGTGCCGGCGGGCGCGACGCTCGGGTTCGCGAACGTCACGGGGCTCGCGCCTTCGTCGAACAATACTCAGGTGGTCGGGACGGTCGGCATCCGGCATCGGTTCTGACCGCACGCCAGCCGCCAATGGCCGGCTGCTCTGTGCAATCCCGCATGGACGCGCGCCGGCCGAACAGGGATCATTCGGGGAATCCGGGCCCGCGCGCCTGCGAAACCGGTACACTCGGCGCCGGGCACGCGCCGGATCGGCATTCGGCGGCGGGCCGCTGCCGACTCTGGAATCGTGATCCCATGACCACACCGATCTATCAGGAAATCAAGGACTTCATCCTCGCGCGCATTCATGCCGGCGAATGGGCGGAAGGCGACCAGGTGCCGTCGGAGAACGAGCTGGCGCGCGAATTCAACGTCGCGCGGATGACCGTCAACCGCGCGCTGCGCGAGCTGACCGCCGAGCAGGTGCTCACGCGCACGCGCGGCTCCGGCACGTACGTCGCGTCGCCGAAGTACGAATCGACGCTCGTCGCGATCCGCAGCATCTCGGACGAAGTCGCCGCGCGCGGCCACGGCTATCGTGCGCAGGTGCTGCAGGTGGGTGCGGCCGTCGCCGATGCGAAGCTCGCCGACGAGTTGCAGATCGACACGGGCAGCCCGATCTTCCATTCGCGCGTGCTGCACTTCGAGAACGACACGCCGGTGCAGCTCGAGGAACGCTGGGTCAATCCGGCCTGCGCGCCCGAGTACGCGTTGCAGGACTTCACGACCACGACGCCGAACCAGTACCTGACGCGCGTCGCGCCGCTGCAGCGCGTCGAATACCGGATCGAGGCCGCGATGCCGGACACCGAAACGCGCCGCCACTTGACGATGGACGACCGCGAGCCGTGCCTGCTGCTGCATCGGCGCACGTGGTCGCAGGGGATGGTCGCGTCGGTCGCCAATCTGTGGCACCCGGGCAGCCGGTACCGGTTCACCGGGCATTTCTGAGCTGAGGTGGAGGCGCGGGCTTACCGCGCGCCCGGCTGCCCCCACCGCTCGATCGCACTGACGGCCCATTTCAAGCCTTCCTCTTGTGCGATGCGCGCGCCGAGTTCTATCGCGCGCGCTTGCGTTTCGCCCCGTTCAGCGAATGCGATGGCCTGCGCCAGTGCGGCAGCGTCCATGCGCCGCCCCGCGACCGGCGCATCCGCCACGCCGAGTCGCTGCAGCCGGTTCGCCCAGAAGAACTGATCGCCCGCGAACGGCACGACGACCGACGGAATGCCGGCCCGCGCAGCCGAATGCGTGGTGCCCGATCCGCCGTGATGGATTGCCATCGATACCTGCGGGAACAGCCAGTCATGCGGCGTATCGCCGATCACGTGAACGTTTTTTGGCGGTATCGACGCGTCGATACCGCTCCACCCCGGATAGAACAACGCGCGCCGGCCGGCGAGTGCACGCGTCAGTGCCTCGATCATCGCGGTGCGATCGAAGCCGGCCATGCTGCCAAAACCGATGTACACGGGGCGATCGCCCGCTTCGAGAAATGCCGAGAGTTCGGACGATGGCACCCAGGCATGCGCATCGATCCGCCACTGGCCGCATGCCTGCACATTCGACGGCCAGTCGTCCGGCCCGGACAGCAGCGCCGGCGAAACGCCGTATAGCATCGGATGATCGGTCCACACCTGCTTGCGCGGCGGCAACCCGCACACGCTCGCTCGTGCCGCATTCGTCGCCTTCCTGAACGCCTGCCACAGCAGCGCGTTCACGAACCCGTGGCTCGCGCGGTTCAGCCAGTGCGGCACCTTCCCCGGCGGCAGGAACGGCGACGCGAATTCCGCAGTGGGCGTGATCGGGATCATGCCGGTGCCGATCGCCGGCACGCCGCAATACTCGGCGACCGACAAGCCGACGAACGATGCGAGCCCCGACACGAGGATTGCGTCGCAGCCTTCCGATGCATCCGCGATTTCGCGCATCCACGCGCCCGTGTTCGCATTGGCGATCGCCGCGAGCGCCTTCGACGTGTCATTGAAGCCGCCGCACCCGCGCACCGCGTCGGCCAATGCGCCATCCGGCGCAATCGCCCCGCGGATATCACCGGACAACGACGCCGACGGCACGCCAAGCGCCACTGCCGACCCGAGCGTCGCCGCATCGGCCAGCAGCCGGACATCGTGGCCGGCCTCGATCAACGCACGGCCGAGCGCCGCGAGCGGGCGCGTGTCGCCTTCGGTGCCGTAGGTGGCGATGACGAGCTTCATGCGTGACTCCTCGTGCACGGCGGCAATGAGTGGATTCAGAAAAATGCACGTCGTATACTAATGCAACTCGTGCACTTTCAGTCAATCGCCCGCCATGCCGACTCCGACCGACGATCCGGGCCGCCGCGCCCGCAAGCGCATCCAGATGCTCGCGCATCTCGCCGCCACCGGTGCACGCCTGTTCGACGCGCACGGCTATGAAGCGGTCACGATGGAACAGATCGCCGCGCAAGCCGATGTCGCGAAACGCACGCTGTACAACCACTTTGCAACGAAGGAAGCCGTGCTCGCGCACTGGCTGGAGGGTGAACTCGCACGCGATCTCGCGCATCTGCAGCGCGACGTCGCGCGGCGCAAGACTTTCGCGTCACGCATCGGCTGCGTGCTCGATGCGTCGGCTGCGTGGTGCGAGCAGCATCCCGCGTATCTGCTCGCGTATTTGCGCCATCGCTTCCTGAGCATCGGAACGGTTGAAGCGGCAAGCGGTGGAGAGAACGGCAGCGATATCGCGCTCGTGTGGCAGCAACTGATCGCGGCCGGGCAGCAATCCGGCGAACTGAACGGCACGCTGCGGGCCGACCAGCTCGCGACGTGGTTCCATCACCTGTATCTCGCGGCGATGCTGCGCTGGCTGAGCCTGCCGGGGCTGTCGCTGAAACGGGAGTTCCAGGCGGTCGCGAAGCTGTTCGTCGAAGGTGCTCAAGCGAAAGGCTGAGCGGCGCCGGTAAGCGTTGGCCCGTGCCAGTCGGGCGCTCGCCGGGCGCAAGCGCCCGGGCGCGACCGCGAGGAGCGAGCGCCACTGAGGCGGTCGGTGCCACATCCGGCACATCCGTCGCATTCGGCGCATTCGGCGCATCCGGCACATCTGGCGCATTCGGCAAATACGGCGCATCCGGCACGATAGACGCGTCGCGCGACGCCGATGCATTTTTACGACGGCCGCACGCATCGCATGCCAAATTTCCCGTGCAGCAGTATGCTGATGTCGTACGGCCGCGCGCGACGCTTCGGGTAATCCCTTCGTTTGCACGTTGTCGCGCCGCCGTCGCGACCGCAATCATGCGTTGCAAGGAGGGATTCGTGATGGCAACCACGCATCAGCATTTCCACCTCGAACTACGGCACGCCACCGCGCCGACCTATTTCATCAGCTACCTGTTTCCCGCCTTGCTGTTCGTGTACGAACTGCTGCGCGTCGGCCAATGGATCCGCGATCACGGGATGCAATTCGCCGCGTTCAAGCAGATGGGTTACGAGTATTTGCTGATGCTGATGTTCGTCGGACTGCAGATCGTCGTCGAGGCGATCTTCCTGCTCGGCGCTGCAATGCGTCGCGACAATCGCGACTTCGAGCACCGGCTGCCGAATGTGGTCCTCGGGATCGGCCTCTCGATCGCCGTGCTCGCGATCGACCTCGCGATCCAGCTCGCGTTCTGACGGCCGGCGGGCACCTGCCCGCCGGTGGCAGCAGCGCTCAGGCGAGCGCGTCGCGCAGGAACGTCGTCACGGCGGCCAGCACGTCGCCGGTTCGCTCGCGGTGCGGCATGTGCCCGCACTGGCCGAGCAACAGATACGACGACGGCCCCGCGACGCGCGCGGCGATCCGCTTCGGATGCACGTCGGATCCATATTCGTCGTCTTCGCCGTGAATCGCGAGCGTCGCGCATTGCACGCGCGGCAAGTCGTCGTCGAGATTCCAGTCGCGAAACGCCGGCGACAGCCACGTGTCGACCCACGCGCGCAGCACCCATTCGGCCTTGTCGCCGTGATAGCGCGCGAGCCGGTCGAGCTGGCCCGGTTCGTCGAACTGCTGCCCCGCGTCGCGGATGCCGGCCAGCGTGCGATCCTCGACGAACGCCTGCGCGGCGATCGTCACGAGCGCACGGCAACGATCCGGGTGCGCGGCTGCACACCCAACCGCCATCCCGCCGCCGACGCTGTGCCCGAGCGCAACGAACGCGTCGACGCCCAGTTGTTCGAGCAGCGCCGCGAACGCGTGATCGGCCTCGTCGCGCACGAACGTCGTGCCGAGTGTCCCCGGATGGCGATCGGAACGGCCGAAGCCGAGGCGGTCGTATGCGATCACGTCTCGCTGCGTGGCGCTCGCGAGCTGCGCGGGAAAGTCGCGCCACAGGTCGACGCAGCCGAGCGAATCGTGCAGCAGCACGATCGGTGCGGCCGGCTCAGGCGCGGCCGGCCCAGGTGCGCCTACATTCAACGCCCCCGCTGCCTGTTGCGCCAGACCACCGCGCCAGCGTTTCGCAAAGAGGCGCCCTTGCGGCGTCTCGACGGTTGTCTCCTCGAACGGGATATCGGTCATGTGTGTGTCGTCTGCATGAAAGCGGCCGCCCCTCGGCGGCCGTATCGAATCCTGCGATGTTGGCCCGCGCCCGCGTGCAGCGTCAAGCAAGCCCCCACCGCCCGCGCGTTCATTCGGGTTGCGGCGGCAGATACTCCATCTGCGCCTCGTCGTACAGCCGGTAGATCAGCGCCTGCATCGCGCGCAGATCCTCCGATTCGTCGAGCATCCGCATGCTCATGATGATCGGTGACACGAGGTTCGGATCGTCGAGCGGCTTGTAGCTGATGTCGTCGCGCTTCAGCCCGTACACGCTGTGCGGTACGACCGACACGCCCTCGCCCATCGCGACAAGGCCGAGCGCGATCTGCAGTTCGCGCGTCTCGTAGATCTTGCGCGGCTGCAACGCGCGATCGTGAAACGCCGCGAGCACCTGGTCCGCATAGCTCGGGCGCGGCGCCTTCGGAAAGATGATCAGCGTGTCGTTCACGAGATCGTGCAGCGACAGCACCGGCTTCGCGCTGTCGAGCGGATGGCCGACCGGCAGCGCGACGATCATCCGCTCCTCGCGCAGCACGACGCGCCGCACGCTCGGATCCTCGTGGCGGATGCGCCCGAAACCGACGTCGATGCGCCCTTCCTTCAGCGCCTTGATCTGGTCCATCGTCGACATCTCGTGCAGGCTCAGCTCGACCGCCGGATACTCGCTGCGAAAGCGCCGGATGATCTTCGGCAGCATCCCGTACAGCGTCGAACCGACGAAACCGACCGACATGCTGCGCTCGATCTTGCCGACCCGCTTCGTCATCGATTCGAGTTCGGTCGTCTGCGCGAGCAGCTGCACCGCGTGCGAATAGAAGAAGCGGCCCGCGTCGGTCAGCTTCAGCGGCCGTGCGTTGCGCTCGAACAGCGGCACGCCGAGCGCTTCCTCGAGCTGCTGGATCTGCCGGCTCAGCGGCGGCTGCGCGATATGCAGCCGTTCGGCCGCCCGCGTGAAATTCCGCTCTTCGGCGACCGCGACGAAGTAGCGGAGGTGTCTCAACTCCATGTTCGAATCCTCCCGGGCAGGCGACGGATGTTGATTCGGCACCGCGCACGGCGCGGGCGCCGGCCGTCCACACCGGCCCTGCCGGTCACCTGCTTCCCGATCCCGTCACGATACCTCAGCCGGCACCGATCCCGGCGCGAACCGCATGGCGCGCGCAGCAGCGGCCGGCACCGCGCAAAGCAAAACGGGAAGCCGCAACGCTTCCCGTTCGTTCACCGATACCGCGCCGCGGCACCGTGTGGGCCGAGCATCACACCTCGGTCGCGTAGAGCGCGTCGCGCTGCGCGTCGCTCAGCGAGTCGAGCGGCACGTCCGGCAGTTTGTAGCAGATCATCGTGCCGTACAGTTCCGCGAGGCAATTGCTGCCGGCGTCGAGCGCGTAGCCGTCCTCGCCGTCCGGCGCCGGCGGGTACACTTCGCGCCACGCGTTGATCGCGGCTTCGAGTCGCACGATGGAAACGGGTCCGGCCTTCCGCTCGGCGGGTGATGCGCTCATGGATTCCTCTGGGTTGCGCGCTCCGCGGGCCGGATCGGCCCGGATGGAACGATGAAAACGCCGGGCGTTTCGCCGGCCGCCGCCTGTCGCGCGCGCCGGATGCCGATCCGCGCGGCGCGCCTCGCGCCGGCCGGGCCGTGGCCCGGTAGGGTCGGGCAATATAACCGGCTTTGACCCCGTACAGGCAAAAGCCGGGCAAAAAAAACGGGAAGCGCAAGGCTTCCCGTTTCGTCGTACGTCACGCGGCCACGCGCCGCGCCCGCGTCAGCCCGCGGTTTCGCGGTTCGCCACCGGCTGCCGCTGCGCGCCACGGCTCGCGGCGATCCACGGCGCGATTTCCATGTCTTCGTAGCGCACGAAGCGGCTCTTCTTCAGGAACCGGAAGCCGAGCCACACGACCAGGAACAGCGGAATGCCGACGTAGGTCGCGGCCACGCCCGCCCAGTCGATCCGGTTCGCGAGGAACGCCTGGTAGTCCTGGCCGAGCGCGATCACGAGGCACAGCACGAACGCGAACAGCGGGCCGAACGGGAACCACTTCGACTGGTACGGCAGCTGGTCGAGCGCATAGCCCTGCTTCACGTAGCCCTTGCGGAACCGGTAGTGGCTGACCGCGATGCCGAGCCACGCGATGAAGCCGGTCATCCCCGACGTGTTCAGCAGCCACAGGTACACGGTCTTGTCGCCATACAGCGACGTGAAGAAGCACAACGCGCCGACGGCCGTCGTCGCGTACAGCGCATTGCGCGGCACGCCGCCCGCCGACAGCTTCGCGAAGATCTTCGGCGCGCGGCCTTCGGTCGCGAGGTTGTAGAGCATCCGCGTGGACGCGTACATGCCCGAGTTGCCGGCCGACAGCACGGCCGTCAGGATCACCGCGTTCATCACGCCGGCCGCGAACGCAAGGCCCGCGTGGCGGAACACGAGCGTGAACGGGCTCACGCCGATGTCGGTCACGTCCGTCTTCAGCAGGTTCGGGTCGGTATAGGGAATCAGCACGCCGATCACGAAGATCGCGAACACGTAGAACAGCAGGATCCGCCAGAACACCTGGCGCACCGCGCGCGGGATCGTCGTGCGGGGGTTTTCCGATTCGCCGGCCGCGACGCCGATCAGCTCGGTGCCCTGGAACGAGAAGCCCGCGATCATCGCGACGCCCATCAGCGCCGGCAGGCCACCCGCGAACGGTGCGTCGCCGATCGTCAGGTTGCCCCAGCCGTTGCTCGGCGCGCCCTTCAGAATGCCGAAGATCATCAGCAGGCCGACGCCGATGAACGCGACCACGGTGACGACCTTGATCAGCGCGAACCAGTATTCGGCTTCACCGAAGCCGCGCACGGTCAGCGCGTTGAGCAGGAACATCACGCCGAGGAACGCCGCGCTCCACCACACGCCCGGCACGTTGGGAAACCAGTAATGCATCACGAGCTGCGCGGCGACCAGCTCCACCGCGATCGTCACGGCCCAGTTGTACCAGTAGTTCCAGCCGAGCGCGAAACCGAAGCCTTCGTCCACGTACTTCGCGCCGTAGGTCGCGAACGAGCCCGACACCGGCATGAACGCGGCCATTTCGCCGAGGCTCGTCATCAGGAAATAGACCATCAGGCCGATCGCCATGTACGCGACCATCGCGCCGCCGGGGCCGGCCTGCGAGATCGACGCGCCGGACGCGACGAACAGGCCCGTGCCGATCGAGCCGCCGATGGCGATCATCGTCAGGTGGCGCGCCTTCAGCGCGCGATGAAGCTTGGGTGGGTTCGCTGACGAACCGGATGGGTCGGATTTCGGAATTGCGGACATAAACGAGACGAACGTTGAGCGGGCCGGCATCCGTAGCCGGCGCATGCGAAATCGGAGCGCGGTGCGCGTCCTGCGATGCATTCGATGCGGCCCCGATACGCGTTGCGCGGCGGGCGCCTGCGGCGAAGCGCGGATTCTACCTGATTCGTCACGGGGACAGCTCAGGTGCCGCCGCCCGCCGCCGCCGCGGAGACTGCACAGAATCAAGGGGTTGGCCGCGTCGAACCGGGCCGCCGTCGCAGGTCGGCTCAAAAAAACCGCGCAATGGATGGTTATCCGGTTCTCCGCCCCCATCGATGACCCATCGCAATCCGCCCGATACCGCACCAGCACGCATAATCGCCGGGTAATCGCGGAATTATTCAGACAATACAACCGATATCGGCGATTGATTCAAATCAAATACCCTTCCGTAAAGCGGTAATGCTGCGTAACAATTTGGAATCGCCGGATCCGCATGCATGTTTTGCATGCACACGCGAATCTCCGGAATTCGCGAGATAATGCGCCCCGATTCAAAATAAACAGCGTACGGAATCGCCAACGACGCGAAAATCCGCCGCCCGCCCCCCATCGAGGATGAAGTCACTCACGCTGCCCGCCGCGCTGCGCCGCCATACCGCGTCGATCGTGGCACGCATTCTGTCGCCCCGCGGCGTACTCGTGGCGGGGATCGTGCTGCTGATGTTCAGCTGGGGGCTTTCCACGTCGCTTTTAATCGAGGCGCGGCGCGATGCATACGACCATGCGGTCGAAAATGCACGCAACCTGATGCTGCTGATCGAGCGCGATATTGCGCGCAATATCGAGCTCTACGATTTGTCGCTGCAGAACGTCGTCGACGGCGTTACCGATCCTGAACTGGCGGCCCTGCCCCCGCACCAGCGCCACCGCCTGCTGTTCGACCGCGCGGCGACCGGCGAGTATCTCGGGTCGATCTTCGTGATGGACGCGCTCGGCAATATCGTGATCGATTCGAGCGCATCGCCCGCCCGGCAAGGCAATTTCGGCGACCGCGACTATTTCGCCGTGCATCGCGACCAGCTCGCCCAGGGCCTCTACATCAGCCGGCCGTATGCGTCCCGGCTGCGCGGCGGCGCCTTGACGATCGCCCTCAGCCGCCGGATCAACCGGCCCGACGGCGCGTTCGCCGGCATCGTCGTCGGCACGCTCAGCATCGACTACTTCCGCGCGCTGCTCGACGGCCTGGCGGTCGGCAAGCACGGCAGCGCGGCGATCGTCGAGGACAACGGCACGCTCGTATCGCGCCTGCCGTACGACCCGCACGTGGTCGGCCTCGACCTGCACAGCTCGCCGCTGTTCATCGAATCGCAGCGCGCCCGCGACGGCGCGCTGGCCGGGGTCGGCACGATCGACGGCATCCGGCGCATCTATGTTTACAAGCATCTCGCCGCCCTGCCGCTGATCGTCGACGTCGCGCCCGCCGAGGTCGACATCTACGCGTCGTGGCACCACCGCGCGATCTGGACCGTCGTGCTGATGTGCCTGTTCACCGGGTTCATCGCGTGGGGGTCGCTGGCGCTGTCGCGCGAACTGAAGCGCCGCCAGGTCGCCGAATCGAAGCTGTACCGGCTCGCGCACACCGATGCGCTGACGGGCCTCGACAACCGCGGCACGTTCGACACGGTGCTCGCGAAGGAGGCGCAGCGTGCGTCGCGCAGCGGCCGCCCGCTGTCGGTGCTGTTCGTCGACGTCGATCACTTCAAGGCATTCAACGACTATTACGGCCATCCGGCCGGCGACGACGTGCTGCGGCGCGTCGCGCAAACCGCCTCGCGCTGCCTGCGCCGCGACAGCGATCACGTCGCGCGCTACGGCGGCGAGGAATTCGTCGTCACGCTGCCCGACACCGATGCGCCAGGCGCGTTGACCGTCGCCGAGGGCATCCGGCGCGCGATCGCGGCGCTCGACATCGAGCACGCGAAAAGCCCGTACGGGCGCGTCACGGCGAGCATCGGCGCGGCGACCGCCACCGACGGCCGCGTGAACGCCGCGACGCTCCTGCAGCGGGCCGACGAGGCGCTGTACCGCGCGAAGTCCGGCGGCCGCAATCGCGTGCTGGAGGCGCAGCCGAGCGCCGCCGGCGCATGACGTCGCCGTGACGTGGCGTGAAGTCGCGCCGCGGCCGGCCGGGCCGGATGACCGCACCGTGGACAGTCCTCCCGTGTTCGGTTAGCGTGACACCTGCTGCGCACGCGGCGCGGCGCCGGCCCGCGCAGGCCGCCGTGCGCGTTCCGGCCACTCCCGTTCCGCCATGACCACCCCGTTCCCTGCCCGGCTGCCGCCGTTCCTGCGCCACGCGCTCCGCCCGCTGCTCGAGCCGTACCGCCGCTACCGGCACGCGAAGCTGATCCATGCGGCGCGCGTCTCGCTCGCGATTCTCGTGTCGATCGCGCTGTCCACCGGCCTGAACGTGCCGCACGGCGAGTGGTCGACGATCACCGTGCTGATCGTCGTCGGCGGGCTGCAGCACCACGGCAACATCCGCAAGAAGGCGGCCGAGCGCGCGCTCGGCACGTCGATCGGCGCGCTGGCGGGGCTCGGGCTGATCCTCCTCTACTCGTTCCTGCACGCACCGTTCGCGATCTACCTGCTGATGGCCATTGGGTGCGGTATCTGCGCGTATCACGCGATCGGCAAGGCCGGCTACATCGCGCTGTTGTCGGCGATCACGATGGTGATCGTCGCCGGGCACGGCGACAACGAGATCGTCGACGGCCTGTGGCGCGCGGTGAACGTGCTGGTCGGCATCGCGATCGCGCTCGCGTTCTCGTTCGCGCTGCCGCTCTATGCCACCTACTCGTGGCGCTACAAGCTCGCCGATGCGCTGCGCGCGTGCGCGGCCGTGCATGCGCGGCTCGCGGGCGACCGCCAGGTCAGCGACGACGCGCACCTGAAGGAAATGGCCGCGCTGAGCGCGCTGCTCGTCCAGCTGCGCTCGCTGATGCCGTCGGTGTCGAAGGAATGCGAGACGTCGATGATGCAGCTCGAGGCGATCCAGCGCAGCCTGCGCCTGTGCATCGGCTATCTGGAGATCCTGTCGAGCGCGGTGCCGGCCCGCGACGACATCGCGGCCCGCGAGTACATGCGCTTCGACATGAAGGCCGTGAACCGGCGCATCCGCGACACGCTGGTCGGCGCGAGCCGCGCGCTCAAGTTCGGCACGCCGAGCCGGCTCGCCCCGCGCCGCCGGCCGACGGACGTGCCGCACGACGCGCCGCCGCCGCAGTTGTCCGGCTACGTGTCGATCACGGCCAAGCTGGCCGGGGAAGTCGATCAACTGCGCGAGAAGCTGCTCGACACCGCGCAGTCGTGGAACATCTGACGTCGGCGGGGATCCGGGGCTTCGCGCGCGCGCCCGTCTTTCATATGCCTTTCATCTTGACATATCGGCATCCTGACGGCGGGCCGCCCCACCCGTCAGCCGATCCGGCCCCGGAAACACGGCCCGCGCCGGGCGCGTCGATGCCTGTTTCTGCCGCGATTTCGCACCGGCGAGCGCGGTATTCTCCACCCGGCTCACCGCCCGCCAGGCCCGCCGCGACAGGCTCGACGACGGTTCCGCGCGAAAATCAGCCCTTGCCCCAACCTCCCGGACAGCCGATACTCGCATATTCCGCGAAATACGATCCCACCGGCTTCAATCCACGGTAATTCCTATGAGCACGATTCTCGAAAGCCTCCCGACCGGCCAGAAGGTCGGTATCGCCTTCTCCGGCGGCCTGGACACCAGCGCTGCATTGCACTGGATGAAACTCAAGGGCGCCGTCCCGTACGCATACACGGCGAACCTCGGCCAGCCCGACGAAGACGATTACGACGCGATCCCGAAACGCGCGATCGAATACGGCGCAGCCGGCGCCCGCCTGATCGACTGCCGCGCGCAGCTCGTCGCCGAAGGCATCGCGGCGCTGCAAAGCGGCGCGTTCCACATCACGACGGCCGGCGTCACGTACTTCAACACCACGCCGATCGGCCGCGCCGTGACGGGCACGATGCTCGTCGCCGCGATGAAGGAAGACGGCGTCAACATCTGGGGCGACGGCAGCACGTACAAGGGCAACGACATCGAGCGCTTCTACCGCTACGGCCTGCTCGTGAACCCGGATCTGAAGATCTACAAGCCGTGGCTCGACCAGACGTTCATCGACGAGCTCGGCGGCCGTGCCGAAATGTCCGAATTCATGAACCAGGCCGGTTTCGCGTACAAGATGTCGGCCGAGAAGGCCTACTCGACCGATTCGAACCTGCTCGGCGCGACGCACGAAGCGAAGGATCTCGAAAGCCTCGAAAGCGGCATCAAGATCGTGAACCCGATCATGGGCGTCGCGTTCTGGCGCGACGACGTGAAGATCGCCGCCGAAGAAGTGACGGTGCGCTTCGAAGCCGGCCAGCCGGTCGCGCTGAACGGCGTCGAGTTCACCGACCCGGTCGAGCTGCTGCTGGAAGCGAACCGCATCGGCGGCCGCCACGGCCTCGGCATGAGCGACCAGATCGAGAACCGCATCATCGAGGCGAAGAGCCGCGGCATCTACGAAGCCCCGGGCCTCGCGCTGCTGTACATCGCGTACGAGCGTCTCGTCACCGGCATCCACAACGAAGACACGATCGAGCAGTACCGCGAGAACGGCCGCCGCCTCGGCCGCCTGCTGTACCAGGGCCGCTGGTTCGACCCGCAGGCGATCATGCTGCGCGAAACCGCACAACGCTGGGTTGCACGCGCGATCACCGGCGAAGTGAAGATCGAACTGCGCCGCGGCAACGACTACTCGATCCTGAGCACGAAGTCGCCGAACCTCACGTACCAGCCGGAACGCCTGTCGATGGAGAAGGTCGCATCGACGTTCTCGCCGCGCGACCGGATCGGCCAGCTGACGATGCGCAACCTCGACATCACCGATACGCGCGACAAGCTGCGCGTGTACTCGCAAGTCGGGCTGCTGACGCCGGGTGAGGCGTCGGCGCTGCCGCAGATCAAGGGCGACGAGAAGTAAGTCGCTTCGCTCGACGCCGTGCCGCATCGCTGGATGCGGTTCGGTTGGGCAGGCTGGGTGGGCGGATCCTCTTCTTCGCGCACGCAGCCTGCCGCTTCCTCCGCCTCTCCCCCGCCTTTCCGCTTTCCCCTCCGCAATCGCATCGCCCCGCGTGCCGTAACAACGGCACGGCATCGCCGCCCCCGTCATGGCAAGCTGCGAGTGTTCCGATTCCAGCACCGACTCATGACCGCCCTCACCGTCATCCACCTGAACGGCCCGATCAACAGCGGCAAGACGACGATCGGTCTCGCGCTCGCACGCGCGCTACCCGACGCGCGCTTCATCGACGGCGACGATCACGATGCCCCCGAGGATGCACCGTTCGACGTGCAGTGGGCGATCGCGCTCGAACGTCTCGTCACGCAGATCACCCACGCACGTGAGCGTCATCTGGTCATCGCCTATCCGATCGGCGAAACGGAGTTCGAGCGGCTGCGCGCCGCCTGCGACGCGCGCGATGCGCGACTCTTCATCGTGACGCTCGCGCCGCCCGAAGCGGTCGCAGCGTCGAATCGCGGCTCGCGTGCGCTGACGGACTGGGAGCGCAACCGGATCGCCGAGATGTATCGCGAAGGCTATGCGTCGCGGCCGTTCAGCCAGATGGTGCTCGATACGTCCGATGCAACGCCCGATGCTTGTGCGGCGCGCATCGCGCAACACGTCGCGGCGACGGAGTCGTAACCGGAACATCTGCCCGCACCCTTCACGCCGGCACGCGGATACCTCGCAGCAGCCGGCGAAAGACAGCTTCTCCGGCAAAAATAGGAAAACGTTTACTCTTCCGACACTTCTTGCTAGCATCGTCCTCGATCGGCTTGAGCGCATTCACGGAAAGCCGATTGAAATCCTTGAAAATCCCGTAATTCCCGGCATCATCGTTCCAGCCTTCGAGCCTCATCTGCTTTCTGTATTTTGGAGTGAATCCTGCGGGCAACCGATCTCGTTTCGACGATCTTGCGCCTGAATAGGAAAACGTTATCCACAACGTGGTGCCCAGCCACGGACCATCAGAGAGAGACACCATGAAGAACAGGATCATCCCGTGCGTCGTCGCCGTTCTGTCCGTTGCGTGCCTGTCCGCGTGCGGCGGCGACGATCCGGCCAGCCCGGCCGCCGCCGCCCGCCAGCAGGCCACCGCGATGGCGCTCAGCCCGTCGAACCCGCCCGGCTCGAACTTCAACCTCGCGCCGTTCACGCTGCAGTTGCCGACCGGCTCGTCCGGCAAGGTCGACACGGTGAGCGGCTCGTCGCTCGCGGGCGGCTACGTGAACCCGACGTATTTCTACACGGACGGTAGCGACGGATCGATGGTGATGATGGACCCGACGCAGGGCTGGACGACGTCCGGCTCGCTGCATCCGCGCACCGAGTTGCGCGAGAACGCGATCTGGCCAACCTCCGGCACCAACCGGCTGAACGCGACGGTGGCCGTCACGCAGGTGCCCGACCACACGACGATCGGCCAGATCTTCCAGGGCACCGGCCCGAGCAAGCCACTGTGCGAGCTGCAGTTCACGTCCGGCGGCGTCGTGCAGTTGCTGCTCGAAAGCACCAACCAGGGCGGCAAGTCGACGACCACGCCGATCACCACGGTCGGCGTCGGCCAGAAATTCAGCTACGCGCTGAGCCTGAGCGGCACGACGATCACCGTCACCGCGAACGGCACGACCAAGACCTTCACGATGGATTCGAGCTTCGACGGCGAGAGCTTCTACTTCAAGGCCGGCGACTACGACCAGACGGCCGTGTCCGGCACGCCGCTGACGACGCCCGGCACCGTCGTGAAGTTCTATGCGCTGACGCTCACGCACAGCTGACCGCGCGGCACGATGCATGAAGCCGGACGGGCGCACGTCCTATGCGACCGTCCGGCGTTTCGATGCACGCGTAGAGCCTACGAGTGATGCCGCACCCCCGACACGGCGGCTTGCCTCGCGCCCTTGCGGCTCAACATCAGCGTGACGACCGCCGACACCGCGAGCGTGCCCGCCACCACGTAGAGCCCCGCCGCATACCCGCCCGTCACGTGCTTCAACCAGCCGATCGCGAACGGCCCGACGAACCCGCCGAGATTGCCGATCGAGTTGATCATCGCGATGCCCGCCGCCGCGCCGGCGCCGGACAGGAACGCGCTCGGCATCGCCCACAACGGCGCCTTCGCGGCGCTGATCCCGATGTTGACGACCACCAGCGCGAGCACGGTCAGCAGCGCTGTACTCGCCTGCCCCGCGAAAACGAAGCCGATGCAGGCAAGCACGCACGGCATCACGACGTGCCACGTGCGCTCGCCGGTGCGATCCGAATGCCGCGCCCACGCGATCATCGCGACGACGGCGGCGATGCTCGGGATCCCGGTGAGCAGGCCCGTCTGCAGCGCGGAGAAGCCGAACTGCTTGACCATCAGCGGCGCCCAAAGGCCTAGCGTATACAGCCCCGCCGACGTGCCGAAGTAGATCAGCGCGAGCGCCAGCACGCGCGGGTCGCGCAGCGCCTGCCACGCGCCGGCCGTATGCCCGGCATGCGTGTGGCGTGCATCGGCTTCGGCTTTCAGCTTCGCGACCAGCCAGTCGCGCTCGTCCGCGCGCAGCCACGCCGCCTTCGACGGCGCATCGGTCAGGCACCTGAGCACGACGAAGCCGAGCACGACCGCCGGCAGCGCTTCGACGATGTACAGCATCTGCCAGTCGGCGAGCCCGAACATCGGCGGCATCTGCATGATCGCGCCCGACAACGGCGAACCGATCGCGGTCGAGATCGGCGCGGCCGCCATGAACCACGCGGCGGCCACCGCGCGCTGCTTCGCGGGAAACCACCGGCTCAGGTACAGGATGATGCCGGGGAAGAACCCCGCTTCGGCCATGCCGAGCAGGAAGCGCAGCACGTAGAAGCTCGTCGGCCCGGCCGCGAATGCGGACACGGCCGACACGATCCCCCACGTGATCATCACGCGCGCGATCCAGATGCGCGCGCCGACGCGATGAAGAATCAGGTTGGACGGCACCTCGAACAGGAAGTAGCCGATGAAGAACAGGCCGCCGCCGAATCCGAACGCGGTCGGCGACAGGCCGATCGCCTTGTTCATCGTCATCGCGGCGAAGCCGACGTTGACGCGATCGAGAAAGCTGACGAAGTAAAGCAGCATCACGAACGGAATGATGCGCCACATCAGTTTCCGCGCGACGCGGGTTTCCAGATCCGCTTGCATGTGTCTCCTCCTTCGAGGTCGAGCCGGCTAGTCGTGCTCGGTGTTTGAATGCTCGCCGGCGTCGCGACGAAGCGCGTGGGCCGGCGCGCCCGGCTCGCGTCGGGCGCGCGAGTCGCGGGGCAGGAAAATCCGGGGACGATGAACGGGCGACGCCCGGTAACCGGTTGCGCTCGCGCGCCGCCGCGGGTCGCTGGCCGCCATGTCGCGGCCCGCCTGCCCATCGCCGCGCCTGTCGTCAGGCGGCGACCGCCGCGTTCGCGACGCGCTCGCACACGGCCGCCGTCACCTGCGCGGTCGTCGCGCTGCCGCCGAGATCGCGCGTATGCAGCGACGGGTCGGCCGTCACCGCCTCGATCGCCTGCATCACCCGCGCGGCGGCGGCCGTTTCGCCGAGGTGCTCGAGCAGCATCACGACCGACCAGAACGTGCCGACCGGATTCGCGAGCCCCTTGCCCATGATGTCGAACGCGGAGCCGTGGATCGGTTCGAACATCGACGGATAGCGGCGCTCGGGATCGATGTTGCCGGTCGGCGCGATGCCGAGGCTGCCGGCGAGCGCGGCCGCGAGATCGCTGAGGATGTCCGCGTGCAGGTTGGTCGCGACGATCGTGTCGAGCGACGCCGGCCGGTTGACCATGCGCGCGGTCGCCGCATCGACGAGTTCCTTGTCCCACGTCACGTCGGGGAATTCCTGCGCAATCTGCTTCGCGATCTCGTCCCACATCACCATCGCGTGGCGCTGCGCGTTGCTCTTCGTGATCACGGTCAGCAGCTTGCGCGGGCGTGACTGCGCGAGCCGGAACGCGAAGCGCATGATGCGTTCGACGCCGGCACGCGTGAGGATCGACACGTCGGTCGCGGCCTCGATCGGATGGCCCTGGTGCACGCGGCCGCCGACGCCCGCATATTCGCCTTCCGAGTTCTCGCGGACGATCACCCAGTTCAGGTCGTCGGGCCCGCAGCGCTTCAGCGGCGCGTCGATGCCGGGCAGGATGCGCGTCGGGCGCACGTTCGCGTACTGGTCGAAGCCCTGGCAGATCTTCAGGCGCAGCCCCCACAGCGTCACATGATCGGGCACGTCGGGGTCGCCCGCCGAGCCGAACAGGATCGCGTCCTTGCCGCGCAGCGCATCGAGGCCGTCGGCCGGCATCATCGCGCCGTGCCGGCGGTAGTAGTCGGCGCCCCAGTCGAAATCCTCGAACTCGAACGCAAAGCGGTCGCTGCCGCGGGCCAGCGCTTCCAGCACTTGCTTGCCGGCAGGCACCACTTCCTTGCCGATCCCGTCGCCGGGAATCGTTGCGATACGGTAGGTCTTCATGCGCACATCCTCGATTGATCGTCAGCGTGAAGGCACTTTACCGAACCAGAAGTACAGGAACCGGTGCTAGACTCAAAGCATCTTTAACTTCAATTCACGAATCCCGTCATGGCGGATACCGTCCAGCCGGCCGACCTCGGCTTCTTCTCGACGCTGGCCGCGTCGGGCAGCCTGAGCGCGGCCGCGCGCGAACTCGGGCTGACCGCGGCGGCCGTCAGCAAGCGGCTCACGCAGATGGAGCGGCGCGCGGGCGTGACGCTCGTGAACCGCACGACGCGGCGGATGATGCTGACGCCGGAAGGCGACGTGTATCTCGACTACGCGCGCCGGATCCTCGACCAGATGGACGAGCTCGGCGAACTGCTCGGCAGCGCGAAGCAGCGTCCGAAGGGGCTGCTGCGCGTGAACGCGACGCTCGGTTTCGGGCGTAACCAGGTCGGCCCCGCGATCTCGCGCTTCGTCGCGCGTTATCCGGAGGTGTCGGTGCAGCTGCAGTTGTCGGTGATGCCGCCGCCGCTCACCGACGACGCGTTCGACGTATGCATCCGCTTCGGCGAGCCGCCCGATACGCGGGTCGTCGCGCGACGGCTCGCGCCGAACCGCCGGCTGCTGTGCGCGGCGCCCGCGTATCTCGCGCGGCACGGCACACCGGCGACGCCGCACGACCTGACGCGGCACAACTGCATCGGCATCCGGCAGGGAGACGAGGGTTACGGAATCTGGCGCCTGACGAGCGGGCGCGGCGCGGCACGCCACACGGAGGCCGTGCGGATCAACGGCAACCTGACGACGAACGACGGCGAGATCGCCGTGAAATGGGCGCTCGACGGACACGGGATCCTGATGCGCGCGGAATGGGATCTGCGCGACTACCTCGCCGACGGTCGCCTGGTGGTCGTGCTGCCCGACTACGAGACGCCGAGCGCCGACATCTATGCGGTGTATGCGCAGCGCCACCAGATGTCCACGCGGATTCGCGCGTTCGTCGATTTTCTGGCGGACGAGCTGGGGCGGTGATCGGGACGCACTAAACGACGTCCGTCGATTCCCGGAGAGACCAACGTGCGGCTCGGTCAAAAGAGCAAATATTTCAGCTATTTCGTCAAAAAATCGCCAGGATATCGGCACCTTCATATGAGCCGGCCGCGCCCGGCCGCCGCCGTCCGCTTCGCCACGGCAACCCGGCGGGATCATCGATCCGCTTGCGCAATCTCGTCGGTCAAGCGCGCGCACCCACGACGATTGCCAACCGTCGACCGCGCCTGACTCGACACTTGCTGATCAAGCTGCGGCCATCTGGGCGTCCACCTGATCAACCCTGTCCGCGGCGCCCACCATCGGCCGCCACACTCGTGCGGTGAGCATGCCCGCCTGCTCGCCCACCGCCGCGCCGAACCGCTCCGCAATCCAGTCGACGAACGCGCGCACGCCGGGCGACACATGCGGCCGCTTCACGTAGACGGCCGACACCGCGATTGCGTCGGGCCGCCAGCGCGGCAACACTTCCCGCAACCGCCCCGCATCGATCAGCGGCTGCGCGGCGACGCGCGGCAGTTGGATCAGCCCGAGGCCGTGCACGCCGCACGCCAGATACGCCGGCTCGTCGTCCACGCTGACGATTCCGTCCATCCGCACCTTGCGCACCGCCCTATCGACGAGGAAATCGAGTTCAGCCGTGCGCTGCCCCGGCACGGACGACATGCCAACCGCGCGATGCGAGCCCAGATCGTCGAGCGTACGCGGCACGCCATGGCGATCGAGATACGCGGGGCTCGCGCAGGTCACGCGCTCGAGCGTGCCGAGCCGGCGCGCGACAAGCGACGAATCGGGCAGGTCGCCGAGCCGGACACTGCAGTCGATCGCATCGCCGACGCGATCGGCCGCGCGCCCGGAGACACCCAACGTCAGCACCAGATCGGGATGCCGTGCATGAAACGCGCCGAGCGCCGGCAGCACGATCGCGTCCGCGACCGCCGCCGGCAGCTCGACGCGCAGCGGCCCGCTCGGACGCAGCGCGGCGCCGCGAATGCTGGCTTCGAGTTCGTCGACGTCGGCCGTGATGCGCACGCAGCGCCGGTAATACGCATCGCCTTCGGGCGTCGCCCGCAGCGCGCGTGTCGTACGCACCAGCAAAGGCATGCCGAGCGCCGTTTCGAGCTCCTGCACGGTCCGCGTCGCGGTGGCGCGCGAAATGCCGAGCGCCTGCGCCGCACGCGTAAAGCTGTTCATTTCGACGATGCGCGTGAAGATGCGCATCGCGCGGATCGGATTGTCCACCGGACACCCCTGCATGTGTGCCGCATGCCGCGGCGCGCTTGCGCCGTGCATGCGTATCGAGGAACGCCGCGCCGCCGGCGCGGCAGCGTGGCTTCAGCCGTTCGCCGCCACGGCGCCGCGTGCCGGTTCGTCGAGCAGTTGCTGCGCCAGCGCGAGCGCGTCGTCGCGAGTGGCTGCCGCGTTCAGCGGATAGCCCCATACCTTCTCGAACGCACCCGAGAATGCGTTGAGCGCCACACGCCGCGCTGCGTCGGGCTCGATCGCGATCATCGCGGGGATCCACTCACGCGACTGCGCGCGGTTGGCCTTGCTCCACTTCGCGAGCTGCTTGCGCAGTTCGTGATCGTCCGGGCCGCGATCGTCGCCGGACGGCGCGTCGTCGGTCAGAAGAACGAACGGTTCGCGACGCGCCAGCAACGCGTCGAGTTCGGCGATCAGGCGGGCGGGATCGGTGTGCGTCGAACCGGTGTAACGCAACCAGACAAACGGGAATTCAGTCGTGACGATTTGCATGTCGGCCTCCAGATGAGAACGATTCTCATTTTATGGATCGAGGCCTGTGGCGTCATTTATCGTGCCGGCCAACCGCTTGTTCAATCCGGCCAACCGCGCACGCGTGGCGGTGCGGCCTTCGTCGTTCAGCGTTGCCGGTCGGTCAGGAATTGCGTCGGCGACTTGCCGGTCGCCTTGCGGAACATCGTCACGAAGCTGCTCGCGCTCTCGTAGCCGAGATCGATCGCGATCTGGTGCACGCGGCGGCCGGTCGTCAGCATCCGCAGCGACAGCGCGACGTGCAGCCGCCGGCGCCAGTCGCCGAGGCTCATCCCGAGTTCCTTCGCCGCGAGCCGCGTCAGGCTGCGCTCGCTGATGCCCACGCGTCGCGCGAGTTCGGCCAGCGGCGACTTGTCGGCCGGGTCGTCGAGCAGATGGTCGATCAGCTTGCGCAGCCGCCGGTCGGCCGGCATCGGCAGGTACAGATCCTCGACCGGCGCCGCGACGAGTTCGTCGAGCAGCGTCGCGATCAATCGCCCCTGCGGCCCGTCGACGTCGTACAGGTTCGGGAAGCTCGCCGCCTTCAGCAGCAGCTCGCGCAGCAGCGGCGACACCGACAGCGTGCAGCAGCGCACCGGCAGGTCGAGCGCGGCGTCGGGTTCGACCAGCACCGCGTAGAACGTCGCGCCGGCCGAGCCGCGCGCCGAATGCGGGACGTCGCCGGGAATCCACACCATGCATTGCGGCGGCGCGCTCCACACGCCGCCGTCGACCTCGCAGTAGATGACGCCGCTCAGCGTATAGAGCAGTTGTGCCTGCGGATGGCTGTGCCGCTCCAGTCGCCATTCGGGCTCGACGACCGAGCCGCCGAACACGACGAGCGGACGCGGCACGTGGAAGAATTCGTCATCCGCTGCGGGATCGGTGGTCGGTGGAAGCTCGCGCATGAACCGATGGACGATGGAGGAAGCCGGACGCGCTGCCCGCGCGTCCTTTCGTGCTTATACCAGAAAGGGGCCGGTGCGGCCGTGCGGTTGCCCGGGCCGCGTCTGCAGTCGGGCGGCGAAACGAATACAATGCCCCGATCCCCCGCCGCTGCGCCCACCTGCCGGAGCCGCCATGTTCGACCTGACCACGCTGACCACCTTCACGGCCGTCGTCCTGGGCCTGTTCCTGATTCCCGGCCCCGCCGTGCTGCTCGTGCTGAGCCGCACCGTGCAGGGTGGCCGCAAGACCGGCATCCTGACCGGCCTCGGCGTTGCCAGCGGCGACTTCGTGCACACGCTGTTCGCGGCCGTCGGCCTGTCGGCGCTGCTGATGACGTCGGCGCTCGCGTTCAACGTCGTGAAGGTGGTCGGCGCCGCGTACCTGATCTACCTCGGCGTGCGCGCGCTGATCGAGAAGCCGTCCGATCCGTCGCTGCCGAGCGTGTCGCCGGTCACGCCGCTCAAGGCGTACCTGCAGGCGATTCCCGCCGAAGTGCTGAATCCGAAGACCGCGCTGTTCTTCCTCGCATTCATGCCGCAGTTCGTGCATCCGGAACGCGGCTCGACGTTCGTGCAGTTCGCGGTCCTCGGGCTGATCTTCGTCGTGCTCAGCTCGCTCTACACGACGCTGATCGCATGCTCGATCCGCCCGCTCGGCCGCATCGTGAAGCGGCTCACGTGGCTCACCCGCTGGCAGGGGAAGATCATCGGCTCGATCTTCATCGCGCTCGGGCTGCGCGTGGCGGTGCAGCAGCGCTGACACGCGCAGCCGCATGACGCCAGCCGCCGTGCCCGCCGGCGAAACCCTCTACACCGACCCGCGCCTCGTCGCGCTCTACGACCTGTTCAACGCGGGCGACCAGGACTTCGCGTTCTACGCGTCCGTGATCGGTGCCGCGCGGCAACGCATCCTCGATCTCGGCTGCGGCACCGGCACGTTCGCGCGCCGGCTGGCGGCGGCCGGACACGACGTCGTCGCGATCGACCCCGCGCCGGCGATGATCGAATACGCCCGACGCCAGCCACGCGCCGACACCGTGCGCTGGCTCGCGGGCGGGCTCGACAGCCTGCCGCCCGATGCACCGCCGTTCGAGGCGGTCGTGATGACCGGGCATGCGTTCCAGTGCCTGCTGACCGACACCGAAATCGACGCGACGCTGCGCGCCGTGCGGCGCGCGCTCGCGGACGGCGGCCGCTTCCTGTTCGACACCCGCAATCCGCGCATCCAGCCGTGGCGTGCATGGACGCCGGAGCATTCGGCACGCAGCGTCGAGTCGCGCGAAGCGGGCATCGTCGATCTTCATCACGCGGTGCGCTCGGTGGACGATGCGATCGTGACGTTCGACACCCATTACCGCTTCCGCCGCGACGACACGGTGCTGACGAACACGAGCCGGCTGCGTTTCGTCGCGCAACCCGACCTGCAGGCACGCGTGATCGCAGCCGGATTCTCGTCGGCCAATTGGCACGGCGACTGGCGGCACGCGCCGTTCGACGCTGCGACCAGCGCGGAGATCATCGCGATCTGCCGCGCGTGAGTGCGTGCGCGCGCGCTGCTACCGCGTCAGCCCGCCACGGGCAGCGTGTCCACCGCATACGCATGCCGCAGCGTGCGCCCCAGCACCGGATCTTCCAGCTCGATCTCGAACCGCTCGGCCGGCCGGATACCGCCGATCGCCGCGAGCGTGCCGCACAGCATCGCGGTGCCGTCGACGAAGCGGCCGTCATGGCGTGCGAACTGCGCGAGCAGGTCGTCCGGCGCGCGCATCGCGGTCACCTTGCCCTCCTGATACAGCACGCGCTCGCCGTCGATCGTCGCGTACGCGCGCAGCACGAGCTGATCCCAGTGCCCGGCCATGTCGTCGAACTTCCACAGCGTGTTCGCGCACGGCTTCCCGCACATCTGCTTCGACACGGTGATCCCGTAGGTCTCGACCTCGCGGTCGGTGTGGTCGGACGCGATGCCAACGAAGGTTTCGCCGCCGTCGCGCAGCAGCACGAATTCCGCTTCGCCGCTGCTCTGCCCGCCCGATACCTGGATCACTGGCGACGGGTCGAGACGATCGGCCGCGACGCGATAGAACACGGGCGTCGTCGCCGGGCGCTTGACGCCGAGTTCCTCCAGCTCGCGAATGTGCTGCTCCATGGCGAGCGTGTCGCGGCCGGTCCAGCCCGCGATCACGAGCGTGTCGATCGCGATCGCGCGCTCGGTCCGGCCATCGCGACCGTCGATCGCGAACGTGATGGTTTTCATCGAATGCTCCTCGTGGCGGGCAGCGCACGCGCTGCGGGCTGCCGCCCGCCGTGTGTCGTGGATCGGCCGCGCTTACGCCGGGTCGTAGTAGTGGATCTCCAGCAGCACGCAGCCGCCGTTCGACTTGAACGGGCCGTGCCATGCGCCGGGCGGACGCACCGCGTACGTGTAGCCCTTGAACGGCGTACCGCCGTTGCCGTGCTCGTCGTTGCCGACGGTCAGGTCGCCCTCGACGAGAAACACCTCTTCCCAGTAGTCGTGCACGAACGGCTTCTTCGTATGCAGTCCGGCCGGCAGGCGCAACAGGCGCGTGCGGCTGCCTCGCTTGCGCTCGGTGTCGAGCGCGCCGGACAGGATCAGTTCCTGCGCGCCGGACGCGGGGTCATAGCCTTCCGGCAGCCGCCAGTCGCGCTGCATGTCCAGCGTATGGAATTCGTCGTGAAGCTTGTTGATGGCCATCTGTCTCTCCTGTGGCGATAGCGGATGAATCGGATGCACGGCGACGCATCACGCGGCGCGCGGCGTCGACAGTTCCTGGTTCAGCGAATAGCTGCCGAGCATCGAATCGACGAGATGCGACGCGCGCTGCCAGTCGTACGTGCGATACGCGTGCCCCTTCGTGACGAACGACGCGCCGGCATAGAACAGCTCGTACTGGTTGTGGCGCGACGCGAATTCGGAGCCGACGGCATCCCACGCGAGCTTGAAGAACTTCACGCGTTCCTCGGACGAACACACGGGCGACTTCTGCGTCTTCTCGATGATGCGCAGCAGGTCGGGATTCTCGAAGTCGCGCACGCTGGACGGCAGCATGATCATTCCGCCGCCGGCGAGCTCGCGCAGCGTGTTGAGCACCTTCGAATAGAGCTGCTGCGTGACGACCTGCGAGCCGTACAGCATGTTGCGGTCGGGCACGTAGAAGCCGTTGACGACGGTGCCCTTCGCTTCCATTCCGTAGACCCACGCCTCGACCATCGACGCTTCGGCCGCGAGCTGGCCCAGCGTTTCGCGCACCTGCGGGAACGTATTCGTGCCGTTGACCTCGGAGATCTTCAACCCGAGCCCGACGAGGAAGCGCAGCTTCGTCATCAGCCGCACCTGGCATTGGTAGTTCTGGTACACGTGCGCGGGCGTCGCGTGGAACTGCTTCGCGCACATCGCCGTGTTGCCGGCGACGAAGATCCGTTCCCACGGCACCTTCACGTCGTCGAAATACAGCACCGCGTCGTTCTCGTCGAAGCGGCTCGACAGCGGGTTGTCGAATACCGACGTCGCGTTCTCCTCGTATGACTTGCGCGACAGGATCTTCATGCCCTTCGCGTTCATCGGCACCGCGAACGACAGCGCGTACATCGCGTCGCCTTCGCGCAGCGGCTGGATGCAGCTGCAGAACACCTCGTTCGCCATGATCCCGCTCGTCGCGAGCATCTTCGCGCCGCGCACCGTGATGCCTTCGGCATCCTGATCGACGATGCCGACCGCGAGGTACTTGTCCTCCTGCTCGTGTGCGGACTTCGACTGGTTCGCCTGCGGATTCACGATCACGTAGGTCAGGAACAGGTCGTTGTCGCGCGCATGGCGATAGTAGTCGCGCAGCGCGCCCGCTCGCGCCGGATCGTATTGCTCGAACACGTCGGCGCCCATGAACATGCCGGAAAGACAGGATGCGACGTGATCCGGCGAACGCCCCATGAAGCCGTAGTGCAGTTCCGACCACGCTTCCAGCGCGGCACGGCGCTCGACGAGTTCGTCATAGGAAGTCGGCAGCTGCCAGATCCGGCTGACGCGGTTGCCCGAATCGGGCGAGACGAACGTCATCTTCTCGACGTTCTCGTCGCGCGCCTGGTAGTCGTACAGGCTCGCGTAGCTGCGGATCGAATTGCGAAATGCCGCGTGCGCGGTCACGTCGCCGACCGGCTGGCCGTTCAGGTAGACCTGCCGGCCGTCGCGCAGCGACGCGATGTGCTGAGTCCCGTTCTTGATCATGGTGTCCTCCAGGGTGGAATGAAACGTGGGTTGCATTCAGGCAGACGGCGCGTGCATGCCGTCGAGCGTGCGGTAGCGGCCGCCGAAGAAGATCAGCGGGCGCCCTTCCGAACGCGCGCAGTGCCGCGTCACGCGGCCGACGAAGATCACGTGATCGCCGCCGTCGTACTGCGCATAGGGTTCGCATTCGAATGTCGCGAGCGCGTCGGGCAGCAGCACGGCGCCATCGTCATCGGCTGCATCCGCACGCCAGCCCCACTTGTCGCCGTTCGCTTTCGCGAAGCAGTTCGACAGGTGCTGCTGCGTCTCGTCGAGCACGTTGACCGCAAAGCCGTCCGCGCCGGCCAGGTCGCCGAGGCTCAGGCTGCGACGGTCGACCGAGAACAGGATCAGCGGCGGATCCAGCGACACCGAATTGAACGACGCGACCGTGATGCCGATCGGCATCCCCTCCTTGCGCGGGGCGGTAATCACCGCGACGCCCGTCGCGAACATCGACAGCGCCGTGCGAAAGCGCCGCTGCTCGTCGGCGCCCGCGCCGATTCCGGCATGGTTCTCGCTCATCTCGTCCTCCTTGGGTTGCATCGCCGGATTCCGCGGTGGAATCCGGCCCAACAAAGCATCATTATTTAGCTTTGTTATTTAGCTTTTATTAAATGTAAACACAAAGGCGGGTTCAAGTTGTCGTAAACCCTGAACTTGAAAGCTTTGTTTGAAAGACGACCCTACTGATGGGATGGATGTTGCGCGGCGTCCGGAAATGTCCACGTACACTGCGGCTACCCGATTCCCCGGTGCTTTCCGGCACCGCGGGAGACACCGCTTTCCGGAGCCGCATCGATGCAATCCCGTCCGATCTACATGGACTACAGCGCGACGACGCCCGTCGATCCGCGCGTGGTCGCCAAAATGGTGCCGTTCCTGTACGAGCAGTTCGGCAACCCGGCGTCACGCAGCCACGGCTACGGCTGGGAGGCCGAGCAGGCCGTCGAGGAAGCGCGCGCGCACGTCGCCGCATTGCTCGGCGCCGACCCGCGCGAAATCGTGTGGACGTCCGGCGCGACCGAGGGCAACAACCTCGCGATCAAGGGTGCCGCGCACTTCTACCAGGGCAAGGGCAAGCACCTCGTCACGGTGAAGACCGAGCACAAGGCCGTACTCGATACGTGTCGCGAACTCGAACGCCAGGGCTTCGACGTCACGTACCTCGACGTGCGGGAAGACGGCCTGCTCGATCTCGATGCCGTGCAGCAGGCGCTGCGCGTCGACACGATCCTGGTCTCGGTGATGCTCGCGAACAACGAGACGGGCGTGATCCAGCCGGTGGCCGAGATCGGTGCGCTGTGCCGCGCACGCGGCATCGTGTTCCATTGCGACGCGGTGCAGGCGGCCGGCAAGATTCCGGTCGACGTGAATACGCTGAACGTCGACCTGCTGACGGTGACCGCACACAAGGTCTACGGCCCGAAGGGAATCGGCGCGCTGTACGTGCGCCGCAAGCCGCGCGTGCGGATCGAAGCGCAGATGCACGGTGGTGGCCACGAACGCGGGATGCGCTCCGGCACGCTGCCGACGCACCAGATCGTCGGGATGGGCGAGGCGTTCCGGCTCGCGAAGGAAGAGATGGCGGAGGAAAGCCGCCGTGTCGGCGCCTTGCGCGACCGGCTGCTGGCCGGCCTGTCGACGCTCGACCAGGTTTACGTGAACGGCGATCTCACCCGCCGGATTGCGCACAACCTGAACGTCAGCTTCAATTTCGTCGAAGGCGAATCGCTGATCATGGGAATCAAGGGTGTCGCGGTGTCGTCAGGCTCCGCGTGCACGTCGGCATCGCTGGAGCCGTCGTACGTGCTGCGCGCGCTGGGCCGCAGCGACGAGCTCGCGCACAGCTCGATCCGCTTCACGCTCGGCCGCTTCACGACCGAAGCCGAAGTCGACAGCGTGATTGCGCAGGTGCGCGACACGGTCGGCAAGCTGCGTGAGCTGAGCCCGCTGTGGGACATGCATCTCGACGGGGTCGACCTGAATACGATCGAGTGGGCCGCGCACTGAGCACGGCCGATGCGTCAGGCCGACCGGCGATCGCGGACGGGCCCGGCCTGCGGCCGGTACGCGTCAGCCTTTTTCCTGGCGCGCGATCAGGTGGGCGAGATCGAGCGTCGCGCGGTCGCCGTTGGTGACGAGGCGGTCGATCACCGAGCAGAGCGCCTTGAATTCGGTCTTCGTCACGCCCTCGAACAGCACGTTGTTGATGCGCTGCTGCGTATCGGCGAACGCCTTCAGCAGCTTCGCGCCGGCCGGCGTGACCGTGAGCCGCATCTTGCGCTTGTCGTCGGGGTCCGAGCGTTTGTCGATGAGGCCGAGCTTCTTCAGCTTGCCGGTCTCGATCGTGACGAATGCGCCGCTCAGGTGCAGGTGATCGGCGAGACCGTTGACGGTCACGACATCGTCGTGCGACAGATGCGAAACCGAGACGAGCAGCGAATACTGGATGCCGGTGAGGCCGATCAGCGAGCCGAAGCCGTCGCGCACCGACAGCAGGCGGGCCGCGAACGGCAGCAGCCCGTTGATCAGATGGCGAAATTCCGTGTCCGTGCCGTCGATCAGGCAGGCCGGGTTGG
This sequence comes from Burkholderia sp. AU38729, assembly GCF_020419725.1. Lineage (NCBI taxonomy): Bacteria > Pseudomonadati > Pseudomonadota > Betaproteobacteria > Burkholderiales > Burkholderiaceae > Burkholderia > Burkholderia sp. AU38729. The sequence goes on along the minus strand of NZ_JAIZQO010000005.1, from coordinate 403,928 downwards.
TAATGGTCAGAACGGACTCCTCTTGCTGCTTGGCCATGACTTCGACGCTCCGTACGGTCATGCGAATTTAGCTTTGAAACGAAATTATACGGCAAAGGCACCTACGCCCTGGGCTCGGCCGGCCGGCCGGCGCATATGCCCCGATTTCCCGACACAGGAGGCTCATCCATGCCCTTCCCGCTTCATCCCGCAACGATTCGCGCACTGCTCGAGTGCTATCTGCGCGCGAAGGATCTGAACCGCCCCGCGCTGATCGCCGACTGCTTCGCGGCCGATGCCGAGCTGAGCTTTTCGCTCGCGAACGACGATATCGATTTTCCGCCGCGCGTAACGGGCGCGGCTGCGATTGCGCGCACGCTGGTCGAGGAATTCGGCGAGCGGTTCGAACGGTGCCGGACCTATTACGTCTGCGCGGCACCCGAAGTCGACCCGCACGGCGTCGGCGGGATGTCGTGGCTCGTCGTGATGCGCCAGAGGGACAACGGCGCCTTGCGGATCGGGCACGGCACGTACCGCTGGCAGTTCGCGGGCAACGGCGAAAGCGAACATGCCGCGCGGATTGCCGCGCTGCATATTCATATCGAGCGGATGGATACGATCGACGATCCGCAGTCGGTGAAACTCGATGCGCTGCACGCGGCGTTCGGGTATCCGTGGCTGCCGGCGCACGCATTCGCGCGCGGGCTCGCGGATGTGGCGGCTGCGCAGCCGGAGTGGGCATTCCTGGCGCCGTTTCACGAGGCAGCGGCGGTGTAACCCTTCCCGATCGCTGGCCGCGTGCCGTGCGCTCCGGCTGCACGCGGCGCCCGCGCCGCCGGACGCGTCATGCCCCGTCGAGCGCCTGCCGCACCCCGTCCCAATCCAGCCCGAATCGCGCGAGATACTTGCGCAGCCGGTCTGCATCGTTCGGCTGCTTCTTGCTCTGCCGCGACACCGCGAACAGCGTGCGTCCGGCTTCCGACAAGCTTGCCGACGCTCGGCAAACATCGAGCACGCGTTCGAGCTGCGCACGGTCGAACAGGTCGAGTTCCGCCGCACGCGCACCGAACACCGCGTCGACACATGCATCGGACACACCCGCGCCGCCCGGCGGCGACCACGTGCGCGTCAGCCGTTCGACTTCCTGCTCGGCGAGCGCTTCGGTAATCCGCCCCGCATCGGCCAGCGTCGCCATCCGCGTGACCGACGCGGACAGCTCGCGGAAGTTGCCGGCCCACGCCGCGCGAGGCGACGCGGCGAACGCGAGATAGCGCCGCTTCGCCTCGACGTTGAACCGCACCTGCTCGCCCTGCTCGCGGCCGAAACGGTCGAGTTCGAATTCGAGGTTCGGCTCGATGTCCTCGCGCCGCTCGGCCAGCCCCGGCAATTCGTATGTCCACAGGTTGATCCGCGCGTAGAGGTCCTCGCGGAACGTGCCGGCCGCCACCATCTGCCGCAGGTCGCGGTGCGTGCCCGCGATCAGCTCGAAATCGCTGGTCGCCTCGATGTCCGCACCGACCGGCAGGAAACGCTTCTCCTCGATCGCCTTCAGCAGCATCGCCTGTTCGTCGAGCCCGAGTTCGCCGATCTCGTCGAGAAACAGCAGGCCGCCGTCCGCCGCGCGCAGCAGCCCGGCCCGCGCCGACTGCGCGCCCGTGAACGCGCCCTTCACATGACCGAACAGCGTCGACATCGCCGCGTCGCCGCGCAGCGTCGCGCAATTGATCTCGATGAACGGCCCCGCGAGCCGATGACGGCCGCGCTTCAGCTCGTACACGCGCTTCGCGAGAAACGACTTGCCGGCACCCGTCGGCCCGACCAGCAGCATCGGTGCGCGCGAACGCACGGCCACGCGCTCCAGTTGCTCGATCAGCGCGTTGAAGCGCGCGTTGCGCGTCGCAATGCCGGCCTTCAGGAACGACACCGTTTCATCGCGTTCGCGCGTGAAGCGCTGCGCGATGCGGTTGTAACGCGACAGGTCGAGATCGATCACCGACATCGTGCCGGGCCCGCTCGGTCCTTCGTCGGTCTTCTGCGGCGGCGCCGTCTGCGCGAGACGCGCAGGCAGGTAGCGCGCCTCCGCCAGCAGGAACCAGCAGATCTGCGCGACGTGCGTGCCGGTCGTGATGTGGATCAGGTAGTCCTCGCGGTCGAGATCGAACGGGTACGCGCGCGCGAAATCGTGCAGCGTGGCGTAGACCTCCTCGAAATCCCACGGATCGCGAATCTCCATCGGGATCAGCCGCACGTCGGTGTGCGGCGACACGCGTTCGAGATCCTGCTTCACGCGGTCCGCGAGACGCGCGTAGTTTGGCGCGTGCAGCAGTTCGAGCCGGTCGATCGGCGTGTCGCGCTGCTCGCACAGCGAAATCGTCGGCCGCCAGTTGTGCCAGCGGCGCTGCGAGCCGCCGCCCTGGTCGAGCACGGTACCGAGAAAACCGATCGCAACAGTCTTTCGCATGTTTATCTCATGGGATAAGAAGCGATCCGATTGTATCGAATATTCCGGATCGAGCCACCATCGGATATTCAAGCTCCACCTGCCGATAAAAATAATTTCTCCTTTTATTTCAATAGCTTGAGATTTTCTCCGAGTACCGAGTCACCCGCTGGCACGCTCCTCGCTAAATAGAAAGCGCCGGATGTCCCGCTGGCCCACGAGTCAGGGTTCACCAAGCCCTGCTGGTGCGCCGCCGCCGAACCTGGTTCGTCGCGGTAGCGCATGTCGCCATGGGCAGACGAAGGCAAACGGGCGCGCAAGGCGCTTCGCCCGGGTTCGAATCCCGGGGCGCCCTCCGTTCGGAAGCTCATAGGTAGAGCAGCCGGCGCAAGCCGGTGTGTAGCGGGTTCGAATCCCGCTCGAACACTGTCCGCAAGGACAGTCTCTTGATGGAAGCAGTACCCGCCGGTGCGGGCCGCAAGGCCCGCCGCGCGTCGGACCGGTTGCGGTTCCGCGCGATCGGCCGGACGGCCGCACGGCCCGCGCGAACGCGCACGACGACGCGATGCAGGATGCGTCGCCGTGCACGTCGACGCCGGGCCAGCGCGCCGCCCGCCCGGTTGCGTCGCCCCGCGATCCGCACGACGCGTGTCACCCGGCGGTCAATGAAGAAAAGGACAAGAATATGTGGATGCGACATGTTGTGAAAAAGAACGAACGCGCGCTGCTGATGAACGAGGGCGATTTCGTGAAGGTGCTCGAACCGGGTGTGTTCAAGGCCTTCGATCCGTTCAAGCGTTTGTCGGTGCAGACCGCGCGTCTCGACGCGCCGCTCGCCGATGCGGCACTGGCCGATTACCTGCGTCACGACGCGCCGGACGTGCTCGCGCAGCACTTCGTCGCGATGGATCTCGCCGACGATGAAGCGGGCCTGCGCTATGAAGACGACGTGCTCGTCGAGATCCTGGCGCCGGGTACGCGCCGGCTGTACTGGCGCGGCCTGACCGCGCACCGTCTCGAACGCGTCGATCTCGCGCAGGACAGCCTGCTGCCGGCCGCGCTCGTGAAGCGCATCGCGCAACCGGCGCTGCGTGCGCGCGGCGTGGCGGGCCTGACGGGCGTGCTGCTGGCGCAGGTGCCGGCGTACCACGTCGGCGTGCTGAAGATCGACGGCAAGATCGAGCGGTTGCTGGACGCGGGCGTCGCGGCGTTCTGGCGCTTCAACCGCGACGTCGCGGTCGAACTCGTCGACCTGCGTTTGCAGGCGATCGAAGTCGGCGGACAGGAAATCCTGACGCGCGACAAGGTCGCGCTGCGGCTGAACCTGTCGGCGACGTGGTGCTATGCGGACGTGCTGCATGCGTTCGGCCAGCTGCAGAAGCCGGTCGAACACCTGTATCGCGAGCTGCAGTTCGCACTGCGATCGGCCGTCGGCACGCGCTCGCTCGACGAGCTGCTGGAAGACAAGCAGTCGATCGACGACGTCGTGATCGCGCAGGTGCGTGCCCGTCTCGAGCATTCCGGCGTGGACGTGCGCAGCGTCGGCGTGAAGGATATCGTGCTGCCGGGCGACATGAAGACGATCCTCGCGCAGGTGGTCGAGGCGGAGAAATCCGCGCAGGCGAACGTGATTCGCCGCCGCGAGGAAACGGCGGCCACGCGTTCGCTGTTGAACACCGCGAAGGTGATGGAAGAAAACCCGACCGCGCTGCGGCTCAAGGAGCTGGAAACGCTCGAGCGCGTCGCGGAACGGATCGACCGCATCTCGGTGTTCGGCGGTCTCGACCAGGTGCTGAACGGACTCGTCAGCATCAAGGGCGCGTCATGAATGACCGGGCACGGCGCACGGGCGCCGTGCCTCATGAACAAAGCAGCAAGGTGATGAACATGAGTGAAATGGATTACCAGGTCATGGAACTGGCGAACGGCAAGCCGGTGAAGATGTGGACGCAAGGCGTGGCCGTGGAAGACGAAGCGCGCGCGCAACTGCGCAACACCGCGCAGATGCCGTTCATCTTCAGCCACGTCGCGGTGATGCCGGACGTCCACCTCGGCAAGGGCTCGACGATCGGCAGTGTGATTCCGACGAAGGGCGCGATCATTCCGGCCGCGGTCGGCGTCGACATCGGCTGCGGGATGATGGCCGCGCGCACGACGCTGACGGCGTCCGACCTGCCGGATTCGCTTGGCGGGCTGCGCAGCGCGATCGAACGCGCGGTGCCGCACGGCCGCGCGCCGGGCCGCCGCGATCCGGGCGCGTGGGGCGACCGCACGCCGGCCGCCGTGACCGAATCGTGGAAGTCGCTGCAACCGGGCTTCCAGCGGATCGTCGACAAGTATCCGAAGCTGGAAAAGACGAACCACTACGCGCATCTCGGCACGCTCGGCACCGGCAATCACTTCATCGAAGTGTGCGTCGACGAAGCGGACCACGTGTGGTTCATGCTGCACAGCGGCTCGCGCGGCGTCGGCAATGCGATCGGCAGCCTGTTCATCGAACTCGCGCAGGCCGACATGCGGCAGCACATCGCGAACCTGCCGGATCGCAACCTCGCGTATTTCACCGAGGGCAGCCGGCACTTCGACGATTACGTCGAAGCGGTCGGCTGGGCGCAGGACTACGCGCGCCGCAACCGGCAGGCGATGATGGACGCCGTGATCGGTGCAGCACGCGGCGTGATCGCCAAGCCGTTCGCGGTGGACGAACACGCGGTGAACTGCCACCACAACTACGTGCAGCGCGAACGCCACTTCGGCGAGGACGTGCTCGTGACGCGCAAGGGTGCGGTGTCCGCGCAGAAGGGGCAGCTCGGGATCATTCCGGGTTCGATGGGTGCGAAGAGCTTCATCGTGCGCGGGCTCGGCAACCCGGACAGCTTCTGTTCGTGCAGCCACGGCGCGGGCCGGACGATGAGCCGTACCGAAGCGAAGCGCCGCTTCACCGTCGACGACCAGGTGAAGGCGACCCAGGGCGTCGAATGCCGGAAGGACGCGGGCGTCGTCGACGAAATCCCGATGGCCTACAAGGACATCGACGCGGTGATGGCGGCCCAGCGCAGCCTCGTCGAAGTGGTGCATACGCTGCGCCAGGTGGTGTGCGTGAAGGGATAGCGCGGTGCGCGGCTGCGCACGATGAAAAACGAACGGCGCGGTGCCTGCGGGCGTCGCGCCGTTTTTGCATGTGCACGCGTCCGCCCCCTACCGGCCGGCAACGGCCGCGCCCGCACACTACGCGTCGCCGTCACGGTTGCAGCCCATTGCGGCGGTATACTCGATGCCGTTCGGTAAAGCGCGCCGCTGCATGCGCCGCAGCCTTCGACCTGCCCCGTTTGCTGACGATGCGCTTGCAGTCCGACGTCTTCCGCCCGCCCATCCACCGTCGATACGAACCGTCATGTCGCACCGCCTTTCGCTCGCCATCGCCGCCCTCCTCGCCGTTTCCCCGATCATCGCCCAGGCTCGCCCGCTCGCGCGGCCGCCGGTCGAGCGCGATTTCAAGAACTGGTCGGTCGTCTGCGACAACGGCAACCGCTGCATTGCCGAAAGCCATGCCGACGATATCGACGACGCACGCACCCGCCTCATCGTGCGCGTGACGCGCGATGCGGGCCCGGACGCACAAGCGTCGCTCGACCTCTACGCGTCGGCGCCGCTGGACCTGCGCAGCGCACGCATGGATGGCCGCCCGTTCGACGCCATGGCCGCCCAATGGCATGCATTCGGCGGCAAGCCGGACGATGACGAAGCGCACCCGTTCCGGGTCCGGACCACCGATCCGGCCACGGTTGCCGCCTGGCTCACCGCGTCGCGCAATGCGCAACTGCTGAGCTTCGGCGATCCGGCGTCGGCGCAAACCGCCCGCACGCCGTTGACGGGATTGAATGCCGCGCTGCTGTTGATCGACGACACACAGGGCCGGGTCGGCACCGTCACCGCGCTGCTGCGACCAGGCCCCCGGCCCGCGTCGTCGGTGCCGGCCGCGCCGGCACTGCCGCCCGCCGTCGCGCCGGCACCCGCCGTCGCGGACCTGTCGGCCGCCGAGCAACGCCCGCTCGTCGACGCGGTGCTCGCGAAGTTCGGCGGCGACGTGAAGCAATGTGCGGCCGACGTCGAAGACGAAATGCCGGCGAGCGATCGCAGGAAGGCATCGCGCGCCGTGGCGATCTCCGCCGATGAGGCGCTGGTCGCGATACCGTGCCAGACCAGCAGCATGTATAACCACACCGACCTGTGGTATCGCGTGCGACGGACGGCGCCGTTCACGCCGACGGCGATGAATTTCGGCGAGAACGCGAACGCGGGACTCGATTCGGCCTCCTTCGCGAACGAACTGACCGAGGCCGGCTACGATCCCGCCAGCGCGACGCTGTCGAGCAAGGTGAGGCTGCGCAGTGCCGGCGACTGCGGATCGACCGCATCGTGGATCTTCGACGGCCGGCGCTTCATGCTCGGCGATATCGCCACGCACGGCACGTGCAACGGCCTGTTCGACGATCAGTGGCCACGCCTGTATCGGCGGGCCGATGCGGCAGGAAACCACTGACGCATCCCTCGCACCGAAACACGCCGGCAGAGATAACGCATAACAAACCGAGGGGCCGAACCATGCATGACCCGTTCATCGCCGCGTCGCGCCAAGCGAGCGCGCCGCGTCGCACGCGCGGCTGGCGCAGCATGCTTGCGTTTGCGCTGATCACTGTCGCCGCCTTCGTGTCGGCGCCGGTGCGTGCGGCAAGCGCCGACGATTCGGTGGAAATCCGGTTCTGGTCGCGTGACTGGACCGGCACGATCGGCAACCGGCGTGTCGAAGTCACGTTATCGCGCGTGGCCGACACGGTATCGGGCTCGTACTGCTACGCGCCCTGCACGTCCGACAAACGTTATCGGCTCGCATTGAAGGGAACGCTCGACGCGCACGGTGTCACGCTGTCGGAACGCGACAGCGGCGCGAAAACCAACGCCGATCGCGTGACGGGCACGTGGCGCGCGGCATCCCTCGACGGCGCCGTGACCGGCACGTGGGCATCGCCGGACGGCAAGCGCACGCTGCCCGTCTCGCTCGCACCGAAACAGGACGGCAGGCCGTTCCCTTACGAGATCCGCCTCGTCGCGGACAAGCTGCCCGACGACAGCGGTTCGTGCAACGACCCGCCGCACGTCTCCGCGATCCGCCTGTACGATCGCGGCCGCCTCGTGCAGACACTGCGGACCGATTCGCAAGGCACCTGCGGCCTGTTCACGCCCGATTTCGCCGACGTGAACTTCGACGGCTGGCCCGACCTGATGCTTGCGCAAGGGATGGGGGCGAGCCCGAACATCCCCTACCAGACGTGGATCTACGATCCGAAAACGCGCCACTTCGTCGATGCGCCGCAGGGGCTGCAGGAGATCACGTCGCCGGATTTCGATCCCAAGCACCGGATCATCTGGACGAGCTGGCGCGCGAGCTGCTGCGAGCATGGCGTGACGACCTACCGCTGGCAAGGCAACGACGTGAAGGAAGTCGACACGGCCAGCAGCTACCTGCTGCCCGTGCTCGACGGGAACACGCGCCGCTATTGCTACGTCGTGCCCGACTACGGCGACGGTTACATCGAGTTTCCGCAGCGCATCGAGCAGACCGACACCGGGCTGCGTTCGACGCTGGGGAACCCGAAAGAATGCGAATCGAATGACTCACCGTGGATGTCGCGCGTATACATCGATATCTGGAAGCCGGGTGCACCCGGCCACGGGCCGACACTCGTGCGCACCGAAAAAGTTGCGTGGAAGCGCACGCCAACCCGCGTCGGCATGAAGTTCTGCCCCGACGTGCCGTTCTACGACAACGGCCGCATCCGCCGCATCGTGCTGCGCGACGATCCCGACCAGTGCGAAGAGAAGAATCCCGACAAGAACTAGCGCGCGGTGCGACCGCACGCGCGTACCGCCATCGCGTCACGCGCCGACGATCGAGATCGAGAACCCGTCCCAGCCCTTCTGCCCGACCGTCTGCACGGCGGTCGTCGTGAGATTCGGCGCGGCCACGAGACGCGCGAACCCGTCGCGCACGCCGACCACGTCCGGCTCGCGATTGTCCGGATCGGCCACGCGCCCGCCGCGCACGACGTTGTCGACGACGATCACCGTGCCGGGCCGCGACAGCTTCAGCGCCGCGTCGAGATAGACGGGGTTGTTGTCCTTGTCGGCATCGATGAAGATGAAATCGAACGGCGCTTCACCCGCGTCGACGAGCCGCGCGAGGCTGTCCTTCGCGCTGCCGACCACCACCGTCACGGCATCCGCGAACCCGGCACGCCCGATGTTCTGCGTCGCGACCTTCGCATGCGCGGGATTGAGTTCAAGCGTCACGAGCGTGCCGCCCGGCGGCAACGCGCGCGCGAGCCAGATCGTGCTGTAGCCGCCGAGCGTGCCGACCTCGAGGATCCGCCGTGCGCCGCGGATCGTCGCGAGCAGTTGCAGCAGCTTGCCCTGGTTCGGCGCGACGTTGATCGCGGGCAGCCCCGCCGCGTCGCTCGCCGCGAGCGCGGCGTCGAGCACGTCGTCGGACGGCACGAGCGTCGCGGAGAAATACGCATCCACCTGGTTCCAATGATCCTGATTCATCGAGCGCCCCTTGTTTGCGGAACAGGCATTTTATGCGCCGCACTGCCATAAGCAACACACCATTCGTTCTAAGGGCCGTGGCGAACGTGCTTCTATAATCGCTCGACCACCACAACAACAGACGGAGCACCCATGACCGATCAGGCCGCATCGAACTGGCGCCTCGAAACCATCGCCGTACACGGCGGTTATCGTCCCGACCCGACCACGCGCGCGGTCGCCGTGCCGATCTACCAGACCGTTGCGTACGCATTCGACGACACGCAGCACGGCGCCGACCTGTTCGACCTGAAGGTGCAGGGCAACATCTACACGCGGATCATGAACCCGACGACGGACGTGCTCGAGCAGCGGATCGCCGCGCTCGAGGGCGGCATCGGCGCACTGGCGCTGGCCTCGGGGCAATCGGCCGTCACGTACGCCATCCAGACGATCGCCGAAGCCGGCGACAACATCGTGTCCGCGAGTTCGCTGTACGGCGGCACCTACAACCTGTTCGCGCATACGCTGCCGCAATACGGGATCACGACGCGCTTCGCCGATCCGCGCGACCCCGCGTCGTTCGAGCCGCTGATCGACGCGCGCACGAAGGCGATCTTCGCGGAATCGGTCGGCAACCCGCTCGGCAACGTCACCGACATCGCCGCGCTCGCGGAAGTCGCGCATCGCCATGGCATCCCGCTGATCGTCGACAACACGGTGCCGTCGCCGTATCTGCTGCGCCCGTTCGAGCACGGTGCGGATATCGTCGTGCATTCGCTGACGAAGTATCTCGGCGGGCACGGCACGAGCCTCGGCGGCGCGATCGTCGATTCGGGCAAGTTCCCGTGGGCCGAGCATGCGGACCGCTTCAAGCGGCTGAACGAACCCGACGTCAGCTATCACGGCGTCGTCTACACGGAAGCGTTCGGGCCGGCCGCCTATATCGGCCGCGCACGCGTGGTGCCGCTGCGCAACATGGGCGCGGCCATTTCGCCGTTCAATGCGTTCCAGATCCTGCAAGGCATCGAAACACTGGCGCTGCGCGTCGAGCGCATCAGCGACAACGCACTGAAGATCGCGCAGCATCTTGCACGCCACGAAAACGTCGAATGGGTGAACTATGCGGGCCTGCCCGATCACCCGGACCATCCGCTCGTCGCGCGCTACCTGTCGGGCCGCGCGCCGGGCATCCTGACGTTCGGCGTGAAGGGCGGCCGCGATGGCGGCGCGAAGTTCCAGGATGCGCTGAAGCTGTTCACGCGGCTCGTCAACATCGGCGACACGAAATCGCTCGCCACGCACCCGGCGTCGACGACGCACCGGCAACTGTCGCCGGCCGAACTCGCGAAGGCCGGCGTGAAGGAGGAAACCGTGCGGCTGTCGATCGGCATCGAACATATCGACGACCTGCTCGCCGACCTCGACCAGGCGCTCGCGCAGCTTTGACGGAAACGGGCGCGCCGGCTTGCCGGTGCGCCCTGCCTCGAATGTATTGACCTTGAAGCGGCTTCAAGGTGTTCAATCCCCGGTTGGTGCCGGGGTGACGCCCGGCGTGTACGAACCACCCGTATCGCGCAGCGGGCCGCCAGACGCTGAGCCCGCTGCGGTACGCCAACCGTCCGAGAGGCCTCATGACACCGACCGCGAAGCTCGCGCTGCTCACGTTACCGCCGTTGCTGGCGGCCTGCTTCGGCGCCCTCGCGGCCGCCTGGCGCGCACCCGGCCCGAAAACGTCGAGCGTCATCCAGCATTTCACCGGCGGCATCGTGTTCGCGGCCGCCGCGCTCGAACTGCTGCCGCAGGACCGCGCGCATGCGCTGTTTCCGGTCGTCGTCGGCTTCGTGCTCGGCATCGCGCTGATGCTCGCGATCCGTGCGCTGTCCGGTGCGATCGAGACGCGCTTCGAGGAAGCGCGGCTGCCCGTGAGCCTGATCATCGTCACCGCGATCGACCTCTTCATCGACGGCCTCGTGCTCGGCATCGCGTTCTCGGCCAGCGACGAAAGCGGCATCATCCTGACCGTCGCATTGACGCTCGAGGTGCTGTTCCTCGCGCTGTCGGTCAGCGCGGCGCTCGCGGCCGCCGGCATCGGCCGCCTGCTGTCGATCGTCGTACCGGTCGGGCTCGCGGCGCTGCTGAGCATCGCGGCCGTGGCCGGTAACGCGGCATTCGCCGGACTCCCGTCCCATATCTACGCAGCGCTGCTCGGGCTGGGCACCGTCGCGCTGCTGTACCTCGTCACCGAAGAACTGCTGGTCGAAGCGCACGAAGTACCCGAAACGCCGTTCGCGACCGCCGCGTTCTTCATCGGCTTCATCGTGTTCTTTCTGATCGAAGGATCGGTGAAGGCCGGATAAGCAGGCGCGGCGGCGCGCCGGCTACCACGTCGTCGCGCCCGTCGGATACGGTTCGACGATGCGCGTGCCGTTGACGGGCGTCACGCCTTCGTTGCGCAGCGCGGCCCACAGGTCGATCGCATGTTCGCGCGACTTGCGGCTGCCGTCGTCGGTCAGCACGTTCAGCGCGATCACTTCGTCGCGTGTCGTCAGTTGCAGTTGCTCCTTCAGCTTGCGTGACTGATGCGACGCGGTGCGGACGTCGCCGAGCACGATCCGCTGCTCGGCGACAGTCGATTCGCCGCCTGCATCCGCCGGCACGAACGTCAGCCGGCCGTTGTCGACCTCGCATTGCCCGCGCGTGAACGTCGCGCTCCACTCGCCGGCCGGCACGGCCGCGAACTCGCAGCGCATCCGCTCGTTCGCGCGCCGGCCGACGTCATGCGCCGACGCGTGCGACAACGCCCGCTCCGGCCAGCCGGCCGCCATTGCGGCCGTCGACATCAGGCACGCCGCGAGCACGATTCCTTTCGCGAAATGGCGCATGGCACTCTCCTCTTCGTGTGGGGTGCGGCCGACGGGCACCGCGCCGGCCGGCCGCGAATGAACGATCAGCGAACCGCAAAACGGTTGTCGTGCGCATCGACGAGCGGCGCCCTCTCCCCGCGATGCACGGTCGCGCGATGGATCTCCTGGTTGCGCGCGACGGCGGCCGGGCTCGCCGGGTAGTCGTGATTCGGGCTCGGAATCACGCCGTCGTGGCGCGCACGCACCAGTTCCTGACGGACCTCCTGCCGGGTCTTCTGCTGCGCGGCCGCTGCCTGAGACAAGGCCGCCATCGACAGTGCCGCAGCGGCGACGACGATCATCGGTCGCGGAATGTTCATGTTGTTCGCTCCTTGCTTGGAAATCCGAGACGGGAGCGCTCACTTTGAGCCGGCCGCGGTGCGGAATCGTGATCGCAGCATGACGGTTTCGTCACCACCGCGACATTCCTGTATCGCACTGCGAATGAAAATGCGTGACGCGTTTGCGCACGCATGACGCGCCGATGACATTTTTCTCATTTGTCCCTCACCTTCACGATCCGAACGCTTTCCAGAATCGGCAGCGCCATCGCGACATTCGGCGCCTGCCTGCACCATGCGCGGCACGGAATCGACCGATGCACGAAACGATCATCTTGAATTCCAGGGGAACACCATGAAAACTCCAGTTCGGCTCGCCATGATGTCGGGTGCGCTGCTCGCGACCACGCACGCGGCACACGCATCGGAAGTCACCTTATACGGCCTGTTCGATACGTCGCTGACGTACGTATGGAACGCCAGCGCGGACGGCAAGAATCTCGTCGGCCTCGGCAACGGCAATCTGCTCGGCAACCGCTTCGGCGTGAAAGGTGCGGAAGATCTGGGCGGCGGGCTGAAGGCGATCTTCACGCTGGAAAACGGCTTCAATCCGAACACCGGCGCGCTCGGGCAAGGCAACCGGATGTTCGGCCGGCAGGCATTCGTCGGCCTCGACAGCGCGCGCTGGGGCACGCTGACGCTCGGCCGCCAGTACGACGCGCTCGCGGATGTCGCGTGGCCGGTCACCGGCGACTTCTACTTCGGCAGCGTCTACGCGACACCCGGCGACGTCGACAACTACGACACGTCGTCGCGCACCGACAACGCGGTGAAATACACGTCGCCCGTGATCAACGGACTCCAGTTCGTCGGCATGGTCGCGCTCGGCGGCGTGGCCGGCAAGAGCGGCGCCGGGCAAACCTGGTCGGCCGGCCTGTCGTACAGCAACGGCCCGGTCGACGCGGCGGGCGGCTATTACCACGCGGCCAATCGCTCGTCACTGGCCAACGGCATCCGCACCCGCTGGAATGGCACATCCGACGGCACGTTCGACGGTTCGCTGGTCAACGGCGGCTATATCTCCGCGAAATCGATCGGCATCGCGCGCGGCGCGTTGCGCTACAACTTCGCGCCGTTCGCGGTCGGCATCGACTACAGCAACGCGCTGTACAAGGCCGATGCGATGTCCGCGTTTCGCAGCACGCAGAAGTACGACACCGCGCGCGGCTTCTTCAACTATCAGGCGACACCCAGCCTGCTCGTCGGCGTCGGCTACAGCTACACGCGCGCCCGCGGCGACACGAGCGCGACCTACCATCAGGTGTCCGCCGGTGCCGACTACGTGCTGTCGAAGCGCACCGACCTCTACGCTGTGGGCGCATGGCAACGCGCGAACGGCGAACAGCGCACGCTCGATGGCGGCACGCAAACGGCGCAGGCGTCGATCGGGTCGTACGGTTATGGCGGAACGCGCACGCAGGGCATCGTCAATCTCGGGTTGCGCCACCGGTTCTGATCGCGGCTACCATACGCGCGCCGCGTGACGAAAATTTCATGTTCCGATCAGGTTCGCGAAGCGTCGCATCGCTACGATCGGAAACGTGACGGGCAGCGCCCGTTCCAGACCACGCAAGCGAGTCGCTGCCGCACGGCACGTCACGCGTTAGGCCCGGACACGTCGAGTGCCGGGCCTCTTTTTTTGCTTATCATGAATCGACGCCAGGCGCGTTCGGCGATGAACCCGCGAGTACCCGTGCGCTATCCTGTGACATTGCCGCTGTCCGCAACCTGTCATGTCAGACCATCCGCACGCCCTGTCACATCCCATCGACGCCGGTCTCGTTCGGCGGCTCATCACACAGCAATTCCCGCAGTGGCGCGACCTCGACATCGTCCCCGTGCTGCCGGGCGGCTGGGACAACCGGACCTTCCGGCTCGGCAGCGACAAACTGGCGAGACTCCCGAGCGGTCCCGATTACGTCGCCCAGGTCGAAAAGGAGCAGCACTGGCTGCCGCAACTCGCCGCGCATCTGTCATTGCCCATTCCCGCACCGATTGCCAAGGGCAAGCCGACCGATTTCTATCCGTGGCCATGGTCGGTCTATGGCTGGCTGGACGGCGAACCCGCTCGCGATGAACTGATCGACGACAAGCCGGCGTTCGCGCGCGCGGTGGCCGGCTTCCTGGCCGAACTGCACCGGATCGACGCGTCAGACGGCCCACCGCCGGGCCCGCACAATTTCTTTCGCGGCGCGCCGCTATCGCTGTACGACGGGGAAACGCGCGCCGCGCTCGAAACCCTGTCGGGTTTTATCGATGCCGACAGTGCGCTCGCCGTGTGGGAAGCTGCAGTGAATTCACGCTGGAACGCCGCCCCTATCTGGGTGCATGGCGACGTCGCGGCAGGCAACCTGCTGATGAAGGACGACGCACTGCACGCCGTCATCGATTTCGGCTGCGCCGCGGTGGGCGATCCAGCGTGCGACCTCGCGATCAACTGGACACTGTTCGACGACGAAGCGCGCCGCGCCTTTCGTTCGACACTACCCGTCGACGCCGGCACCTGGGCACGCGGGCGAGGCTGGGCGCTGTGGAAGGCGCTCATCACGATCGCGAAGCTGGATGACAGGCTGCGCGAGACCGATCCGTCGAACGGTACGATCCGACGCATACTGGACGATTACCATCGCGAGCACGGCGGTTGAGGGTTGAGTCAACGCGTGACGTTGCGCTGCGGGAACAGGCACGTATGCGTCTTCACATATAGATTCGGATTGCCGCAGCGATGCCCGGCGTAATCGATCTGCTCGCCGGGCATGAGATCGGCCGGCACCGGCCTTTTTGTCGCGGTAGCAGGCGCGGTCTGCGCAGTGGGCGTAGTGCCGGAGCGTATCGATGTGCAACCCGCGAACAACGGGACGATCAGGACTGCGATCAAGGTGAGGCGAATGGCGGGACGAGGCACTTTTCAAGTCCGGTGTGAAAGTCAGAACAAGGCCGCCCGCGTTCCATACAGCTATCGCGAACGGCATGAATGCCGCCGGCCACGTCGACCATCGGCAGACTTCATGTTCCGCTTCCCGCTCATCGCACCCATGACGCGAACATGACGAATGCGTCATGCCGGTCGCGTCCGAACGGCGCCTCGCCACCTCACGCAATCTGACGCATTTTTCATCTCGCGATCACGATCACGCACGGCTGTTTTCGCATACTGGGTCCATGGTTCGCCACCCGGCGGCCCTGATCAAGGAGAGCACTCGATGAAAACCGCAAAACTCGCTGCACTGTTCGTCACCGCCACGCTGTCGCTCGGCATGGCCACGCAGGCCGCCTTCGCGCAGACGCAAACGCAGGGCAAGACCCGCACGCAGGTCGTCAATGAACTGAAGCAGGCACAGCACGATGGCGTCGTGCCGGTGAGCAAGACGCAGTACCCGCCGACCGGCGAACTCGTCGCGCGCAACAAGGAGCTGCACGGGATTTCGGTGCATGGCGGCGAGAAGAAGCCGCAGCCCGACAACCACGACAACCTGACCGCGCAGAAATGACGCCCGGTCAACCGAACGCGGGCAGCACGCCGCGCGCGGCCGCCTCATGGCGAACGCGCGGGCATGCCCGCCGGCGGTGTCAGGTAGGGAGAGCCGCCGGCCGTTTCAGCTCGGCCGGCCGGCGCGGAAAGCGCAGCCAGAACGTCGTGCGCCGGCCCGGGTCGCTGTCGACGCCGCATTCGCCGCCGTGGTTGTCCATGATCGAGCGGACGATCGCGAGCCCCAGCCCCGTCCCTTGCGCCGAATTGTGCCGGGACGGATCGACGCGATAGAAGCGCTCGAAGATCCTTCCAACATGCTGGGCCTCGATGCCGGGCCCCGTATCCGACACGGCGATCGTCGTCGCCCCGCCCTGCTCCACGCAATCGATCGTCACGATGCTGCCGCGCGGCGCGTAGGCCAGCGCATTCGACAGCAGGTTGCTCAGCGCGCGCTGGTACAGCGTCAGATCCGCATCGACCCACGCATGGCCGTCGACCTTCACCGTCACGCCGGCATCCTCCGCCAGCGGCTCGTAGTAGCCCGCGACGCGCCCCGCTTCTTCCGACGCATCCAGGCGCCGCACACTGATCGACGTGCCGGCCTGTTCCGAACGCGCCAGGAACAGCATGTCCTCGATCATCCGCGACAACCGCTGGTATTCGTCGATGCTCGACTCGATCACGTTCCGGTATTCGTCCGCGCTGCGCGGCTGCGACAGCACGACCTGCGCGGCCGCCTGCAGGTTCGTGAGCGGCGTGCGCATGTCGTGCGCGAGATTCGACGAGAACTGGCTCAGCCGCGTGAACGACTCGTTCAACCGTTCGAGCATGCCGTTGAACGCGTGCTCGAGCTCCTTCAGCTCGCCGGCCGTATCGAGCGCGGGCAGCGGATGGGCGAGCCGGCTCGTCGACATCTGTTCGGCGCGCGCCGCGAACCGCCGCAGCGGGCTCAGTCCGAGCGCGGCGATGCCGTAGGCGATCGCGGCCGCGAGCACCACGCCGAACACCTCGATCACGACGATCGTATAAGCGTGCGTGCGCAGCAGCAGCACGTCGGCGCTGCGGTCGTACTGCACCACGACGCGCACCACGGGCGCACCCGTGCCCGTGCCCGTGCCTGCAAGCGGCACATTCGTCACCAGATACTGCTGCCGTGCGCCCGGCGGCGCGACGCCGACCGGCACGCGCCCTGCATTCAGCGACATCAGCGGCGCAACGAGGCGGAAGCCGGGCGTGCCGACCAGGCGCGCACCCGTGGCGTCGAAGATCGCGAGATCCATGTTCGGATGACCATGCAACTGGTCGATCCAGATGTCGGTGTTGCGCGCGACGTCGGCGGTCGAGCGTGCTTCGGCCAGATGCGCGCCCAACGCGGCGGAGATGCCGGCCATCTGCTCGGCCGCCGCGGTTTCGACGCGATTGCTCAGCGCCTCGTACAGCGCGACGCCGCTCGACGCGAGGATCACCGACGTCGACAGGATGATCAGCGCGGTCAGGCGTCCGCGCAGCGTGCGCGGCAACAGGCGCGCGATCACGTCGCGCTGCCGCCGCGCGCCTCGAGCACGTAGCCCATGCCGCGCACGGTGTGGATCAGCTTCGGGTCGTATGCATCGTCGATCTTCGAGCGCAGGCGCCGGATCGCCGAATCGACGACGTTCGTGTCGCTGTTGAAATTCATGTCCCACACCTGCGACGCGATCGTCGCGCGCGGCAGGATCTCGCCCTCGCGGCGCATCAGCAGCCACAGCAGCGCGAACTCCTTCGCGGTCAGCAGGATCGTGTCGCCCTGCCGGGTGGCCTTGCGGCGCGTCAGGTCGAGTTCGAGGTCGGCCACGCGCAGCGTGTTCGAATCGCGCGGCTGGCCGCGCCGCAGGATCGACTTGATGCGGGCGGTCAGCTCGACGAAGTCGAACGGCTTCGCGAGATAGTCGTCGGCGCCGAGCTCGAGGCCCTTCACGCGATCGCCGACATCGTCGCGCGCGGTCAGGAACAGCACGGGCGTCGACTTGCTGCGCCGCAGGTTCTGCAGCAGCGTCCAGCCGTCCTGCCCGGGCAGCATCACGTCGAGCACGAGCAGGTCGTATTCCTCGGTCTCGGCCTGATGCTGGCCCGTGATGCCGTCCTCGACCCAGTCGACGACATAGCCGGCCTCGGTCAACCCCTTGCGCAGGTACGCGCCCGTCTTCGGTTCATCCTCGACAATCAGAATTCGCATCACGCATTACCCTTGAAGAAACCCAGCCGGCGCAGCACGCCCGAGCCGAAGCCGCCGCGCAACGCCGCGCGCCACGACACCGCATGGCTGACACGGTACAGCACCGGCAGCACCAGCAGCGTCAGCGCCGTGGACGACAGGATACCGCCGATCACGACCGTCGCGAGCGGGCGCTGCACCTCGGCGCCGGTGCCGGTCGCGAACGCCATCGGCAGAAAGCCCAGCGACGCGACGAGCGCGGTCATCAGCACCGGCCGCAGCCGCGTGAGCGCGCCTTCGCGCACGGCGGCCTCGAGCGGCATCCCTTCGTCGCGCAGGTTGCGGATGAACGAGATCATCACGAGCCCGTTGAGCACGGCGACGCCGGACAGCGCGATGAAGCCGACCGCCGCCGTGATCGACAGCGGAATCCCGCGCAGCCATAGCGACACGACGCCGCCGCTCAGCGCGAACGGAATGCCGGTGAACACGAGCAGCCCGTCCTTCACGTTGTTGAACATCACGAACAGAAGCACGAACACCATGAACAGCGCAAGCGGCACGACCAGCTTCAGGCGCTCGCTCGCGCTCTGCAGCTGCTCGAACTGACCGCCCCACGACACCCAGTAGCCGGCCGGCACGCGCACGTCCTGCTGCAGTTGCTCGCGTGCGTCGGCGACGAACGACCCGACGTCGCGCCCGCGCGCGTTCGCGCTGACGACCACGCGCCGCTTGCCGTCCTCGCGGCTGATCTGGTTCGGGCCCGGTGCGACGTCGATCGTCGCCAGTTCCGCGAGCGGCACGTACGGCGCCGCCGCGAGCGGTGCGCTGGCGCCGGCCGCCGGTGCGGGCAACGCGATCGGCAGCCGCTTGATCGCCTCGATGTCCGAGCGCAGCTCGTCGGGCAGCCGCACGACGATGTCGAAGCGCCGGTCGCCCTGGAACAGCGTGCCGGCCTTCTGCCCGCCGACGGCCGCGGCCACCGAGTCCTGCAGGTCCGCCACGCTCACGCCGTAGCGCGCGAGCTTGTCGCGATCGAGGTTGACGGTCAGCACGGGCAGGCCGGTGGTCTGCTCGACCTTCACCTCGGACGCGCCCGGCACCTTCTGCAGCGCGGCCGCGATCTGCTCGCCGGTCTGGTTCAGCACGGCCATGTCGTCGCCGAAGATCTTCACGGCGACGTCGCTGCGCACGCCCGAGATCAGTTCGTTGAAACGCAGCTGGATCGGCTGCGAGAACTCGTAGGCGTTGCCCGGCAGCTCGGCGAGCGCTTCCTCGATCTCGCGCACGAGCTGGTCGCGCGGCTTCTTAGGGTCGGGCCACTGGTCGGCCGGCTTCAGCATGATGTAGCCGTCCGACAGGTTCGGCGGCATCGGGTCGGCCGCGATCTCGGCCGTGCCGGTGCGCGCGAACACGCGCTCGATCTCGGGGAAGCGCGCCTTCAGCGTCTTCTCGATCGCCTTCTGCATCTCGACCGACTGCGACAGGCTCGTGCCGGGAATCCGCAAGGCGGCCACGGCCAGGTCGCCTTCGTTGAGGCTCGGGATGAACTCGCTGCCGAGCCGCGTGGCCAGCCCGAGCGTGGCCAGCACGATCACGCCCGCGCCGATCATCACGCGCGCCGGGCGCGTCATGAATGCGGCGAGCGCCGGCTCGTACGCGCGCCGCGCCCAGCCCATCAGCCGGTTCTCCTTCTCCTCGACACGCTCGCCGATGAACAGCGCGACGGCCGCCGGAATGAACGTGACGGTCAGCACCATCGCGGCCGCGAGCGCCATCACGACGGTAATGGCCATCGGGTGGAACATCTTGCCTTCGACACCTGTGAGCGCAAAGATCGGCAGGTACACGACCATGATGATCAGTTGTCCGAAGATCAGCGCGCGACGCGCTTCCTGCGATGCGCCGAACACTTCCGCGAAGCGCTCGTCGCGTGTCAGGGGCCGGCCGGCAGCGCCCTGCGCATGCGCGAGCCGTCTCACGCAGTTCTCGACGATCACCACCGCGCCGTCGACGATGATCCCGAAGTCGAGCGCGCCGAGGCTCATCAGGTTCGCGCTCACCTTCGCGTTCACCATGCCGGTGAAGGTCATCAGCATCGACAGCGGGATCACGAGCGCGGTGATCAGCGCCGCGCGCATGTTACCGAGGAACAGGAACAGCACGGCGATCACGAGAATCGCGCCTTCCAGCAGGTTCTTCTTCACCGTCGCGACGGCCTTCTCGACGAGCACGGTGCGGTCGTACACGGGGATCGCCTTCACGCCGGACGGCAGCGTGCGGTTCACGTCCTCCATCTTCGCGGCGACGGCCTTCGCGACCGTGCGGCTGTTCTCGCCCATCAGCATGAAGACCGTGCCGAGCACGACCTCCTCGCCATCCGACGTCGCCGCGCCGGTGCGCAGCTCGCGGCCGATGTCGACCAGCCCGACGTCCTTCATCCGCACCGGCACGCCGCCGACGTTGGTCAGCACGATGCTGGCGATGTCGTCGACGGTGCGCGCCTGGCCCGGCACACGCACCAGATACTGCTCGCCGCGCTTCTCGATGTAGCCGGCGCCGACGTTGTCGTTGTTGCGCTCCAGCGCGCGCACGATGTCGGCGAGCGTCAGCCCGTACGACATCAGCTTTGCCGGGTTCGGCGCGACACGGTATTCCTTCACGTAGCCGCCGATCGAGTTGACCTCGGTCACGCCGCGCACGTTGCGAAGCTGCGGCCGGACGACCCAGTCCTGCAGCTCGCGCAGGTCGGCCGCCGTATAGCGCGTGCCGTCGGGCTTGCGCGCGTTGGCGTCGGCTTCGACGGTCCACAGGTAGATCTCGCCGAGGCCCGTCGATGTCGGCCCCATTGCGGGCGTGATACCGGCCGGCAGCTTGTCTTTCGCTTCCTGAATGCGCTCGTTGACGAGCTGTCGCGCGAAATAGATGTCGGTGCCGTCCTTGAAGATCACCGTGACCTGCGACAGCCCGTAGCGCGAGATCGAGCGCGTCTGCTCGAGGCCCGGCAGGCCGGCCATCACGGTCTCGACCGGATAGGTGATGCGCTGCTCGGCCTCCAGCGGCGAATAGCCGGGCGCGGCCGTGTTGATCTGGACCTGCACGTTGGTGATGTCGGGCACCGCGTCGATCGGCAGCTTCTGGTAGCTGAACACGCCCAGCGCGGCCACGGCCGCGATCGCCAGCATCACGAGCCAGCGGTGCGCAATCGCAAAGCGGATCAGGCGCTCAAACATGACGGGATTCCTTGAAACGGGGCACGGTCACCCTCGACGGACGGGCCGCCCGGCCAGTTACACGGCGGGCCGGAAAGCGGGCCGCATACCGGGCCGCAAGGCGTGCAATGGCACACACGTAGCGCTCATTCATGTTCCGCGCTCCCCTTGCCGAGTTCGGCCTTCAGCACGAAGCTGTTCGACGCCGCGTATTCCTGGCCCGGCTTGAGCCCCTTCAGCACTTCGGTCGCCCGTTCGTCGCGCCGGCCCGTTTCGACGGCCTGCGCGACGAAACCCTTCGACGAGCGCACGAAGACGGACGGTGCGCCGTCGACGTCCTGCAGCGCGTCGCTCGCGACCGCGAGCGGCACGCTCTGCTTGCCCGCGTCGACCGACACGTTCACGAACATCCCGGGCCGCCACACGCCGTCCGGGTTCGGCAGCACGACGCGCGCCGGCGCGGTGCGCGTCTGTTCGCCGAGCAGCGACCCCACGTACGCGATCGGGCCGCTCGAGCGCGATTCGAACGCGGTCGCGATGACCGTCGCATCGCGGCCGACCCGCACGTCGTTCAACCGCTGCGCCGGCACGGCCATCTCGGCCCATACCGTCGAGAGATCAGAAATCACGAACATGCTGGCATCGGCGGCAATCGCTTCACCCGGTGTTGCATGCTTCTCGACGATCGTGCCCGCGAACGGCGCGCGCAGTTCGTAGCGGTTCAGCGCGCCCGCGCCGACCGGCGCATTCAGCGCGGCCAGCTTCTGCCGCGCGTTCTGCACGGCGATCTCGGCTTCACGCAACTGCACCTGCGCCTGCTGGTAGTCCTGCTCGGCCGAGATGCGCTCCTTCCACAGCGTGCGCTCGCGCTCGTAGGTCGCGCGGGCGCCCGACAGCCGGCGCTCGGCCGTCAGCAGCTCGCTGCGCCGGTCGGCGAGATCGGTGCTCGCGATCACGGCCAGCACCTGCCCCTTCGCGACGTTCTGCCCGAGCGACACCGACACCTGCTCGACGATGCCGGCCACGCGCGGCACCACATGCGCGGTGCGATCCTCGTTGAACTTGATCTCGCCCGGCAACTGGAACGGCGTCGCGATCTGCGCGGGGCCGGCCTTCGCCAGCGCGATCTTCGAGGTCGCGAGCTGCGCGTCGGTCAGCGCGATCGCGCCGTCGGCGCGCGCGAACGGGAAGGATGCCGATTCGTTGCCCGCCTTCACGTCGATCGTCGCGTCGAACACGTGCGGCTTGCCGATCGACTGCGCGGATACGAACTTCTGGCCGGCCGCGTCGAAACGCAACGGTTCGTGCGTGCGGTCGTAGCGAACCAGCGTGCCGGACACGGTGACGCCCTTGTCGGCCGGCTTGCCGTCGACGAACGGATAGACGATGAGGCGTGCGTCTCCAGGCTTCTCCGTCATCACGATTTCGACGGACAGCTTGCCGCGCTTGAGCACGACACCGCCGCGCTCGCCGGTGGCTTCGATGGGTGAAGCGGCAACGGCCGCCGATGCGGACGCACCGTTGCCGCCGCCGTTGCGCGTGACGCCGAGTGCGCCGATGACGATCCCGGCGCTGCCGAGCACGACCGCCGCGATGATCAGGATTCTGTTGCGTGACATGGTGATCCTTCAGGTAAAAGAGGCGTCCGTTGCGCTATTGCGCGGCCGGTGCAAGCGGTGCAAGCGGCGTTCCGACCAGCCGGCCGATGTCGGCGCGAGCCGTATGGGCATCGGCGAGTGCGCGCACGTACTGCGACTGGCCCTGGAACAGCGTGCGCTGCGCATCGAGCACGTCGAGGAAGCTGAACTTCCCGAGTTCGTAGCCGCGCGACATCGCATCGAGCGCGAGACGCGCGGCCGGCAGGATGTCGGCCTTCAACCGCTGCGCTTCCTGCGCGGCGGCTTCGAAATTCGCGTACGCCTGCGTGAGGTCCAGCCGCAGGCGCGTGCGTTCGCGATCGAGATCGGCATTCGCGCGCGCGGCCTTGTGCGTCGCCTCGAGCAGCGCGCCCTGGTTCGTGTTGAACAGCGGAATCGGGATCGACACACCGACCACCGCCTGGTTGTCCGGCACGCCGCCCGTGGTCACGCGCTTCACGCCCGCGCTGATCGTCACGTCCGGAATGCGCCGCGCGCGTTCGAGCGACACGGCCGCGTTCGAGCGCAGCATCTCGGCGCGTGCGATTCGTGCCAGCGGAGCGTCATCGAGCTGCGCGGTCAGCGCGGACAGTTGCTCGACCGGCGGCACGGCTTCGAGGTCGCCCTGCACCGCAAGCCGGCCGTCGCGTGCTTCGCCCATCACCGCGTTCAGCTTTTCGCGCGCGACCTCGACACGGCCGCGCGCGGTCACCACTTCGATCTGCACGCCGGCCGCCGCCACGTGCGCCTTGGTCGCCTCGACCGGCGACACCTTGCCGGCCTGCGCCCGGCGGCTCGCGAGATCCGCGGAGCGCGCGGCGATCGCGGCCGATTCCTCGGTCACCTGAAGCTGACGCTGCGCGGCGAGCAACCCGTAGAACGCGGCGGTCACGTCGGCGCGCACGACGGCGCCCTGCTCGTCGAGCGATGCATTGGCCGCTTCCCTGCCGTACGACGCGACATCGAGCCGCGCGCTGCGCTTGCCGCCGAGTTCGATCGTCTGGTTGATCAACGCGGTCGACGTGCGTTCGGCGCGGCGAAACCCTTCCTGCAGGAACGACACTTCGGGATTGGGACGCGCGCCGGCCTGCATCAGTGCACCGGCCGACGCATCGACGTCCGCGCGCGCGCCGCGCAGCGCCGGATTGTTCCGGGCCGCGACCGATAGCGCATCGGCAAGCGTCAACGCATTGGAAGGGAGAGCGTCGGGGGGCGGTGCGCTGATCGGCGCAGCGCTGCCCGAGGCAGACGGGGCCGGCCCCGGCGACAGCGGCGGCTGCGCATGAGCCGTCGCGGCCATCGCGAAGACGATGGCCACGGCGAGGTTGAGCTTGAGCATGTTCGGTTCTGCGGTAACGGTTCGCGACCGATGCTACGGTCCGGCCGCAGTGTGAACATGAGGCGAAGATGATATTTCCGTCATGTTGGGGGCGTGGTATTCGCCGAGCCGGCGGACATATCGGCCCTGATAGTCAACTGCCGCTACGCCTGCGCGCCCACGAACGATCCAACAACGTCGTCAAAGTTAATCGGACTCGTCGCATCCCTTCCGACCATTCACTTCGGTCACGTCAAACTAATTGTCAGCATTCCAAAATTTAGAACTAGTTCTATAGACATCTTCACTTAAAAATATGACTGTTCAGGGTTCCGGCAGCACGACCGTAACCATGCCGCTCCATGACTTCATGGTCGTGCGCCCCCCTTGAAACCCTACACAACGAGACTTCACATCAATGAACGACTTCTTCCGCCGAGACGAGTACGAATTCGATGCTGACGACGATAAAGAATGGTTTCTTGTTCACTCCGGGGCCGTCACCAATACAAATCCGGGTTCGATGGTTCATGTTTACATCAATACGACCCCCATCTGCCCTAACATGACCAACAGAGAATTTCGAATTATGGTGGCGCGACTGATTAAATGGTCCATAATTCTAGTGGACCAAAGGATCGCCGATCTGAAGCAATATGACGAAAAAACCAGAGAAAGAATGATCTATTGGTTCAATCGATGCAATGAGAATACAAGACAATATCTCATCAATGGCTTCTCACGACAGCTCTCCGTTCTTAAAACACTAACGCCACACAACTTCGTTCGATCTGATCCGAACCTCGATAGAATGTTAGGTTGCGTCCCGAACATGGGTGACATTGACAACGAGGCCGCTCATGTTTGCGGGCCTAACACGGAGCGCAGGCTTATAAGTATCGCCGCGAAATTTTGCACCGGCTTGCGCGATCAGAATATGTACGGAGATTCTCGCCTATCTACGCTCATTCACGAAGTAACACATTTCGTTGACACCTTCGGCAGCTGCGACACTCGTTACGGGCTCGACCCCACATCAGCCGCATGGGCAAGAGCCAATCCCGAACTGGCATTGAGAAATGCGGATACACTCACCGGATTCGTGATCTACGGCGAAGATTTATTTTCAGAGTAAGGAGCCGGAATCAGCATGAGAATTTTTGTCTCGGCACTAATCGCACCCATCGCAACGTTGTTCTTTTTTTCCATGAATGCTGCAGCAGATTGCCAGGGATCACAAAATCTGCCGTCACAACAATTTTTCGTGACCTTCTCAGCCAATAGTCACGAAGTCTCGAAATCCGAACGGATGCGAATTGAACGATGGGTCTCGACAATGAACGCAAAATATCCAATTCAAAACCGGATCGACATCATTGGCAGTGCATCAAGAAATGAAATTGGCGCCGATCAACTTGCAACGAAACGTGCTTCCGCGACGGCGAAGGTGGTCATAGACGGTGGCCTGATAAACGCGCCACTTCAGATAAAGACGCAAATTTATCCAGCCAATAGCACAACCGAGCCAACATCGGACGCCCGCGAGGTCACCGTTCAAGTGAGCCCCGGCTGCCCCGACAACTGTTGTACGGGCCATTGACATGAACGCCGCCGCGCTTGCGTTGAACCCCACACATCCAGCGCTTTCGTGCGACGGCCCATCGAATCTATCAGGGCGCGATTTCGACGTTTGAATCGACAATGATTCGAGCGAAATTGAAGCTATCCGGGTGTTCTCAGGAATCAAACGGCCCCTTGCTTCACCCGCCGCCGCTCGACGAGCCAATCAAGCAATTGCCGCCCGTCGCGCTCGCCGAACCAGCGAGCATGACCGATCAGATAGCCGTCGTACGCGATATCGACGATGGCCGGTGCATCGATGATGCAGCCGAAATAAGCGACTTCCGACAGCGCGAACTCCGTATGCACGATCGGCAGCAGCGCGACCAGCGCCGCGTAGGCTTCGTCGCCCAGCGGGGCGAGCGATTCGTACCCGTCGAGTAGCGCATCGATCTGCGCATACTCGACGCGACGCGCATCGGCCGGCGCCATCCAGTCGACCGTATTGCGCTCGATCGCGAGCGCGAGATCCATCACCGCACAGGTGCGATCCGACAGCCCGAAATCCAGCACGGTCCGCACCTGCGCACCGGGCCCCGCTTCGGTCCACAACAGGTTCGACGCATGCCAGTCGCCGTGCGTCCACAGCGGCGGCAGCGCAGGCAACAGCGGCACGAGACGTGCGTGATACGGGCCGATCGCGTCGGCCACGTCGCCGCGCCAGTCACGCGCACCGAGCGCGCGCACGAGCAGCGGCTGCGCGTCGACCCAGCGTTCGAGCGCGCCCGCCAGATCGGCCGACGACAGCACGCGAAAGCTCGACAGCAGCGTCCGCACGGGCCGCGCCGGCGCATCGTAGCCTGCCGACGCGCGATGCAGCTCGGCCAGCGCGCGGCCGGCCGCGTATGCGTGCGAAGCATGCGCGAACGGCTGCCACGACATCACGCCGCGATACAGGTCGACGCCGGGCGCCCGTACGTGCACCTCGTAGGTCCAGTCGCCGGACGCAAATGCGGTCGCGCCGTCGCGATCGGCAAGAATGTCGACCACCGGCATCCCGCGCTCGCGCAGATGCGCGATGAAGCGATGCTCTTCCTCGAGCCCTTCCACATCGCGCAGGCTCACGTGATGACGCTTGACGAACAGCCCGCGCCCGTCCGTCATCTGCACCAGGACGGCCGCCGCGAACTGCCGCGGGCTGTGCCACGTGAGCCGCGCCGGCTCGCCGGCGCCGTCGATCCGGGCGAGCACCGCCGCCACCTCGTCGTGCGTCATCAGCGGCCAGTCGCGTTCGGCCTGCTCGCCGTCGACGCCGAATTGCGGCGGCGCGACGTCACGCGACAGGGGGCCGTCCGGCTCGAGGGGGAATGACATGAACGACGTTGCTCCGTGGTTGATTCAGATCGGCACGTGGATCAGCGCGCGCCGCCGCCGGTTGCCAGCGCACCGCCGGCCGCCGCGCGCAGCGCCGCGGCCGTGCGGCTCCAGTCGCGCCAGCCAACGACGGCCAGCCCGATGAACAGCGCATAGAGTCCGGCCGTCAGATACAGTTCCTTGAACACGAACATCCCGACGTACACGACGTTCACGACGATCCACAGCCCCCACGACGCGATGTAGCGCCGCGCAGTCCAGTATTGCGCGACGAGGCTGAACGCGGTCAGCGATGCATCGACGAACGGCAGCGCCGCATCGGTCCAGCGCGCCATCATGCCGCCGAGCAGCGCGCTGCCGACGACGGCCGCGATCAGGTCGGGCAGCATCTGCATCGGCCGCACGCCCGTGACGGGTGCAACGTCGCCTGCCGGTGCCGCACTGCCATTGGCTTCGCTCGCACGCTGCGCGAGCCAGCGTTGCCAGCCGTACACCTGCAGCACTGCGAAAGCGCCCTGCAGCAGCATGTCCGAATACAGCTTCGCGTCGAAGAAGATCCAGCCGTACAGCGCGACCGACACGAGCCCGACCGGCCAGCACAGCATGCGCCGCTTCGCGGTCAGCCAGATCGCGAGCGCGCTGACGATCACGCCGGCGATTTCGAGTGGGGACATCGTCTGTGCTCTCCAGGTTGGCTGCCGGGGCCGCACATCACGCGGCCGGCTCCGGACGGTCAGAAATCATAGGTCAACGACACGCGCGCGGTGCGCGGCGCACCCGGGAACAGGTACGCATCGCCCTGCTGCTCGCCCGCGTCGCGCCAGTAGAACTTGTTGAACAAGTTGTCCACCGATACGCGCAACACCGTGCGATGTCCAGCGATCTTCGTCGTATAGCGTGCGCCGAGATTGAACACGAACCACGACGGCACGCGCGCGGTGCCCTCCTCGTTCGCGTTGCGGGCCGCGCTGTACTCGACACCGCCCAGCACGTTCAGCCCCGCGACGCCCGGCACCGCGTAGTCCGCATACACGGTCGCGCGCAGCGCCGGCACGTTGATGATCTGGTGCCCTTCATACGCCGGCGACCCGGAATCGTACGCACGTGCACGAATCGCCGCGACGCTGGCCGTCAGCCCCAGGCGCTCGGTCACGCGCCCGGCCGCGCCGAGCTCGATCCCCTGGTGCCGCTGCGTGCCGCGCTGCACGAACGTGTAGCTCGTGCCCGATGCGTCCGGGTCGGCGAACTGGAACGGCTTGCTGATCGAGAACACGGCGGCCGTGAGGCTCAGCCGGTCGAGCCAGTCGTATTTTGCACCGACCTCGAACTGGTGCGATTCGACCGGCGGCAGGAACGCATACGCATTGGTCGCGCGCACCGGTGCCTGGTCGCCGAGCGACAGCGCCTTGCTGTACGACGCGTACAGCGACAGCACGTTCACCGGCTTGTAGACGAGCGCCACTTGCGGCAGGAACACCGAGCGGTCGGTATGCGTCGCGTCGCCGTCGAGGCTGCTCCAGCTGCGCTGGCGCAGCAGCACTTCCTTGCCGCCCGCGAGCACCTGCCAGTGTTCGCCGATGCTGATGCGGTCGAGCCCGAACACGCCGTACTGCCACGCATCGAGGCGCGGATACGACGGGCCGGGCGAATTCGGCGACGGCGAGAACGTCGTGTCGGGCCCGTAGATGTTTTCGCTGCCTCTGATGTCGTACACGGCGTCGGCCATGCTCACGACGCGGCGCTGCACGCTCATGCCGAGCGTCAGCTCGTGCCGCAGCGGGCCGGTCGCGAACTTGCCGGTCGTGACCGCACGCAGGTCGTCGTTGCGACGATATTCGCCGGGGCTGCGGAAGTCGTAGACGTCGTAGTCGCCGTTCGCGCCGAAGAAGAACGGCGACGTCGCGCCGGCCGTGCAGCTCGCCGCGTACGAGCAACCGTACGCGAACGCGCTGTTGTCGTCGATCATCGTGCGGCTGCGGCCGGCGGCGATGTAGGCCTTCCAGTCGTCGTTGAACTGGTAGTCGAAGCGCGCGTTCAGGTTCAGCGCATCGGTCGTCAGCGGTTTCGCCCACGGTTGCGTGCCGAGCGCCTTCGACGTCGTCTTGACCGACGGCACGATGGTGCCGCCAAGCAACTGATAGCCGGGTGCGGAACGTTGGATCCACTGCTGGAATTCGGCGTTGAGCTGCAGGCTCGCACGCGGGCTGATGTCCCAGTCGGCGGCGATCGAGCCGAACGTGCGCCGTCCGTTCGTGCCGTCGATGTACGAGTGCATGTTCTCCTTCGCGGCATTGATCCGGAAGCCGAACTGATTGTCGGGGCCGAAGCGGCGGCCGAGATCGACGGCCGCCGACGTCGAGCCGCGGCTGTCGACGCCGCCCGTCACGCTCGCGACGTTCGCCGAGCGCTTCGTCACGAAGTTGATCACGCCGCCCGGTGCGACGACGCCGCTGTCGATGCCGGCGAGCCCCTTCAGGATCTCGACGCGCTCCTTGTTCTCGAGCGGCACGTTCTGCTCGCCGGACACCGTCAGCCCGTCGATCCGGATTGCGCTCGCGAGATCGACCGGGAAGCCGCGGATCGCAAAGCCTTCGAAATAACCGACCGGCGCATAGTCGTTGACGACCGATGCGTCGTTGCGCACGACGTCGCTCAACCGCTTCGCCTGCTGGTCGTCGAGCTGCGCGCGCGTGACGACGCTCACCGACGCCGGCGTGTCGCGCAGCGGGGTGTCGTCGAGCCCCGCGACCGATGCGTTGCGTACGCGCAGCGCATTGCCGCGCTCGCCGCTCACCGTGATCGTCGGCAGCGTCGCGCTGCCGGTTGCATCGGCATCCGGCGCCGGCGTGTCGCCCTGCGCTGCGGCGGCCTGTGCCGCGAAAAGCGTGATGCCGAGACCGACGCCAAGCCCGACCTTCGCGCGCCGCCGCCGTGCGGGCGACGCTGTTGTTCTATTCACCGTCATTGTTCTGGATGGAAAACTCGCCACTCGACCCTGTCGAAACCGTTTACGAAGCTGCGAAGCGTGCCCGTGCGCGACATTCATCAGACGAACCGGACGATGCGGCACGCAAGCGGGCCGCTCGGTCGGGAAGACGCAGGATGGGACGTCGGATTCAGGTGATGCGCCGGGAACCGACGCGACCGTCGACGGGTTCGTCGGGGGCGTGTCGGGCGGCCGGCGGCATCGCGCGGTCTTGTCATGCGGGGGGACGCTTCGAACGCCTCGGTGCGGGCGCGACGCACTTGCGCGCACCGTTCGCTGGAACGGCGGCGTGCCCGTCGCGCGCGACATCGCGGCGCGGCGCGCATTTTACCCCGGGCGGGGCTGACCGACCTGGAATCGGGCGAAACGGGAAACGGGGAAGGCGGGAATGAGGACAGCGCGATTCGCGCGGCACGACGACGGTGCCGATGGGCGCGTGACTTGCGTCGTGCGCGCCCGCCTCAATGACCGGCGCCGTTGCGCACCGGTCATACGGCCGGAAACCGGAGCGGGAACGTTCGCCCGCTCGCGATTCGTCGGCCGTCTGCTCAGAACCCCTGCATCGTCACGGTCGGATCGACGACCAGGTGCACGACGCCGTAGATGACCGCGCCGACGAGCACTGCGAGGATGATCGCCACGAACGGCAGCATCGTGAAGTTGGCGTTCGCGAGATCGGTCGCGTGCGCCTTGCTGTTGCGTACGCCGAAGAAACTCCACAGGACCAGTTTGATCATGCCGAGCAGTTTCATGATTGCGCTCCTTTCCTCTATCGGTTGACGCTATCGTCGATCCAACCGGCATCCGAAAAAAGAAGCAGTTGCGCGCGCTTTTCGCGCAGCAGGCCGTCTGCGGCGGCATGTCGCATGAGTGCGTCAGCGGTCGAGCACGAGCGGTTCCGACCCTTGCGCGGGCCGCGCGACGCACAGCAGCGCGCAACCGGGTTCGACCGTGGCGTCGGGCGCCTGCTCGTAGTCGACCGCGCCGGACAGCACGCGCGTCGCGCACGTGCCGCACGACCCGGAACGGCATTCGGACGGCACGTCCACGCGCTGCCCTTCCGCGAATTCGAGCAAGGTGCCGTCGGCGGGCGTCCACGCGGCTTCGCGGCCGGTGCGCCGGAAGACGACCGGCACGCTCGCCGCTGCCGGCGTCGCAGTCGTGCGGGTCACGCTGCGTGCCACGCTCGACGGCCCGAATGCCTCGAAACGGATGCGCTCGTCCGGCACGTTCAGTGCGCGCAACCCGTCGTACAAATCGCGCATGAACGCCGATGGCCCGCAGAGGTAGAAATCGTAATCGTCGAACGAAAGGATCCGCTTCAGCTGCGCGATATCGATGCGGCCCGCATGCGCTGCGGAGCCTTCGTGAGGATGACTGTCGAACCAGTGGAGCGACAAGCGCGCGTCGGCGGCGGCGACGCGCGCCAGTTCCTCGGCGAACGGTCGATCGGCTGCTTCACGCGCACCGTGTAAGAACACCACGCGGCGCGGCGAGTGAGCGTCGGCCAGCGCACGGCGCAGCATCGCGATCATCGGCGTGATGCCGATACCGGCCGACACGAGCACGGCCGGGCGCGGGCTCGCGAGATCGAACGAGAAGCGGCCGCGCGGCATCTGCGCGTCGAGCGTCATGCCCGCGTGCGCGTGATCGTGCAGCCACGCCGAGACGCGCCCTTCGCGCTTCACGGTGATCCGGTAATGCACGCCGCCCGGTGCATCGGAAAGCGTGTAGCTGCGAATCGCCGGCGAATCGCTGGCCGGTAGCGCGACGCGCAACGTGAGGTGCTGCCCGGCTTCGTAGGCGGGCAACGGGCCGCCGTCCACCGGTTCGAAATGGAACGAGCGGATCGCGCGCGCTTCGTCGACGATCTTTGCGATGCGCAGTGGGCGCCATGCGGGTGCCGACGTCGATGGGGTCGGCAATGCGGATGCGGATGCGGATGCGGATGCGGATGCGGATGCGGATGCGGATGCGGACGATACCACCACGCCTGCCCCTGCCCCTGCCCCTGCCCCTGCCCCTGCCCCTGCGTTTGCGTTTGCGTTTGCGTTTGCGTTTGCGTTTGCGTTTGCGCCCACACCCGCCGTCATCGCCGCGAACTGCGGCGCACGCTCGACCGCCGACCACCGAAACGGCAGCACCGCGCGCATGCGCCGCACTTCCCGCACATGGAACCGCACGACCCGCTGCGCGCCCTCGAACGACGCGACGAGCGGCCCGTCCCACACGATCTCGGCGCGCGCGGCCACATACAGCAGGTCGCCGTGGTCGAAATCGACGAACAGCAGCCCCGCGCGCGGATCGTGCTGCAGGTTCCCGAGCGTATTGAAGAAGCGGTTGCCGCTGAAATCCGGCGTCGTCAGCGTGCGCGCATCGTCGACGCGCACGAAACCCGGCATCCCGCCGCGATGCGACACGTCCGCGCCGCGCGCGGCGCCCGCGTCCGCCGACGTGTTCGCGCTCGCGACGAAGAACGTATCGGCCTGCGCGAGCAGCGCGCGATCGACATCGTTCAACGCGTCCGACACGTCGGGCCGCGCTGAGGCATCGGCTTCCCGTGCGACGAACGTCGGCTTGCGCCCCTGGATGTACTTCGCACAGTTGCCGAAGCTCTGCTCGACCGCGATCGTCAGCGCATCGCCGTCGACCGCGCGCACGACGCCGTTGACGCGATTGCGCCGTCGCGTATCGAATTCGATCCCGAGCCCGCCGAGCGGCGCGCCCGGTTGCCACGCGCCGGCCAGCGGATCGCCCGGCAGCGCGCGCGCCGCGATGCGCAGCGTGCGCGCATCGGGCGACGTCACGAACCCCGGCGCGCCGGCCCGCAGCGTCGCCCACGGCTGGCCGTGCGCGTCGACGCCGCCGAGCACGAAGAACGGCAGTTGCGCGAAAAACGTCCGGTGCTGGTCCGGCATGAAGCGCCGGATCCCGCGCCGGCCGGCCGAACCCGCGGCCTCCGTCACGCCCGCGCGCTGCTGCACGGCGAGCTCGCCCGCGTGAAACGGCGCGGTGTCGAGTTCCCAGCCTGGTACGACGGTGGTCGGGGTGTTCATTGCGTTCTCCCTGAGCAGGCCCGGCTTCGATGAGCGTTACGCGGCGAGCAGGCCCACGCGCGTCGTCGGCATCGCGACGAAGCCCGGCAGCGCCTCGATGCGCGCCAGCCACGCACGCACGTGCGGATACGGTTCGAGCGACACGCCGCCCTCCGGTGCGTGCGCGATGTACGAATACGCGGCGATATCGGCGATCGTCGGCTGCGCACCGGCAGCAAACGGCTTGCCAGCCAGCTCGCGGTCGATCACGTCGAGCACTTTGGCGGCCGTGCGCTTGGCGGCCTCCTGGTCGAGCTGCGCGCCGAACACGGTCACGAGCCGCGCGGCGGCCGGCCCCGATGCAATCGGCCCCGCCGCATACGACAGCCAGCGCTGCACGACCGCCGCGCCGGCCGGATCGTCGGGCAGCCAGTGCGCGTCGCCGTAGCGCTTCGCGAGGTAGACGAGGATCGCGTTCGAATCGGCGATCACCGTGCCGCCGTCGTCGATCACGGGCACCTGTCCGAGCGGATTGAGCGCGAGAAACGCCGGTTCGCGCTGCGCGCCGGCGGCCAGATCGACATCGACGGTCTCGGACGGCAGGCCGAGCAGCGACAGGAACAACCGGACGCGATGAGCGTGCCCGGACAGCAGGAACGAATACACACGGATCGGGGAAGCAGGCTTGTTGGCGGCAGACATGGAAACGCTCCGGACTCTCGCGCCGCCGGGGATCGGCGACGCACAACCGCAGCGTAGCGCTCGCCGTTCGTCACCAGAAGACGGATAATCGCTGAAACATCATCCTCTTCCATAGGACAATCGACGATGGCCGATCTGCGCGACGTGAACCTGAACCGGCTGGCGATCTTCGTCGCGGTGGTCGACGCCGGCTCGCTGACAGCCGCGGCCGAGCGGCTCGGCCTGGCGAAGACGGTCGTCAGCACGCACATGCAGCGCCTCGAATCCGAGGTGGGCGCGAACCTGCTGGTGCGCACCACCCGGCGGCTAAGCGTGACCGACGCGGGGCGGGCGTTCTACGACGCGTGCCGCGACATCGTGCGCGCCGCCGAAAGCGCGCTCGACGCGGTGTCGTCCGATGCGGGGCCGCTGCGCGGCACGCTGCGCGTGAGCGTGCCGATCGACTATGGCGCGCTGGTCGTCGCGCCTGCCGTGGTCGCGTTGCGCGACCGGCATCCGGGGCTCGACGTCGAACTCGTCGCGAACGACCGCGTGGTCGATCTCGTCGCGGACAACCTCGACGTCGCGATCCGCATCGGCCGCCTCGCCGATTCGAACTATCGGGCGGTGCAGCTCGGCACGTACGAGAAATGGCTGGTCGCGAGTCCCGCGTTCGTCGCGCGCCACGGGCGGCCACACGATCCGGATGCGCTCGCCGCGCTGCCGTTCGTGATGCTGTCGTCGCTGCCGCACGCGCATACGGTCAAACTGGAAGACGCGAACGGCAACACCGCTTCGGTGCGCTGCGTCGCGCCGGTCGTGTCGAACACCGCCACCGCGTGCCGCGCGATCGTGCTCGCGGGCGGCGGCTTCGGGCTGCTGACGGATTTCTCGACCGCCGACGACGTCGCGGCGGGCCGGCTCGTGCGGCTGCTGCCTGCGTGGCGCTCGGCGCCGGCCGGGATTCACGCGGTGTATCCGTCGACGCGGCTGCCTTCGCCGAAAGTTCGGGCGTTTGTCGACGCGATGAAGGCGAGGATCGGGGAGACAGCGGGGGTCATCGCCGCGAAGCGACCCCGCACGCGTTAGCGTGTTAGTCGAACCGGAAGACGTTACGTTCGGGACTCATTCGTCGCAGCACTCGATATCCGCAAACACGGACTCGACAGGACGAAAATGGCCCTGTGCGATTTCGCGCTCACCTAGAGACAACAGCGTCAGCAACAC
Organism: Burkholderia sp. AU38729; assembly: GCF_020419725.1. Classification (NCBI taxonomy): domain Bacteria; kingdom Pseudomonadati; phylum Pseudomonadota; class Betaproteobacteria; order Burkholderiales; family Burkholderiaceae; genus Burkholderia; species Burkholderia sp. AU38729. Next base: position 368,981 of record NZ_JAIZQO010000005.1, on the reverse strand, counting down.
CAGCGTTGCTTGAGACGCTCCCGACGATTCGATATCCACGACATACCTCTCGTTGTTTGCAACCGGCCAAGATCTGGTTGGCCGCCCATATCAACGCGTGATTGATGGCGAACCGTCAAATCACGCATTACCGTTACCCCACCTCCCGCAACGTCCCCAGCAGCACCTTCCTGCAACTCGCGACCATCTGCGCCTCCGGATCGCGATAGTCGGTGAGCAGCCACGCCGCGCCGACGTTCGTCATCGCGCCGACGAGCGCGAGCCCGATCAGCCGCTGCTCGGTGCGCTCCGCCGGTGTTGCCGCTTCGCGTGGCGCGCCGATCGCCATGATCAGCTTGCCGAAGTCGATCAGCATGCGCTGGTAGGTCATGTCGGTGTCCGCGCTCACGCCCATCACCTCGAGCAGCAGCACGCGCGCCGCGCACGGGTCGCGCAGGAACGCGAAGAACGCGGCGAGCCCCGCATCGACGCTCTCGCGCAGATCGCCACCGCGCTCGGCCACCGCCCGCCCGACCGCTTCGTGCAGCTGCTGCGCGTGATGCAGGTAGGTGCAGCGCAGCAAATCGTCGGTGCTGTCGAACGCCGCATAAAAATAGCGATCGTTCAGCTTCGCTTCCTGGCAGATCGACCGCACGGTCGCCTTGCGGAACCCGACCGTGCCGAACACGCGCGTCGCCGCGCGAATCAGTGCTTCGCGCCGCTCCGCGGCCCGCACCTCGGGCGCCACGCCGCCATACGACCGGCCCCTTTTTTCCGTTTTTTCCGTTTCGAGTGCTTTCTCCATTCCGCTATTTGACATCAGGACACCCGAAAACTAAAGTGGTGACGAACAACACCACATTAGATGCGCCGCCGGTACAGCGCAAGCGGAACGGGAGGAACGACGGATGAAGGGGTTTTCCGGCAAGGTCGCCGCGATCACGGGCGCAGGTTCGGGCATGGGCCGCAGCCTCGCGGTCGAGCTCGCGCGGCGCGGCTGCGAGGTCGCACTCGCCGACGTCAACGACGTCGGGCTCGCCGGCACGGCGGCCGCCTGCGCGCAGCACGGCGTACGCGTGAGCACGCGGCGGCTCGACGTCGCCGACCGCGATGCGGTGTTCGCGTGGGCCGATTTCGTGCGCGCCGAGCACGGCAAGGTCAACCTGGTCTTCAACAACGCGGGCGTGTCGCTGGCCGCCAGCGCCGAGACCGCGCGCATCGCCGATCTCGAATGGATCGTCGGCATCAACTTCTGGGGTGTCGTGCACGGCACGCAGGCGTTCCTGCCGCATCTGCGCGCGTCGGGCGACGGGCACATCGTCAACACGTCGAGCCTGTTCGGCCTCGTCGCGATGCCCACCCAAAGCGCGTACAACGCGACCAAGTTCGCGGTGCGCGGCTTCACCGAAGCGCTGCGGATGGAGCTCGAGCTCGACGGCGCGCCGGTGAGCGCGACCTGCGTGCATCCGGGCGGCGTCGCGACGAACATCGTCGACGCAGGCCGCGTCGATACCAGCATCCATGCGCTCACGGGCCAGGACGAAGCGACCCATCGCCGCCAGGCCAACCGCCTGATCAACGCGACGACGGCCGACGACGCCGCGCGGCAGATCCTCGCGGGTGTCGAGCGCAATGCGCGCCGCGTGCTCGTCGGCGCCGACGCGCGCCGGCTCGACCGGATCGCGCGCGTGCTCGGCGCCGGCTACCAGTGGCTGATGCTGCGCCACGTGCGCCGCGCCCGCGCCCGCAACCTCGAACGCGCGCACGCCCCGGCCGCGCGCCCGACCACGCCGACCAAGGACCCAGCATGACCTCGACGACGACCGACCGGCGCGACGCGCCGCCCGCGCCCGGCACCCGCCAGGACGGCAACGACCTCGACGTGCTGATCGTCGGCGCCGGCCTGTCCGGCATCGGCGCCGCGTATCACCTGAAACAGCGCTGCCCGTATGCCAACGTGGCGATCGTCGAGGCGCGCGACGCGATCGGCGGCACCTGGGACCTGTTCCGCTATCCGGGCGTCCGTTCGGATTCCGACATGTTCACGCTCGGCTACAGCTTCCGGCCGTGGCACAGCGACAAGGCGATCTCGGACGGCCAGACGATCCTCGACTACATCCGCGACACCGCGCGCGCATACGGCATCGACAAGACGATCCGCTACGGCCAGAAGATGATTGCAGCCGACTGGGACTCGAGCCGCGCGCGCTGGACGGTGCGCATCGAGCGCACGCGGGACGGTGCGACCGACACGCTCGTCTACACCTGCCGCTTCCTGTTCATGTGCAGCGGCTATTACGACTACGACGCCGGCTACCTGCCCGACTGGGCCGGGATGGACACGTTCGAAGGCAAGCTCGTGCATCCGCAGCACTGGCCGAAGGACCTGTCGTACGCGAACCGGCGCGTGGTCGTGATCGGCAGCGGCGCGACGGCCGTCACGCTCGTGCCGTCGATGGCGGCCGATGCGCAGCATGTGACGATGCTGCAGCGCTCGCCGACCTACATCGTGTCGCTGCCCGCGCGCGACAAGATCGCGAACGCGCTGCGCCGCGTGCTGCCGTCGCGGCTCGCGCACCGGCTCGTGCGCGTGAAGAACGTGCTGTTGACGATGTACCTGTACAACGTGTCGCGCCGCAAGCCCGACCGGACCAAGCAGTTCATCATCCGCGCGGCCAGCAAGCAGGTCGGCCCCGGCTTCGACGTCGCGAAGCACCTGACGCCGCGCTACATGCCGTGGGACCAGCGCGTGTGCCTGGTGCCGAACGGCGACCTGTTCAAGGCGATCCGCGCGGGCCGCGCGTCGATCGTCACCGACGAGATCGAGCGCTTCACGCCGACCGGCCTCAAGCTGAAGAGCGGCCAGCAGCTCGACGCGGACGTGATCGTCACCGCGACCGGGCTGAAGGTGAAGATGCTCGGCGGCGCGCGCGTCACCGTCGACGGCCGCGCGGTCAACCTGCCGGATACCGTGTCGTACAAGGGCATGATGTACAGCGACGTGCCGAACCTCGCGTCGTCGTTCGGCTACACGAATGCGTCGTGGACGCTGAAGGCCGAGCTGATCGCGCGCTACGTGTGCCGGCTGCTCAACCACATGCGCGCGAACGGCTACGACACGTGCGTGCCGCGGCTCGGCACCGGCGACCTCGGCAACGTGCCGGCCGTCAACCTGAGCTCGGGCTACATCCAGCGCGCGGCCGGCATCCTGCCGAAGCAGGGGCACAGCAAGCCATGGAAATTCCACCAGAACTACGTGCTCGATCTCGCATCGCTGAAGTTCAGCGGACTCGCCGATTCGGCGATGCAGTTCGAACGCCGCGCAAAAGCCGGCCCGGCCGTCACGGCGCCGGTTGCCGAACCCGCACTCGAAACCCGCTGAGGCCGACATGACCCCTACGCTCCATCTGATCCAGAACGTGCTGCTCGGCGTCGTCGCGGTGCTCGCCGCGCTCGCGCTGTTTACCGGTTACGTGGCCCGCCGCGTGACGCGCGCGTTTCCGCCCGAAGGCCGCTTCGTCGACATCGGCGGCGACCGCATCCACTACGTCGAATACGGCAACGGCCCGCCGATCGTGTTCGTCCACGGGCTCGCGGGGCAGCTGCGCAATTTCGCGTACCTGCCGCTCGCGCGGCTCGCGCAGCAGCATCGCGTGATCCTGATCGACCGGCCGGGCGCCGGCCGCTCGCTCCGCGGCGCGGGTTCGCAGGCGAACGTGTTCGCGCAGGCCCGCACGGTCGCCGCGTTCATCGACGCGCTGAAGCTCGACAAGCCGGTGCTGGTCGGCCACTCGCTCGGCGGCGCGATCGCGCTCGCGGTCGGGCTCAATCATGCGGACCGCGTGAGCCGGCTCGCGCTGATCGCGCCGCTGTCGCACGAGCAGAGCGAGCCGCCGGCGCCGTTCAAGCCGCTGATGCTGCCGTCGCCGCTGGTGCGCCGCTTCGTGTCGTGGACCTTCGCGATTCCGCTGACGATCCTGACCGGCCGCAAGGCCGTGCGCCAGGTGTTCGCGCCGGAAGACGTGCCGCGCGACTTCCCGGTCAAGGGCGGCGGGCTGCTCGGGATGCGCCCGCACGTGTTTTACGCAACGGCGACCGACCTGCTGTCGGCGCCGGTCGACCTGCCCGCGATGGAACGCCGCTACCCGGATCTCGCGCTGCCGGTCGACGTGCTGTACGGCCGCGCCGATCCGATCCTGAACTGGCGCGAGCACGGCGAAGCGCTCGCGAAGAAATCGGCGCGCGTGCGGTTGAAGGTCGTCGACGGCGGGCACATGCTGCCGGTCACGATTCCGGACGCCACCGCCGACTGGCTGCTCGAAGTCGCCGCCGCGCCGGCCGAGGTGGCCGCGCCGTCGGCGCGCATCGCGTAAGCCGAAATCGAGTAACAGGACTTGATTCCGTGCCGTGCCGCCTGCGCTGCGGCGGAATCAGGTTTCGTCGTCGGGCACCGACAGCCCGAGATCCGATATCACCTCCCGCGCGCTGCGGAACGCCTCGACCGCAGCCGGCGCGCCCGCGTACAGCGCGCTGTGCAGCAACACCTCGCGAATCTCGACGAGGCTCGCGCCGTTGTTGAGCGCGCCGCGAATGTGACCCTTCAGTTCCGTGCTGCGGCCAAGCGCCGCCAGCATCGCGCAGGTGCACAGGCTGCGCGTCTTCAGGTCGATGCCGCCCCGCTGCCACGTGCTGCCCCACGCGTGCTCGTTCAGCCAGTTCTGCAGCGGCCGCGAAAAACCGTCGAGGTTGCGCATCGCACGCTCGACGAACGCCTCGCCCATCACGTCGATGCGTCGCGCCTTGCCGTATTCCCTGTCCTGTTCGCTCATGTCCGTGTCCTGTGTGGAGTCTGGGTGTTGCGGCGTCGCCGCCAGCCGGGGATGTCGCGCCATGTTCATCGGGCCCGCGCGTTTCGTCAAAGATGCGGCCCTCGGTTCGAGGCCGCCCGCGTCACGCGATGTCGAACGCTACGTAACATCGCGCCACGCGTTACGGCGGCGTGCGGGAACATCGCAACCGCCGCGCCGGCGCACCCTGCGTGCCCGTCGCGCGAAACCGCCGGAACGCCGTTTAAATCGCACGTATATTCCCGAATCCTGCAATAAAGCGCGACACCATTTCGGGAATACTGCCGTGGCGCGGAATTTGCAGAGGAGGCTTGGACACACTTCCAATGTCGAGGCCAACATGCACAAACTCTTCAAGAAGACGACGGTAACGATGGCCGTCTCGTCGCTGCTCGCACTCTATGGTTGCGGCTCGGTCGATGGGCCGACCACGCCGCCGACGATCAAGCCGAGCACGTCAGGGACGGGCGGCAGCTCGGGGACGTCGGGGACGTCGGGTGGTGGGACGTCGGGTACTTCGGGTGGCGGGACTTCGGGTAGTTCAGGTACTTCGGGCACGTCGGGCACGTCGGGCACGTCGGGTACTTCGGGTACTTCGGGTACTTCGGGTACTTCGGGTACTTCGGGTACTTCGGGTACTTCGGGCACTTCCGGTACGTCGGGTACTTCCGGCACGTCGGGCACCTCCGGCACGTCGGGCACCTCTGGCACGTCGGGCACTTCCGGCACGTCGGGCACTTCCGGTACGTCGGGTACTTCCGGCACGTCGGGCACCTCCGGCACGTCGGGCACTTCCGGTACGTCGGGTACTTCCGGTACGTCGGGCACTTCCGGTACGTCGGGCACTTCCGGTACGTCGGGCACTTCCGGCACGTCGGGCACTTCCGGCACGTCGGGCACTTCCGGCACGTCGGGCACTTCCGGTACGTCGGGCACTTCCGGTACGTCGGGCACTTCCGGTACGTCGGGCACTTCCGGTACGTCGGGCACTTCCGGTACGTCGGGCACTTCCGGTACGTCGGGCACTTCCGGTACGTCGGGCACCTCCGGCACGTCGGGCACTTCCGGTACGTCCGGCACCTCCGGCACCTCCGGTACGTCCGGCACCTCCGGTACGTCCGGCACCTCCGGTACGTCCGGCACCTCTGGCACGTCGGGCACCTCCGGCACGTCGGGCACCTCCGGCACGTCGGGCACTTCCGGCACCTCGGGCACTTCCGGAACGTCGGGCACCTCCGGCACCGGCGTCACCCCCCTCGGCAATGTCCTCCAGAAATCCGGCAACCTCGTGACGGCACTCGGCACGACGGTCGCAACCGGTGGTGCGCAGATCGGCGGCGTGCAGATCCCCGGCACGAACCCGACGACGGCCACCAGCGTCGGCAACGCGGTCACGAGCCTGGGCAACGGCGTGCAGGCGCTCGGAAACGGCGTCGCGGCCGGCCTCGGCTCGATCGGCGTGTCGGCCAACCCGCTCGGACCGACGTTGACGTCGACCACCGGCCTGCTGACCGGCACCGGCGGCGCGGTCAACAACCTCGGCAACGCGGTGAAGAGCCTCGGTTCCGGCCCGCTGTCGCCGCTGTCGCCGGTTACGACACTCGTCGGCGATCTCGTCAACACCGTCGGCGGCGCCGTCAACTCGACCGCGTCGGGCCTCAACACGGCGCTGAACAGCTCGCCGGTCCAGCAGCTCGAGACGCAGGTCGGCAAGGTGATCAACCCGATCACGAACACGCTGACCGGCGGAGTCACGACGCCGGGCGCCACGCAGACGCTCGGCGGCGTCACGCTGCTCGGCACGCCGCTCAACGGCCTGCTGAGCGCGCTCGGCAACGGCCTCGCCAGCGCCGGCACGAAGGTCGGCGGCGCAACCGACAACCCGGTCGGCGGCGCGCTCGGCGGCGTCGTGGCGCAGCTCGGCAACACGGTGACGTCCACCGGCGGCCTCGTCCACGACAGCAACGCGGGCAGCTCCAGCAGCGGCACGGGCGGCAGCAACCCGCTCGCCCCGATCACGGGCCTGCTCGGCACGCTGACGGGCGGCCTGGGGGGCGGCAGCTCGAGCGGTTCGGGCGGCACCGGCGGCACGAGCAGCGGCGGCCCGCTCGGACCGGTCACGGGCCTGCTCGGCTCGCTGACGGGTGCGCTCGGCGGCCTCGGTTCGGGCGGCACGAGCGGTACCGGCGGAACGAGCGGCACGGGCGGCACCAGCGGCACCGGTGGCGCGGGTATCGGCGGCCTGCTCGCGCCGGTCACCAACCTCGTCAACTCGCTGACGCCGCTCGGCGCCAGCCTCACCGGCACGGTCACGACGCCGGGCGGCAACGTGACAGGCACGCTCGGCGGCCTGCTGTCGAGCGGCCCGGTCGGCACGGTGACGGGTGCGCTGACGACGCCGGGAGGCGCCGCCGGCGCCACCGGCACGGCCAGCCCCGGCGGTGCGGCCGGCTCGGTCACGACGCCGGCGGGTGGCGGCTCCGTGGTGGGCGGCCTGACCGGCGGCTCGAGCGGGGGTGCCGCGGGCGGCGCCGGCAACCTGCTGTCGCCCGTGACGAACCTCCTGGGCGGTCTGCTGGGCGGCGGCAACAAGAAGTAACGCTTTACCTATCAGAACCACAGGCCAATGGCCGGGCGCGCATCCATACAAAGCCCGGCCGACGGCCGGCGTCACCCGCCAAGCGGGGGCGCCGGCCCTCATCCGTACGAGGATCCGATCATGAATTCCACGCTTGACGGCATCGCCGCGGTCCAGGACCGCCCACCCCGTTCCGCCACGCCGCTGCGCGCCGGCCTGCTCGGCATCGCCGCCGGGCTCTTCGCGCTGTGGATCACGCGCGACCAGCCGGCCCTCGACGCGGCCACGCGCGCGGTCATCGCCAGCCTCGCGATCATCGGCACGATCGCGCTGCACGAAATCTTCATCTCGCGCGTCTACCTGCGCCCGAGCGCGGGCCTGTCGCGGCAGGCCGTCCGGCCGCTCGGCATCGCGCGCGTCGCGACGCGGCTCGGCGCGCTGACGTCGATCTATGCCGGCATCGGCGTGATCTACTGGCTGCTGCCCGAATACCACGGCAAGTTCTACCTGCCGTTCTGGACGCTGCTGCGCTCGCTCGCGCCGTACGTCATCGTCGCCGCGCCGTTCTACTTCGCGTGGATGGATCGCCACCAGCGCGAGACCGACGACGCGTACCTGCTGTGGGGCCGCTTCCTGTTCCGCCGCGAGCAGCCCGCAAGCTGGAAGCCGGTGCGCGAGATGCTGGCCGGCTGGGGCGTGAAGGCGTTCTTCCTGCCGCTGATGACCGTCTACCTGTCGAAGGACGCCGATCACCTGACCGCGTCGCTCGCGAACGCGATGCATGCGCCGATGACGATCGCAACCTTCGTGTTCATGTACGACCTGTCGTTCACGATGGACCTGATGTTCGGCACGGTCGGCTATCTGTGCACGTTCCGCATCCTCGACAGCCACGTGCGCACCGTCGAGCCGACGACGCTCGGCTGGGTGGCCGCGTTGATGTGCTACCAGCCGTTCTGGTCGCTGTTCTCGAACAACTACATCCGCTACGAAGGCTCGATGTTCTGGGACAACTGGCTGATGTCGGCCCCGACGCTACGCGTGATCTGGGGCGCGGTGATCATCCTGCTGCTGTTGACCTACGCGCTGTGCACGATCTCGTTCGGGCTGCGGTTCTCGAACCTGACGAACCGCGGGATCATCACGTCGGGCCCGTACCGCTTCACGAAGCATCCGGCGTACATCACGAAGAACCTGTCGTACTGGATGGTGTCGGTGCCGTTCGTCGAGCCGCTCGGCTGGCAGGTCGGACTCATGCACTGCGCGGGGCTCGTCGCGGTCAACCTGATCTACTACACGCGGGCGAAGACGGAAGAGCGCCACCTGATGCGCGACCCCGACTATCGCGCGTATGCCGAATGGATCGAGCAGCACGGGCTGTTCGCGCGGATCAGGCAGGCATTCGGGCAGCGCGCGCCGGCTTGATACGGTGGCAATGGCGGGGCCAGTTGCCCCGCCGCTTCACCGAAGCGCCGCGCGGGCCCGAAACCACAGCGCGTTGCGGCGGGCATGCTCAGTCGAACGGAACGCCGCTGTCGCGCCCGTCATGCGCGCGACCGGTCGCACGCGTCAGCCCCGTGATCGCGACGAAGCTCGCGAGGCCCATGCCGAAGCAGCAGGCCGCGAGCGGCCACGCGGTAGCGCCGTCGAAGAGCAGCGTCGCGAGCGTGCCCACGCCCGTGACGATCACGCCCTGCACCGCGTAGTAAAGCGCAACCGCCTTGCCGGCGGCATCGCCGAAATCGCGCAGCGCCCCGTTCGCGGACACCGACGACATCAGCACGATGCCGACCGCAACCAGCCACATCGGCATCACGAACGTCGCGAACGACGGCTTCGTCAGGACCGTGCAGACGGCCAGCACGATCGCGCCAGTCATCATCGTGAGCGCCCCTCGCGCAACGCAGCCGGCCTCGCCCCATCTCGACACGAACGTCCCTGCGAAGCGCGACACGACGACCATCACGATCGCGACAGTCGCAAAGGCCACGCTGAACGCCACGCGGGAATAGCCCACCCCTCCGACCAGCACGCGCGGCGCGGTAGAGAAGAAGACGAAGAACGCCCCCATCGCGGCGGCAAACGCGAGTGTGTGAACCTGAAAGGGCCGGCTGCCGAGAATCGATGCGACGGACGGCCCCTGCCGGTTCGCTGTTCGCGGCCGTGTTTCGTGCCAGCGTGGCCACGCACGGCCGCACGCCAGCAGACCCAGCAGGCCGAGCGTCGCGAAGATCGCGCGCCATCCGCAGGCGGCTACGATGGCCGCGCCGAGCAGCGGGCCCAACGCGGGCACGAACGCCAGCATCGCGCCGAAGTGGCTGTAGATCGTGCGACCTTCCGGGCGATCGGCGTAGACATCGCGCACGGTCGCAAACGTGGCGACGAGCGCGGCCGACGCGCCCACTGCCTGCAGCACGCGCAGTGCGACGAACAGACCGCCGCCGGTGGCCATCGCAAGTGCCAGCGAAGCCGCCGCAAAACACAGCGCACCACCGAGCACCACCGGCCGTCTGCCGACGCGATCCGACAACGGGCCGAAGAGCATCTGGCCCAAGCCGAGGACGACCATGTAGACACTCAGCGTCAATTGGACGATAGCCGGTGACGTGCCCAGCGCGGACGGCATCTCCGGGATCACCGGCAGGTACACGTCCATCGCCAGCGACGCGAGAAGATCGAAAGGCGCCATCAGCAAGAGCGCCGATGGCAACGAATAGGCCCAGGCGGGCGTGGATTGTTCAGGCATGACGAGGCATCCGCTCAGAAAAGGGAATCTGGCGGCGATCTGCCTAGTCAGCGAGGGACAACGGGAGATCGCCGCAACGACCGGTGGACGAAGGTCGTTGCGGCTTAGCGATCCGTGGACGGGCCGGCTCCCATGGAGGAATCCTTGCGGTGTGCGTTGACCGCGCAGTGTAGTCGGTTCGACAGACGGGCACCAGCCGCGTGCGCACGGCCAGCGGAGGCTGTCGGGCCGGCCCGCGTCGCCTTCCGCTCGGGCGGCGGCACGCCATCATGCGGCCAATTGTCGCGAAACGACGCGATTCTCCGCCTTTCGTCACTTTTCAGCTTCTGTCCGATTGCCCACCCGAATCACGTCGCGTATGGTGCTGCCCGTCCGCGTGCGATACGGCGCCCGACCTGCGCGCTTGTCGCCCGGACCTTCGACCGTCGTCCCGCACGACGGCCGCGCGGGCCGTGCCCGCCGCTCACCGTCTCCGCGATGCCGCCCTCCGGCGCCGCGCATTCTTGAGGAGAGAGACGTGATCCACAAAGTCCTGATCCTGTTCGCACTCTGCATCGCGGGCCTCGCCGCGATCGCCGCCGGTTTCCAGCACATCCCCAGCTGATTCGCGGCCCCGGCTCGCTTCGCCGAGCCCGGGGGCCGCAGCCATTTCTTCCCCCCTTTGCGATGAACCACTTTCTCGGACCGCCCGGGACGGGCGACCTTTGCCATGCGTATCGACGTACAGCATTCCCAGCACGACATCGACGATGAACTCGACACGCTCTACGCGCGTCTCCACCAGCCCGGCCATCGCCTGCACGGCCTGCCGGCCGTCGCGCTCGGCCACTCCGGCCTGATCGTCCGCCACCGCGAGGCGGACGGCGAGTACTTCCTGTATGTCGAGGATCCGGCCGCGCGCCAGCTTGCCGGCTATACGGTGTTCAACCGCCTGCCCGAAATCCCGCGCCGCGCCGACCGCTACCTGCGCGCGCCGCATACGCGGCTGCGCGGGTCCGCGCAACGCAGGGGGCTCGCGACGACGTTGTATCGCTGGGGGCTCGACGCGGGCCTGTGCCTGATCAGCGGCGCGCGCCAATCGATCGGCGCCGCGCAGTTGTGGACGGCGCTCGCGCGGGATTACCGGCACGGCTTCGTCGATATCGACGGGCGTGCGCTGCGTTATCTCGGTGAAACCGTCGCCGACGACGTGCACGGCGCGCTGCATACGCGGCGGCTGATGCTCGGTCATGGATGGGAGATCGGGGAATTCGCGCGCGTGGCGGGGATGGCCGGTGCCGCCCGAACACCGGTGCGATAATCCGTGCGACCGGCGCGACGCTCGCCGCTACGCGACGCGCCAACCGACACGCATCTCGATGACAACCGATTCCCGAACCGACTCCGACCGCCACATCGACATCGTCGCGCTGTGCGGCAGCCTGCGCGCGCAGTCGTACAACGCCGCGCTGCTCGACGCGGCCGCGCGCGTCGCGCCGCACGGCATGCGCATCGTGCGCTTCGATCGTCTCGGCGAATTCCCGCTGTTCAATCCCGATACCGAATATCCGTCGCCCGCCGCGGTGCGCGACCTGATCGACCGTGTGAATGCCGCCGACGGCCTGTTGATCGCCAGCCCGGAATACGCGCACGGCGTCACGGGCGTGATGAAGAACGCGCTGGACTGGATCGTGGGATGCGAGGCCGTCGTGTACAAGCCGGTCGCGGTGCTGAATGCGTCGCCACGCGCGACGCATGCGGACGCGGCGCTGCGGGAGACGCTGTCGGTGATGTCGGCGAACATCGTCGAGCGCGCGTCGATCACGCTGCCGATCCTCGGGAGCCAGCTCGACGCGGCGGGGATCGCCGCGCATCCGCCGTTCGCGTCGGCGCTCGCCGATGCGCTGCACGCACTGCGCGCGGCCATCCAGGCGGCAGAACCGGGCCGGTAGCAACCCGCGTGCGTTACCGCGCCTTCGCGCGCGTCACCTTCTTCGCCGGCTTGGTCGCCTTCGCGCGCGGCGCTTCCTTCTCGGGCTGCGCGCCGCCGCCGGCGAGATCCTCGAGCCACGCGAGCGCGTCGACATACGACAGAAACTGCTGCAGATAGGCCGGCGACAACTCGCGCATCGTCGCGAGCGACCGGTGCACGAGACTGTTCGAATTGAGCGGCCCCGCGTTGCGCGGTACCTGGTCGAGCGACTGGCGGTACTGCTGTTCCGTGCGGACCTTCGACCACATCGTGCGGAAGTAGTCGACCAGCTCGGGATCGAGCCCGCGCCGGTCGGCCTGCGCATCGCGCGCGAGCCGCTCGACGAGTTCCGCCAGCGCGCCGCGCACGGGCGTACCTGCCGCGCCGCTCGCGGTTGCGGTTGCGGTTGCGGTTGCGGTTGCGGTTGCGGTTGCGGTTGCGGTTGCGGTTGCGGTTGCGGATGCGGTTTCATCGGCGCGCGCAACGATCTCCGCGAAGCCTTCGAGCAACGTCGCCAGCCGCGCATCGAGCAACGCGCGCGCGTCGCCTTCGAGCGCGGCCGCGCGCCGTTCGAGCGCGTCGATCCGGTGAAAGCGCACCGGATCGAGCCGGTCGGCGCCCTGCTCGCGCCATGCGTCGAGCGTCGCGCGAACGTGCGTCGCGTCGCCGGTCACTTCGCCTTCCCTCCGTTCGATGCCGACTTGCGCGGCACCGGCGCGATCTCCACGCGGCGGTTCTTCGCGCGGCCCTCATCGTCCGCATTCGAGCTGACCGGCTGCTCGGAGCCGAACGCGGCCGCGAACACCGACGACGCCGGCACGCCGGCGTCGATCAGCGCACGCGTGACCGTCAACGCGCGCTTGGCCGACAGTTCCCAGTTGTCCGCGAACAGGCGGTTGCCCGCATGCACCTGCTGGTCGTCGGCGAAGCCGCTGATCATCAGGATCTCGTCGCGCGTCTTCAGGTAGGCGCCCAGCGGCGCGGCCAGCGTCTTCAGCAGGTCACGGCCCGCGGGCTGCAACTGGTCGGAATTCAATGCGAACAGCACGTTGCCGCTGATGCCGATGCGGCCGTTCACGAGCGTCACGCGACCGGCCGCGAGCGGCCCGGCAAGCGCCTGCTCGAGCGACTTGCGCTGCTGCGCTTCCTGCTGGCGCGCACGCACGGCCTCCTCGAGCTTCGACGTGAGCTGAAGCTGCATGCCGATCACGCCGACGAGGATCAGCACGAACGCGCCGAGCAGCACCGACATCAGGTCGGCGAACGCGGGCCACACCGGCGCGGCGGACGCGCCGCCGTCGATTTCGTCATGCATGCGTTACGCTCCGACGCTCGCCCGCCGACCGGCGAGCTGCTGCAGGTCTTCGACGATCTGCTTCTGCGACATCATGCTCAGGTCGATCACCTCGCGCGCCTGCGCGACGTAGTACTCGAGCTGCTCGTCGCTGCGCGCGAGCGACTTCTCGAGCGCGGCCTCGATGCGTTGCAGATGGGTCAGCAGCTTGTCGTTCGACTCGCCGAATACCTGCACGGCCATCCCGAATGCGTCGCCGAGGCTCGCGACCTCGACGGCGCCCGCCGTGACTTGCGCGGCCACCGAGTCGAGCTTGCGCGTCTCGGCATCGACGGTGTCGTTGAAGCGCGCGCCGACGCGGTCGAGCAGGTCGGCCGACGTGCTGACGAGCGCGTCGATCGCGGTGCGCTGTTCGGTCGACGCGTGGTTGACCGCGCCGAGCAGCGTTTCGAGTGTCGCGAGCAGGCGGCTGCGTTCCTCGAGCATCGCGGTGTCGTGCACCAGGCTGTCGGACAGGCGCTGACGCAGCTCGGCGACGACGTCGGCCGCGGCCTTCGGCGCCTCCGAGGCAGCCTGCACAAGACGCGCGATCTCGTTGATCGTGTCGCTCGCGTGCACTTGCGCCTGCGCGGTGATGTCGTTCGCGGTGCGGGCCAGCGTGTCGCAGATGTCCTGCTGGCGCGTCGCGGCCCGCGCGCTCGTCTGCGCCCATTCGTCGCGCAGCGCGGCGGCCATCGCGGCGAGCGAGTCGTTCCATGCCGCCAGGCGCTGTTCGTCGCGCGCGGCCAGTTGCGTCTGCAGGCCGGCGTGCGAATCGCGGATCGTCGACAGCAACTCATTCGAGCGTTGTTCGAACGTCGAAGCCTGTGCCGTGAGATCGCGCGTCGTTTGTGCGAGTGCGTCGCAGATTTCCTGCTGACGGCCCGCGCTGTGCACGCCTGCGCGCTGCCATTCGTCACCGAGCTTCGCGACCATCGCAGCCAGCGAGTCGTTCCACGCAGCGAGGCGTTCTTCGTCGCGCGCGGCCAGTTGCGTCTGCAGGCCCGTGTGTGAATCGCGGATCGTCGACAGCAACGCGTTCGAGCGTTGTTCGAACGTCGAAGCCTGTGCGGTCAGGTCGCGCGTCGTTTGCGCCAGTGCGTCGCAGATTTCCTGCTGACGGCCCGCGCTGTGTACACCTGCCCGCTGCCATTCGTCGCCGAGCTTCGTCGCCATCGCGGCCAGCGAGTCGTTCCATGCAGCGAGGCGTTCTTCGTCGCGCGCCGCGAGCTGCGTCTGCAGGCCCGTATGCGAATCGCGGATCGTCGACAGCAACGCGTTCGAGCGTTGTTCGAACGTCGAAGCCTGTGCGGTCAGATCGCGCGTCGTTTGCGCCAGTGCGTCGCAGATTTCCTGCTGACGGCCCGCGCTGTGCGCGCCGGCGCGCTGCCATTCGTCGCCGAGCTTCGTCGCCATTGCGGCCAGCGAATCGTTCCATGCGGACAGGCGTTCTTCATCGCGCGCGGCCAGTTGCGTCTGCAGGCCCGTGTGCGAATCGCGGATCGTCGACAGCAGTTCGTTCGAGCGTTGTTCGAACGTCGAAGCCTGTGCCGCGAGATCGCGCGTCGTTTGCGCCAGTGCGTCGCAGATTTCCTGCTGGCGGCCTGCGCTGTGCGCGCCGGCGCGCTGCCATTCGTCGCCGAGCTTCGCGGCCATCGCGGCCAGCGAGTCGTTCCACGCGGCGAGACGTTCCTCGTCGCGTGCAGCCAGTTGCGTCTGCAGCCCCGCGTGCGACTCACGCATCGCGGCAAGCGTCGCGCCCGAATGGCGTTCGAACGTCGCGGCGGCCTCGCCCAGCGCGCGCGCATGCTGGCCGGCCAGCGTCTCGCCGACCTGCTCCTGGCGCGACAGCGCATCGCGCCATGCTTCCGACAGGCGGCTTTCCGTCGATTCGAGGCGCGTCGCCACGCCGTCGAGCAGCGCCGTCGAGCGCTGCGAGAACGTGTCGGTGAACTGGCCGAGCGTCGTCTGCAGCTGCTGCGCGACGGCATCGCCCGCGCGGCGCTGTTCGTCGAGCGCGCGGTTCCAGACGGCCGTCACGTTGCCGGTGGTCTTCTCGAAGCCGTCCGTCAACCCGTCGAGCTGGCGCTGCACGGCGCCCGTCACGGTGTCGCGCAGCGCGGCCATCTCCTGCGCGAGCCCCGTCATCGTCGCGGCGACGACCGGCTGCAGCGCGGCACCGGCCACGCGCGCGCTTTCGGCGGCGCTTTCCTTCAGCGCGTCGCCGACATTCGACGCGAGGCCCGCATACGCGCGCTCGGTCCGGTCGAAAAACGCCTGCTGGCTTTCGATCTGGCGATCGTGCAGCGCGACGCTGCGCGCCTCGAGCGTCGTCATCATCGTCTGCAGCCGGTCGACCAGCGCCGGCATCACGTCCGCCTGGCGCTGCAGCAGCCGGAACGATTCGTCGCGCTGGTGCGCGGACGAATGCACGCGCAGCGTCGTCGCGATCTTCGCGTCGAGCTGCTGGGCCGCGTCGATCCGCTCGCGGCGCACCAGTGCGGACAGCAGCCCGAGCATCGCGGACGTCGCGACGCCGGCGATCGACGTGCCGAATGCGAACCCGAGGCCCTTCACCGGCGCGATCAGCGACGCGCGGATCGCGTCGAGATCGGTCGCGCTTTCGAGCGCGGCGCCCGTGCCCTTCAGCGTGACGACCATCCCGAGCAGCGTGCCAAGCATGCCGAGCAGCACGAGCAGGCCGACGAGGTAAGGCGTGAGCGACGGGCCCGGCAGCGCGACGCGCGCGCCTTCGACCCGCGCGCGCACGGCGCCGCGCAGGCCCGGGTGCAGCGTGTCGAGCCACGTGTCGAGTTTCGCGGGCGGCTCGGTCAGGCCGGCGACCGCGCTCGACAGCGTGGCGGTGGCCTGCCGGTAGCGCAGCAGTTCCCATGCGCCGGCAACGTAGCACGCGGCGATCAGCAGCGTAACGGCCGCCGCCAGCGGGTTCGACGCGACATAGCCGACGCCGATCCAGCCCACAGTGAGCAGACCGGCGACGAAGACAACGAGATCAAGGCGAATTCTGGACATAGCGTGTTGATTAGCTGGTGCGAAGGGCCGCGAGCAGCCCGTCTACCGTTTGAAACCGGACTTCGAGTTCGGCAAGCAGGATGCTTTGCATCTCGTCGCGAAACGTATCGAGCCATGCGCCGGGCACGATCGCCGCGACAGCCGTGGCGTCGGCCACCACCGCGCCGTCATCGGCTGGATTTGCCGTGGCTGCTGCGGCCGCGGCCGCGGATTCGGCATCGGCCAGCGCCTGCCGCTCCGCGTCGCGCAGCCGCCCGAAACGGGTGCCGAGCAGCGCGGGGATGGCCGACAGCAGGCTGCGCTCGCGCGCGCCGAGCACGCGCTCCATGATCGCGTCGAGCGTCGCGAGCCGCGCCATGCCGGACGAGCGCGCGGCGACCGCGACCCGCAGGCGGCCGCGCAACTGGCCGATCGCCGTTTCCATGTCCTGCTGCAGGGATAGATAACGCTGGCGGAAATCCGCGAAATCGGCCGTGTCGGCGGCCGGCGGCGGCGGATCGCCGGGCCGGCGCCGCGCACGCGGCCGGTGGGTGGCCGTGATCGCCTGCGCGAGCTCGTGGCGCACGCGCGCGCAGTCGCGCTCCGCGTCGTAGCCGCGCACGCCGGCCGCGACGCCGGGCGGGCTCGCGTTCAGCGCGGACGACAGCGTGATCGCGTCGGTCCAGCCGAGCCACTGGCTCAGCCGGTCGGACAGCGTCTGCCGGGATTCCGCGACGTCGGCATCGGCCACGCGCGCGAGCAGCCGGACGAGCGCCGGGCCGCTCAGCGCCGGGCGCGGAGGTGCTTGCACCATGCTGCAAACCGTCAAAAAAGGCAGCAGTTTACACGTCGCCGGGCGGTCGGCCGCCAGAATCGGGGAAGCGGCGCCGATGGGCGCGGCGGGCGACACACGCGAACGCCCGCCGCGCAAGGCTCGGCGGGCGACTGGAGGCTGCTGCGGCGGCGGTCCTGCCGGGCAATTGCCGTTGCCGTTGCCGTTGCCGTTGCCCTTGCCCTTGCCCTTGCCCTTGCCCTTGCCCTTGCCCTTGCCCTTGCCCTTGCCGTTGCCCTTGCCGTTGCCGTTGCCGTTGCCCTTGCCCTTGCCCTTGCCCTTGCCCTTGCCCTTGCCCTTGCCCTTGCCCTTGCCCTTGCCCTTGCCCTTGCCCTTGCCCTTGCCCTTGCCCTTGCCCTTGCTGATGCCCTTGCTCGTGCCCCTACTCCTGCTCCCGCCCCGCCCCGCCGTCGCCCACCACCGTGCGCCCCGCCGGTTACGAATATCGTCCGACGATACCTGCCGCGTTGCACTACCATCAAAGCACCCGCCGAGCCACGCGATCCGGCCGCGGGCGGCGCCGCTGAGACCGGGCGCCACCGCCCCACGACGACAACAGACGGGCCCGGCCCGACCGCACACGATGCTTGCCAATCTCGTCTCGCGCCTGCGCGACCGTTTCGGCAAACCGCCGACGCCGCAGGCCTTCGCCGAACGCCTGATCGCCACGCTGCGCGCATCGGGCGACACACGCACCTGGCGCCACGAGGACGAGAAGGGCTGCCTCGTCCAGTCGGATGTGCCGTCGAACATCATCAACCTGCACAACCTGTTCCGCGACTACGCGGCCGCGAAGCCGTCCGAGCGGGACACCGTGCTGAAGCGCCAGGCGAACGCGATGATGCAGCACGAGATCCCGACGGATTTCGCCGCCGCGCGCGCGAAGCTGCGCCCCGTGATCCGCAGCGCGACCGAGCGCTGCGTGACGGCGCTGCAAACGGCCGGGCAGTTCGGCATCACGGAGCTGGCGTTCCGGCCGCTGTGCGAGAACATCGAGATCGGCATTGCGTACGACGGCGAGCTCGACATCGCGCGCCTGCCGACCGCGACGCTCGACCGATGGGGCGTCTCGTTCGACGAAGCCTGCGACATCGCGATCGACAACCTGCGGGCCGCATCGTCGACGCCATGGGCCGCGCTGCCGAACGGGGTATTCCTGTCGCAATTCGACGACGCGTACGACGCGGCGCGGCTGCTGCTGACCGACCTGCTCCACCGGCAGCCGATCGCCGGCGCGCCGGTCGTGATGGCGCCGAACCGCGCGGTGCTGCTGCTCACCGGCGACCGCAACCCGGCCGGGCTCGCCGCCATGGTCGACCTCGCCGAACAGGCGCAGGCGCAGCCGCGCCCGCTGCCGCCGCTGATGCTGCGCTGGGACGGCGCCGCCTGGCGGCGCTTCGTGCCGGCAGGGCTCGAAGCGAAGCTGCATGCGCTGCGCATCGGCGAGCTCGCGGGCGACTACCAGGATCAGCGGATGCTGCTCAACGACGTGCATGAGCGCGACGGCACCGACCTCTTCGTGGCGACCTACTCGGTGTACAAACGCCAGGACGGCAGCCTGTTCAGCGTCGGCGTATGGAGCGACGGCGTGCCTTCCCTGCTGCCCGAGACGGATATCGTCGCGCTCCATCGCGGCTCGACGGGGCAGTCCGCGTACGTGCCGATGGCCGAGCTGCTGCGCACGTGCGGCGACCTGATGACGGCCACCGGGCATCGCCCGGTGCGGTATGAAGTGAAGGCATTTCCGGACGACACGCGGTTCGCGGCGCTGCTGGCGCGGTTCAGCGAAGCGTGATGCTGACGCCGATGCGCGTTCGCGCGGCGCGCGCCGGCGGCCCGCCACGGGAATGGCCGGCCGCCGTGCGATGCGGATCGGGAATGGAAGCGGTTAGATGCGGTCAGATGCCCGCTTTCGGCGCATTCAGGATCAGTCGCAGCCCGAGCAGCGTGATCGCGCCGGCGGCGATGCGGTCGACCCACTTCTTCGCGCGCAGGTAGAGCTCGCGCGGCCGGCGTGTGGAAAAGCACAGCGCGACGATCGTGTACCAGCCGAATTCGACGCCGAACACGAGCGGCGGCAGCGCCAGATAGCACCACAGCGGCGGATGCTGCGGGAGCAGCGCCGCGAAGATGCTGCCGTACCAGATCGCCGTCTTCGGGTTGCTGAGCTGGGTCGTGAGGCCCGTCCAGAACGACTTGCGCGCGCTGCCGCCGGCCATCGCCTGCGGATCGTCCATCGCGATCGGCCGGTCGGCGCCGCGCCAGATCTTCGACGCCATGTAGATCAGGTACGCGCCGCCCGCCACCTTGAGGCCCACGTACAGCCATTCGACGGCCTGCAGCAGCGTATAGAGCCCGGCCAGCGCGACGCCGCCGAACACGATGCCGCCGATGCCCATGCCGAGCGCGGTCGCGAGCCCGTCGCGGCGCGACAGCCCGATCGAATTGCGGGCAACCAGCACGAAGCTCGGGCCCGGAATCATCGCGCCGAGAAACAGCGCGGCCAGGATGGCGAGTACGGCAGCCGATGCAGTCATCGAAGTCTCCTTGGTGAGCGACGCCGGATCGCCAGCGCCTGCGTGTCGTTTCCGAGGGTCGAGCCGCTGATTCTGGCACGCTTCGCGCATGGCCGAAAGCGGCTTTGCGCTGCTATGCTGGCCCTCTTTCCCGTGATTCGCGCCGCCCCCCATGATCGAGATTCGCGCCGCCCGCTATCCCGCTGACGCCCGTGCCGTCGAGGCGATCTTCCGCGAGTACATCGCGAGCCCGACCGTCAGCCTCGAATTCCAGGACTACGAGCCCGAGATCGCCGCACTGCCCGGCAAGTACGCGGCGCCGCGCGGGCAGCTGCTGCTCGCGTGGCAAGGCGAGCGCGCGGTGGGCTGTGCGGCGTTTCGCGAGATCGACGCGACGACGTGCGAGATGAAGCGCGTCTATGTGCGTCCCGACGCGCGCGGGCTGAACGTCGGCCGCCAGCTCGTCGAACGGCTGCTGCACGACGCGAAGGCGGCCGGCTATGCGCGCATGTGCCTCGACGTGCTGCCCGAATTCGTCGCGGCCAGGAAACTGTATGCATCGCTCGGCTTCACGCCCGCGCCGCCTGTCGCGTTCAACCCGGTGCCGGGCACCGAGTTTCTCGGGCGGGATTTGTAGCGCCGGTACAGTGCGCAACTGACCACGCTCTTCCCGGCGCCCGACGGCCCGCTTTCAACCAACCGGAGAACCCCGTGACCGAGCCGCGGATGACGCGCGAACAGTTCGAGCGCGACGATTTCAACGATCGCTGCCTGTTCACCGGCGTACCAATCGAAGGCAAAAAGAAAGGCGAGCATGTGATCCCACGCTGGCTAATTGCGGACTACGGCCTGCAGAACCAACGAATCGAGATGGGTGACGCGGTACATCAGGCCACCATGAAGGATTTCCGGTCGCCGGCCGATCCTGTCGCCAACGGAAAATTCGGCGACCTGGAGAACAAGATCAAATGCGGCCTCGCTAGCATTGACGAATTGCATCTGTGGCAAAAAAAAATTTCCACCGGCATGGCGCTGAATCACTGGCGCATGGCCCGCAACGTCCGCCACCCCGGTGCGCCGCTTCCGTTCGACGCACGTTATCTCGCGTTCGCCCTCCAAGACTTCCGGAAGGAGTTCGGCGAGTATTTGGAGGGGCGCTACGTGCGCACGGGATCGACGCTGTGCCTGCCGACCCGCATTCCGTCCGGTTGGCTCGTCCATGCATTCGGTACTACCGTGAGAGAGCACGATGCGAGCCACGACGCGCTCCTGCCCTTTGGATTGGTGGCGGTCAGCCACTGCGGACAGCTGATCGTCTCGGTTCTATTCGACGCCAGAAGAAGATTCGAAGCCCTCCGTCTGAAACAAGAATGGTCTGCGCTGCGACTCGACGTCAGCGAATCCCCGCTGCCCATCCAGGCCGCTTTGGCTGTCGGCTTAACAGAGTGCATTACCGCAGCGAGTGAAACTGCGTTCGGCGAGCCTCCGGCATTTGATCCACTATTCGAGCATATCGCCTATCAGCTCGGCATCGAAGTCGATCCTGCAACTGCGCAGTATCGCGCGCGTGCAGCCCGCTGACACCGCGTAACACACGCGCGTGCCGAGCCATCCAGCGCCCTCTTGATATCCTGCGCCCAATCATGCCAATCCGCTTCGTGCTCCTCCCGCTGCTCGCCGCGCTTTCGTTCAATGTCCGCGCCGGCGACCTGCCGAAATCGGTCGCCGCGCAGTTGCCGCCCGGCTACCAGCCGCTGCTCGCGCATGCCGGGCCGGATCTCGACAACGGGCGGCACAGCTTGCTCGTCGTCGTGCATCGGGCGGTCGATACGCGCGAGCAGCCGTCGCCGCGTCCGCTGCTGATCTTCGAGGAACAGCCGGATCACGCGTTCCGGCTCGTCGCGCGCAACGACCAGGTCGTGCTGCGCGCGAACGAAGGCGGTCAGTGCGACCCGTTCGATCCCGAAGATGCCGCCGACAACGGCTTCGCGATCAAGGGCCACTATTTCACCGTGCAGAACTTCGTCGCGTGCGGGCAGCACTGGAGCGACTACGTGACGTTCCGCTACGACCCACGCACGCACGGGTGGCTGTTCTCGAACCAGATCGTCACGGAATCGTTCCCGCTCGACGACCAGCCCGACCACGTCACCGTCACGCGCGCCGACGCGCATCGACCGGTGTCGTTCGGTCAATGGAAACGCAAGGACTGACGCGGCCGGTGCCACGCGCCGCGACCGGTTGCCTCGCACGCCGGCAGGCGCGGGCACGGCCGGATACCGTCACGTCCCGCCGCTCCCGCGCTCGCGAGCGCACGCCAACAGGGCTACCATGAACGCTTGCCGTCGCGCGACCGTGCGCCGGCCTCGCACGCGGCTCGCCCGCACGCGTTCCCTCGCTGCACCCGCACTGGAGAACGACATGACGCAACACTTCGACGCGATCGTCATCGGCACCGGTCAAGCCGGGCCGCCACTCGCCGCGCGGCTGTCCGCCGCCGGGATGAAAGTCGCAATCATCGAGCGCGGCCGCTTCGGCGGCACCTGCGTGAACACCGGCTGCATCCCGACCAAGACGCTGATCGCGAGCGCGTACGCCGCGCACCTCGCGCGGCGCGCCGGCGAATACGGCGTGTCGGTCGGCGGCCCCGTCACCGTCGACATGCAAGCCGTGAAGGCGCGCAAGGACCAGATCTCCGGCCGCTCGAACCACGGCGTCGAGCAATGGGTGCGCGGCCTCGCGAACACCACCGTGTTTCAGGGTCACGCCCGCTTCGAGCAGGCCAACACGGTGCGCGTGGGCGACGACCTGCTCGACGCGGAACGCCTCTTCATCAACGTCGGCGGGCGCGCGCAGGTGCCGGCCATGCCGGGCCTCGACACGGTGCCGTACCTGACCAACTCGACGATGATGGACGTCGACTTCCTGCCCGAGCATCTCGTGATCGTCGGCGGCAGCTACATCGGGCTCGAGTTCGGCCAGATGTATCGCCGCTTCGGGTCGAAGGTCACGATCGTCGAGCAGGGTTCGCGCCTGATCCGGCGCGAGGACGAAGACGTGTCGCAGGCCGTGCGCGAGATTCTCGAAAACGAAGGGATCGACGTGCAGCTCGACGCGACCTGCCTGAGCGCGCGGCGCAACGGCAACGGCATCGCGGTCGGCCTCGACTGCGCGGGCGGCGGCCGCGAGGTCGCGGGCTCGCACCTGCTGCTCGCGGTCGGACGCGTGCCGAACACCGACGATCTCGGGCTCGACCGCGCGGGCGTCTCGACCGACGCGCGCGGCTACATCGAGGTCGACGAACAGTTGCGCACGAACGTGCCCGGCATCTGGGCGCTCGGCGACTGCAACGGGCGCGGCGCGTTCACGCACACCGCATACAACGACTACGAGATCGTCGCGGCCAACCTGCTCGACAACGATCCGCGCAAGGTGTCCGATCGCATCGCGGCGTACGCGCTGTACGTCGATCCGCCGCTCGGCCGCGTCGGCATGACGCTCGCGCAAGCGAAACAGACCGGCCGCCGGCTGCTCGTCGGCACGCGCCCGATGACGCGCGTCGGCCGCGCGGTGGAAAAAGGCGAGAGCCTGGGTTTCATGAAGGTGATCGTGGACGCGGACAGCCATGCGATCCTCGGTGCATCGATCCTCGGCGTGACGGGCGACGAAGTCGTGCACGGGATGCTCGACGTAATGGCCGCCGGCGCGCCGTACACGACGATCAGCCGTGCGATGCATATCCACCCGACCGTGTCGGAGCTCGTCCCGACGTTGCTGCAGGATCTGCATCCGGTCGAATGACGGGCGGCGGGTGGCGGGTGGCGGGTGGCGGGTGGCGGGTGGCGGGTGGCGGGTGGCGGGTGGCGGTGGCGGCCGGCGCGCTGAAGCCGCTGATCGACCGCACGTTCGCGTTCGACGACATCGCGCAAGCGCATCGGTACATGGAAGCCGGTGCGCAGCTCGGGAAGACCGTCGTCACGGTGTGAACGATGCGAGGCGGGCGGCCGCTTGTCTGTCAACAGCGGCACACCCGCCCCCCCGTTCAGCTTTCGAAATACCGCGGCCGGTCGATATCGGCCAGCAGCCCCGGCTGCGTCGGCGCCCAGTCGAGCGATGCACGCGTGCGCTCGCTCGTGGCCGGCGCATCCATCCCCGCGAACATCGCGAACCAGCCGAAGTGTTCGCCGGCTTCAGCCGCCGTTTTCGCGACGACGGGCACGTTCAGCCGCCGGCCGATCACCTCCGCGATGTCCCTGAACCGCACGCCGGTATCGTCGACCGCGTGATAGCGCGCGCCGGCCGCACCTCGCTCGATCGCGAGCCGGTACACACGCGCCGCGTCGAGCCGGTGCACGGCCGGCCAGCGGTTGTCGCCTTCGCCGATGTACGCCGACGCGCCCTTCTCCCGCGCGAACGCGATCAGGCGCGGCACGAAAGCGTGATCGCCGTCGCCGTGCACGGACGGCGGCAGGCGCACGACCGACGCGTGCACGCCGCGCGCCTCCAGCGCGGCCGCGGTCGCTTCGGACGCCCGCGGGTAGGTCGACGACACCGGCACGGGCGGATCGTCCTCGGTTGCCGCGCGCCCGGGTGCGACGAGCGCGAGGCCCGACGTGACGACCAGCGGCCGCGCCGAGCCCGCGAGCGCCGCACCGATCGTCTCGATCGCGCGGCGATCGAGCTCGCAGTTCTGCGCGAAGCGCGAGAAGTCGTGATTGAATCCCGTATGGATCACCGCGTCGGCGGCTTCGGCGCCGCGCGTGAGGCTGTCGAGATCCTCCAGCGACCCGCGGTGGACCTCGGCGCCGGCCGCCGCGACCGACGACGCGGCCGCATCGGACCGCGCGAGGCCGAGCACCGAGTGCCCGGCAGCAATGAGTTCGGCCACGACGGCCGCGCCGACGAAGCCCGACGCTCCAGTAACAAAGACACGCATGTTCAACACCTCCGGATGGCAGGGAGGCTTACTATCTGTCGATCGCCGTGCACGGTGAAGTCGTGACGGTTTACCGGTAAACGAACCAACAGGCTATGGCTGACGCCCCCGACAACCTGCTCGGCGCATACCTTCGGGCCCGCCGCGAGAAACTCGACCCGGCCGCGCTCGGCCTGCCGGCCACGCGCCGCCGCACGCCGGGCCTGCGGCGCGAGGAAGTCGCCCAGCGTGCGCACGTGAGCACCGCGTGGTACACGTGGCTCGAACAGGGGCGCGGCGGCGCGCCGTCGGCTGACGTGCTCGACCGGCTCGCCCGCGCGCTGCTGCTGAACGACGCCGAGCGCGAGCACCTGTTCCTGATCGGCGTCGGCCACCTGCCGGAAGTGCGTTATCACGCCGCCAACCATGTGTCGCCGCGCGTGCAGCACGTGCTCGATTCGCTCGACGCGAGCCCCGCGATCGTGCGCTCGGCGACGTGGGACGTCGTCGCGTGGAACGACGCGGCAGCCGCGACGCTGACCGACTACACGACGCTGTCGCCGGAACGGCGCAACATCCTGCGGCTCATCTTCGTCGATCCGCACGTGCGCGGCGTGCAGGCGAACTGGGAACGCGTCGCGCGGTTCGCGGTGGGCGCGTTTCGCGCCGACGTCGCGCGCGGCGGTGCGACGCAGGCCGTTCAGGCTTTCGTCGACGAGATGCGCGCGGCGAGCGCGGAGTTCGACTCGCTGTGGCGCGACCACGATGTCCGCTCGCACGAGGAAGGCACCAAGGAGATCCACCATCCTGCGGTCGGGCGCATCGCGCTCGAATATTCGGCGTTCGCGGTGAACGGCCGGCCCGACCAGACGCTTGTGATCTTTACGCCGGAAACGGCGGCCGATCGCGCGCTCGTCCGGTCGCTGGTGGCCGCGCGCGCGCAAGCGCTGGCCGAGCAGATGCCCGTCGCATGACGGCGCGTGTTCAATCTGATGAACGCGCCGTCGAGCCGTCTCGCCCGCCACCGCCATCCCCCCGTCGCCCCGTTCCGTCCCATCGCATTCCGCACTGATTCCCAGTCGAATATTTAATTTTCACCTGGCTTAGCGCGCGCTTACCCTTTCGGCATCGCATCACAGGGCCACCGGCCCCTCCCTGGAGCATTCCGATGTCCGACCCCGGCACCGCGCAAGCCATCCCCCGCCCGCATGCGGCTTCCGTGTCCTATCGCGCGCTCGCACTACTGGTGCTGGCCGGCCTCAACCTGCGTCCGTTTCTGACCGCATTCGGCCCCGTGCTCGACGTCGTGCGCGCCGACACGGGCCTCGGCTTTCGCGCGGCCGCGCTGCTGACCACGCTGCCGTTCGTGCTGATGGGTGTCGTCGCCGGGGTCGGCGTCGGGCTCGCGCGGCGCATGGGCGAGCAGCGCGCGCTGAGCGTCGCGCTGGCGCTGATCGCGGCAGGTTGCACGGCGCGCCTGTGGAGCGACGGCAGCGCGGGCCTGATCGGCACCGCGATCGTCGCGGGCGCCGGCGTCGCCGTGATCCAGGCGCTCGTGCCCGGCCTCGCGAAACGCTGGTTCGTCGACCGGCTGCCGCTCGCGATGGGCCTCTACTCGGCCGCGCTGGTCGGCGGCGGCGCGTTCGGCGCGGTCGCGAGCCCGTGGCTCGCCGCGCAGGGCGGCTGGCATCTCGCGCTCGCCGTGTGGGCCGTGCCCGCGCTCGCCACGCTCGCGCTGTGGCGGGCGAAGGCGCCGCGCGACGCCGTGCGCGCGACGGCCGTATCGGCTCCGCTCACCGCGTTCATCCGCATTCCGCGCGCGTGGCAGCTCGCGCTGTTCTTCGGGCTCAGCAACAGCGGCTACGCCAGCCTCGTCGCGTGGCTGCCCGCGTTCTACCGCGGCATCGGCATGCGTCCGCAAGCGAGCGGCAACCTGCTCGCGTGGATGGCGCTGTTCCAGGCGGCCGGCGCCCTCGCGATGCCGATGCTCGCAAAACGCTCGCCCGACCGCCGCGCCGTGCTGTGGCTCACGCTCGCGCTGCAGGCGGCCGGCTTCATCGGGTTCGCGACGCTGCCCGCGCTCGCGCCGTGGCTTTGGGTCGCGAGCGTCGGCCTCGGTCTCGGCGGCTTCTTCTCGATGAGCCTGATCGTCACGCTCGACCACCTGCCCGATGCGCGGCTCGCCGGCGCGCTCGCCGCGTTCGTGCAGGGCATCGGCTTCCTGACCGTCGCGGCCAGCCCCTGGCTGATCGGCTGGCTGCGCGACGCGGGCGGCGGCTTCGCGATCGCGTGGTGGATGCATCTCGGCGTGATCGCCGCGATGGCCGCGCTGAACGCCGCGTTCGTGCCCGTCGGCTACCGGCACAGCATGGTGCGCATCACCGGCGCCGCCCGCTAACGCCCCTTCGAATCCGGACGTTTCGCCGGCCGCTGCCGGCGCAACGTCCAGCCGCCCGCGCACGGCCGGGCGCGGGCAGTCACGCCCATCGGCCGCTGGTTCGCTTCACGACAAACAACATCAATCGGTATTGGAGACAGACATGAAAAAACTCGTCCTGGCCGTGGCGCTCGCGCTGACGGCCGGCGCCGCCGCCGCGAAAGACCCGGCAGTGCTGCGCCTCGGCGTCGACCCCAGCTATGCGCCGTTCGAATCGCTCGCGCCCGACGGCAAGCTCGTCGGCTTCGACATCGATCTCGGCAATGCGATCTGCGAACGGATGAAGGTGCGCTGCGTGTGGGTCGAAAATGCGTTCGACGGGATGATCCCCGCGCTGAAGGCGCGCAAGTTCGACGGCGTGCTGTCGTCGATGAGCGTGACCGAGAAGCGCCTCGCGCAGATCGCATTCACGGACAAGATCAACAACGTGCCGCCCCGGCTCGTCGCGAGGCGCGGCTCGAACCTGCAGCCGACGCCCGAATCGCTGCAGGGCAAGAGCGTCGGCGTCGAGCAGGGTTCGACGCAGGAAACCTATGCGCGCACGTACTGGGAGCCGAAGGGCGTGATCGTCCGCACGTACCAGACGCAGGATCTCGTCTACCAGGACCTGCTGTCGGGGCGGCTCGATGCGTCGCTGCAATCGTCGGTGCAGGCCGACCTCGGTTTCCTGAAAACCGCGAAGGGCGCGAACTTCGAATTCGCGGGGCCGCCGCTGCATGACCCGAAGACACTTGGCGTGGGTTCGGCGATCGGCGTGCGCAAGGACGACGACGCGCTGCGCACGCAGATCAACCAGGCGCTGGCGAGCCTGATCCAGGACGGCACGTACCAGCGGATCGCGAAGAAGTATTTCTCGTTCGACATCTACAACTGACGGGAACGAACGAGGCAACGCGAAGCGGTGTCACGCAGGCGTGCGCGACACCGCTGGTTCGTTCACCGAATGATTTCGACTACGCCGCTCGCTGCAACAGATCGGTGGCGAACGACTTCGCGTGCGCGACGGCTTCCTGCGCGTCGCCGAACACACCGAGTTCATCCCAGTGTTCTTCGGCCGCGTACGTTCCCTTCACGGCGAGCGCCCGCTGCACGCTCAACTGCGCGGCGTATTTGCCGTCCTGCAACGGCCGGGCCGTCGCCACCACCTTGTGCGGCGGGCTGGCGCGCTCCGGCTGAACCAGTTCGACGGCGCCGCCGGCCACGTCGACATACATCAACTCGTTCCGGGTGTTGCAGTCCGGGCAGTAGAAGCACCACCCGGAGTCCTCTTGATGGGGCCTGACCTGCCCGCGAGCCAGCACGGCGCGGCATGCAACGTTTTCGCAGATGAACGGCATGGCAGTCTCCGAAGTTGTTTGTCGGAAATCCTAGCATGTCCGTCGGCGGTCAACCACCGGCATCGGCACGATCGCCTTGCGGTCGATCAGGTTCGGGCTCATACGCCCTTGATACGGCTTACACGCAGGTCGACCCGGCGCTCGCAAGCCACTCGTCAGCCGGGATAAACTGTCGGCCCAACCCACGAACCCGGCCATCCTTCATGTTGATCCGCGTTGCGACGCCCTCCGATGCCATCCCGCTCGCCGAACTGAAGCGCGACACGTTTCGCGAAACCTTTCTGCAAGACGGATTCAATATCGACTACCCGCCGCACGATCTGGCTGCGTACGAAACCCAGACCTACTCGGTGGAAACGGTCACGGGCCAGCTCAACGATCCCCAGTGCCGCACGTGGGTCGCTGAAAGCGACGACGGCCGGCTGGTAGGGTATGCGCACGCGGGGCCGTGCAAGCTCCCGCACCCGGAGGTTGCCGACGGTGCCGGGGAGATCCATCAGATCTACCTTCGGCGCGGCACGCAAGGGACCGGCGCCGGGCGCGCGTTGTTCGATTCCGCGCTCGACTACCTGGCCACGGAACGCCCCGGCCCGGTGTGGCTGGGCGTGTGGTCCGGCAACGCGAAGGCCATCGCCTTCTATGAGAAAGCCGGGTTCAAGCGCGTCGGCACGTACGATTTCAAGGTCGGGGAAGCGACTGACCTGGAGTTCATCTACCGTCGTTGACCTTCGCAGCGGCATGCCGACCAAGCCGCACCTGAGAAAGAAAAGGGGCGTCGCGCAGGATCGCGCGACGCCCCTGCTTCACTTCGGCCGCCCCGTTCGGACAGCGACGGCGATTGATGCATGACTGACCGTCAATCGGCCGGCGTCACTTGTAATTGAACGCGTCCGGGTGGTTCTCAAGGCTGCCCGTCAGTGCCGCATACAGGATCGTCCGTCCGTCGATCGATTCGCTACCGCCGCCGATATTGAGCCACGTCAGCTTCTCGGCGCCCTCCTTCGGACCGACGACCGACAGCACACCGTACATGACCTTCTTCTGCGGGTCGTACAGCACCGCGATGCGCTCCGACGCGCACCTGTGCGGCTTGCAGGCCGTCATCACGTAAACGTCGTGCCCACCGAACACGACGGTGGTTGCCGGAGATTCGGTGCCGTTCGTCACCCATGCCGGCACCGCGTGGCCTTTCTTCATTGCGGCGAATGCATCGCTCGCCGCGCGATCGCCGGGGATCGCGCTCATCGTCCAGGTTTTCGTCGGCGCGAGGCCCGCGGCCCATGCGGCCTGGGCGAGGATCAGTGCGGCAGCGGCAAGAGGCATCCTGACGTTCATTTATCCATACTCCTATCAATGTGGCGATTGCTTAGTCGCCACAACGCCGACAAGAGTTCGTCCCGTCATGTCAATTTTTGTCAGTCAATAGCGGCTGCGTCCCCACAGCGTCTTCGGCTCGTCGAGCAGGTGACGCAACCCGCTGCGCTCGATCGTGAGTGCCGCGACTTCATTCACCCGTTCGAGAATCGCCTCCTCATCGACCGACAACACGCGCCGCTCCTCCATCAGCACCCTTCCGCCGACCATCGTCATGCACACGTCGGCCGCGTTCGCGAAGCACGTCACGCGATACACCGGCATGTTCATCGGCATCATGTGCGGCCGGAACAGGTCGACGAGGATGATGTCGGCGAGCTTGCCCGCTTCGAGCGAACCGACTTCGTGATCGACCGACAGCGCCTTCGCCGCGTCGATCGTCACCATCTCCAGCACCTTGCCGTGCGGCAGCACGTCCGGGTCGCGGAAATGCCGGCGGTGGTAATGCATGCACTGCCACATGTGGCGGAACATGTCGTAGCCGCGGTCGGGCGCCGCGCCGTCCGACGCGATCGCCACCGTCACGCCCGCATCGATCAGCTCGGGCACCGGGCAGCGCCCGATGATCGACATGATCGCGCTCGGGTTGTGGACGATCGCCGTGCCCGTCTCGACGCATGCCGCGATGTCGTCGTCGGTCAGGTCGATGCTGTGCGACATGAACGACGTCGGGCCGAGCAAGCCGAGCTCGCGGTGCGCGAACGCGAGCGTGCCCGCGCGGTGGCCGTCCTGCGTGAACGTCAACCCGCGCTCGCGCGCCAGCGCGCCGTAACGCGCGGCCTGGTCGCGGAAGTCGCGCTCGTACCGCGCGAGTTCGGGGTCGTGCTCGGGCCCGTACACGGGCAGCGTGAGCGCGATGCGGATCCGGCCGTCGGCATCGCCGTGGCATTCGTCGATGATGCTTTGGCACACTGCGTACATCGTGTCGAAGCCGATGTCGCGCGTGTCGCTGCCGTCCGGCGTGTGGCGCGTGTAAGCACGCGGCGCCGGTGGCCGAGACGGGCCGACCGCGACGATCGAGCGCGTGCCGGTGCGCACGACCGCATCGCAATGGCGCCGTGCATAGACCGGATCGTCGACGCGCATGATCGAGTTGCCGCCGCCGAGCAGCGACACGCCCGTCGTCACGCCGGCCTTCAGCCGTTCGAGCGCGGCAAGGTGCGATTCGGTTTCCCAGAACGCCTCGTCGGACGCACGCGTGTAGATCGTCTCGGCCGCGGCCGACCATGCGTCGCCGTCCGCGCCGCCGATCGTGCGCAGCATCGCGTGGCCCGCATGCGCATGCGCATCGATCAGGCCCGGCAGCACGGCCTTGCGGCGCGCGTCGATCGTGCGTGCGGCGCGGTAGCGGGCCTGCAGTTCGTCGGTGCCGCCCACGGCGACGATCCGATCGCCTTTCACGGCAACCGCGCCGTGCTCGATCACGCGCCGCTGCGGGTCCATCGTGATCACGCAGCCATTCGCGATCAGCGTGTCGATCGCTTCGCGGTTGTCCGCCTGGTTGTCCTCGGTCGTCATCGCAGTGTCCTGTTGTCGTTCGATTGATTTCATTGCCGTCCCGCCATCCAGCCGGCCAGTCGTCACGCGGAACCGACCGTCGCGGCAACCCGCGCCTTCAACCTGCGCTGCCCCGCGCTGATCACGATGAACACCACCGCATTCACCGCGAGCGCGACGAGCCCCGGGTTGATCGACGTCAGCGTGTTCGACGCGCGCGGGAACAGCGACGCGAGCGTCACGCCATAGGTGTTCGTCATCGCGATCACGATCGCGCCGGCGGCGATCCCCGCGAACGCGCCTTCGCGCGTGCCGAACGGCCGCTTCAGGAAGCTCGATGCGAGCATCGGCACGAGCTGCGTGAGCAGGCTCGACGAGAAGATCGCGAGCGTGACGAACGTCGCGCCGCCGCGCAGCACGAAGTAGACGACCACCAGCGTGAAGATCGGCAGCGCGATCCGCGCGACGCGCGTCACCTCGCGGTCGGTCGCGTTCGGCGCGAAACCTTCGCGGTAGATGTTGCGTGCGATCGTCGTCGATGCGTTCAGCATGATCAGCGAACCCGGCACCAGCGCGGTCAGCAGGCCCGTGCCGCCGACGATGCCGACGAACCATGCGGGAAACGTCTGCTTCACGAGCCGTAGCAGCGCGAGATCGGCCTGCGCGCCTTCGAGCCCGTGCACGGTCATCACGGCCGCGAAGCCGACGAGGAACAGGAACGCGATCAGCACCTGGTACAGCGGCATCAGGATCACGTTGCGGCGCAGCGCGCGCTCGTCCTTCGCGACGTAGATCGCGGTGAACCCGTGCGGATACAGGTAGTAGCCGAGCGACGTGAGCAGGATCGTCGAGTTGTACCAGCTCAGGTTGAAACCGTGCTCGGGCATGCGCAGCAGTTCGGGATGCGCGGCGTCGAGCTTCGCGAACATCGCGCCGAGGCCGCCGTAGTAATGCATCGGCAGGTACAGGCCGAGGAAGATCGCGATCGCGAGAATCAGCACGTCCTTGAAGATCGCGATGCTCGCCGAGCCGTGGATGCCCGACACCACCATGTACACGGCCATCAGCGTCGCGGCGACCCAGATCGCGGCCGCTTGCGGAATCAGCCCGTACGACATCTCCGACACGATCACGCCGAGCCCGCGCAACTGGATCATCAGCAGCGACACCATCGCGAACACCGCGACGACCGACACCAGCACGCCGATCGCGCGGCTGTCGTACTTCGCCGCGAAGTAGTCGGCGAACGACACGAGCCCGCGCGCCTTCGCGTAACGCCAGATCGCCGGCAGCATCCAGTAGCCGATCACGAACGCGAGGCAGCCGTACGACAGGATGTAGAACGCGGGCACGCCCTTGCTGTAGGTCCAGCCGCTCGCGCCGAGGAACGAGAACGTCGAGAACGCCTCGCCGGCCATCAGCAGGAACGTGAGCAGCGAGCCGAAGCCGCGTCCGCCGACGGCCCACTGCTCGAGCGTGAGCTTGCGGCCGCGGCGCGCCATCACACCGATCGCGAGCGCGAACACGGCGAACGCCGCGATGATGAGGATCGATGCGTTCATCGCGCGTCTCCCGGGCGGCCGGCGCGGGCCGCGGCGCGTTCATCGCGTTCATCGCGTTCATCGAGATGGAACAGGATCGCGAGGATCGCGGCGGTGGCCGCCATCCAGACCAGGTTCCAGACGAGCAGGAACGGCAGCCCGAACAGCAGCGGCCGCACCTCGGCGAGCGAGCCGCCCGCATACATTCCGACGAACGGCAACGCCGCCAGCAACAGTTTGAGTTTCATGAGTGCCTCCTCCGGAAGACGCGCGTATGCGTCAGAACATCAGAACTTCTGGCGGATGCCGACCACCACCGCCACCTGCGACGTCGTCGACGACGCGCTGTCGGTGCCGTCGATCCACGCCTGGCCGACACCCGACGACGCCTTCTGGTAGAAGCCGTTCACGTACACGTCGGTGCGCTTGGACAGCAGGTACTGCACGCCGGCCGATACCTGGTGGTAGTGACCGCTGTCGCTGGTGCGCGCGACCTGCGTATAGGTGTAGCCGGCCGCGGCCATCAGCGCCGGCGTGATCAGGTAGCGCAGGCTGCCTTCGTAGTTGTTGAAGCGCAGCGCACCGCCCGTCGCCTGCCCGAAGTTCGAGCCCGTGTACAGCAGGCCGAGCGTGGCCGGCCCGATCGCGTAGCTGCCGCCCGCGCCCCAGATCTGCTGGCGGATCGCGTTCCCGAGGCTCGCGCCGAACACCGATGCCGACGCCGGATAGTAGTTGTCCGAAGCAACGGCGCCGCTCGTGCTGACCGCCGGATGGTTCACGCGCGCATACGCGGCGCCCGCGTTGAGCGGCCCGTTCACGTACGTGACGCCCGCGCTCCAGCTGTTGTCGTTCGCGAAGCCGGTCGAGTTGGAGAAGCCGTACACGAGATTCGCCTGCAGGCCCGCGATCGTCGGCGACACGTACTTCACCGCGTTGTTGGTGCGGAACGTGTTGTTGATGTCGTCGTTGTCGAACGGGTGCGTCGAGTACTGCGCGAGGAAGCTGCTCATCTGCAGCGAGCCGAGGATGTCCTGCGTCGAGTTGTACTGGCGGCCGAGCGTCACCGCGCCCCAGTTCGCGCCGCTCAGGCCGACCCACGCCGAACGCCCGAACATCCGGCCGCCCTGCCCGAGCGCGCCGTTCGCGACGTTGAAGCCGTTCTCGAGACGGAAGTTCGCCTTCAGGCCGCCGCCGAGATCCTCGGTGCCGATCAAGCCCCAGCGCGGGCCCGATTCGTTGCCGCCGGTGAATTGCCACAATGCATGGCCCTTCGCGTTGTTCGTGTAGGTCACGCCCGCGTCGACGATCCCGTACAGCGTCACCGTCGACTGCGCGTGCGCGGCGCCGGCAAACAGCATGGCCACGGCTGTGCCCACGCCTGCGGCGCCCGTCTTCCCACCTTTGATTCGTACCATCTCCGTCTTCTCCGCTCCAAACCTGTTCATCGATGTGTTGTGTTTTTTTTTTGATCCTGCCCATACGCCCGATCAGGTTGTATAGACAGTGGCTGGATGGTATCCAGCCGCAATCGCATCAAGAAATGAAATGTTCAACTGGGCGGCAGTTGAAAATCGAATGGCGGGGCGATGAGCGGGGACGGTGCGCCGCTGCAAGAGAAACGAAAGCGCGCAAGCCCGCTGGACGGGGCGCGCTTTGCTCAGACGTGAATGGCGCGCGTAAGCAAGCTGACGAAACGGCGACGCGTGATGCGCCTATGCGGTTTTCCCGGATAACCCGTGCATCGGCCGCCGCAGCGCGGCGTCGAACGGGTTGGTGCGTGGCCCGATCGCATCGGCCTGGCGCCGCAGCAGCTCGACGACCATCGGCATCCGGTCGTCGCCGAGGCGCGACGCGAGCGTGCCGACACTCAGCGCGGCGACCGGATACCCGGTGCGATCGAGGATCGGCACGGCGACGCCGGCCATCCCGTCGAGCACGCCGCTGTTGCGGCCCGCGTAGCCGAGCTGCCGCACGCGTTCGATCTCGGTGCGCAGGTACACCTCGTCGAGCACGCCATAGCCGCGAATGCGCGGCACGTTGAAGCGGATCACTTCCTCGCGTTCCGCTTCGGGCAGGAACGCGAGGATCGCGAGACTGCCCTGCCCGACGCCGAGCGCGATGCGCCCGCCGATGTCGCCGGTGAACGAGCGGATCGGGAACGGCCCTTCGCACAGGTCGAGACACACCGCGTCGAAGCCGCTCTTCACGAGCAGGAAGATCGTCTCGCCGAGACTCGCGCACAGCCGCAACAACGCGGGGCGGCACAGCGTGCGCATGCTGCTCGGGTTGCCGGCCTGCGCGGCGAGCGCGAAGAAGTCGACGCTCAGCCGGTACAGCTTCGATTGCTCGTCCTGCTCGACCATCCCTTCCGCGATCAGCGATTGCAGGATCCGGTGCGCGGTGCCCTGCGTGAGGCCGACAGCCTTCGCGAGATGCGTGACGCGCACGCCGTCCTGCTGCATGCCTGCCAGCGCGCGCAGGATCGCGAACGCACGCTGCAGCATGCCGGTGCCCGGCGCGCCGGCCGGATCGGCGGCGTCCTCGTCCGGGTGCGCCGCGCGGGCGGCCGGCGACGTTCCGGGCGAATGGGGTTCCTGCATGCCGGCTCTCCTCGATGATTTCAATGAACGGAATACGGTAGCCGCCATTGTCGTCCGGCTGAAATTCCGCGGGCATCCGGGTGTGCACGGGATTGACGCGTGCATTTCGCGGCCTGGTCGCCCATCATCCAGCGGAACGATTTGCATGTCGCGCCACGATCCATTCCGTTTACCGGAATTTTTTCTAAATTCATCCCGTTCAGCAGAATTCGAAATTGACGCTCCGAAATATGGCTGGCTAGAGTCCGCGTCATTGGCATACCGGCCACGCGGTGTGCGAACCCGGAGCTTCCCATGTCGTTTCTCACGCTTACGGATCTGACGAAAACCTTCGGCGACCTCACCGCCGTCGCCGACGTCAACCTGTCGGTCGAACAAGGCGAATTCGTGTCGCTGCTCGGGCCGTCGGGCTGCGGCAAGACCACCACGCTGCAGATGATCGCCGGCTTCGTCGACGTCACGCACGGGCGCATCGCGCTCGACGGGCAGGACATCACGCACCTGAAGCCGAACCGGCGCGGGCTCGGCATCGTGTTCCAGAGCTATGCGCTGTTTCCGCACATGAGCGTCGCGGAAAACGTCGGCTTCGGCCTCGACATGCGCGGCGTCGACAAGGCCGAGCGCACGGAGCGCATCCGCGCCGCGCTCGCGCTCGTGCGCCTCGATACCCTCGCGCACCGCTTTCCGCGCGAGCTGTCGGGCGGCCAGCGGCAGCGTGTCGCGATCGCGCGTGCGGTCGTGATCGAGCCGCCGGTGCTGCTGCTCGACGAACCGATGTCGAACCTCGACGCGAAGCTGCGCGAGGACATGCAGTTCGAGCTGCGCGCCATCCAGCGCAAGATCGGCACGACGACGATCATGGTCACGCACGATCAGTCGGAAGCGTTGTCGATCAGCGACCGCGTGGTCGTGATGGAAGCAGGCCGCATCACGCAGACCGACACGCCGTACCGTGCATACGAGCGCCCGGAAAACCGCTTCGTGTCGCAGTTCATCGGCAAGGCGAACCTGCTGCCCGGCACGATCGTCGCGCACGACGGCGACGCGATCCGCATCGACCTCGGGCACGACCTCACCGAGACGGGACACACCGCGCTTCTGCCGCCGCGCGAGCGCGACATGGGCGTCGGCGATGCCGTGTCGGTCTGCATCCGCCCGGAAAAGCTGCGGCTGTGCGCGCCCGATGCCGGCCGCTTCGCCGCGACCGTCACGAGCCGCTTCTTTCTCGGCAGCCAGTGGCTGTACCGCGTCGACAGCGCGCTCGGCGAAGTGCTCGTGTGCTGCCAGAACGAAGGCGCGGAACCGCTCGCGGAAGGCGCACCGGTCGGCATCGACTGGCATAGCGACGCGGTGCGCGTGATGCGCCGGGAGGCCTGAATGGGACAGCCCACCCGCCCGCTGACCACCGACGACGTGCCGGCCGGCCTCGCGCAGCCCGACACGCCGACACGCACCGTCGCCGTCCGGCGCACACCACGCGCGACCTGGCGCGCGCATGCGCCGCTGTGGCTGATGTGCGCACCCGCCTTCGCGCTGTTCGCCGCGCTCGTGCTCGTGCCGCTCGCGATGACGTTCGTGCTGACGTTCTACCGCTTCGACCCGGCGACGGGCGCGATCGCCGCGTTCCAGTTCGGCAACTACGCGGAAGTGCTCGGCTCGTCGTACTTCCACACGATCTTCCTGCGCACGTTCGGGATCGCCGCACTCACGACCGCGATCTGCGTCGCGATCGGCACGCCGGAAGCGTACGTGCTGTCGAAAATGCGCGACCCGTGGCGCTCGCTGTTCCTGCTCGCGATCCTCGCGCCGCTGCTCGTGTCGGTCGTCGTGCGCGCGTTCGGCTGGAGCATGCTGCTGAACACGAGCGGGCTCGTGAACCAGGCGCTCGGTCTCGCGGGCCTCGGGCCGTACAAGCTCGAATACACGACCTTCGCGATCGTGATCGCACTGGTGCACGTGATGCTGCCGTTCATGGTGATTCCGGTGTGGACCGCGCTGCAACGGCTCGATCCGCAGACCGAGCACGCAGCGCTGTCGCTCGGGGCGTCGCCGTTCACGACGCTGCGCCGCATCGTGCTGCCGCAGCTGATGCCGGGCGTGCTGTCGGGCAGCCTGATGGTGTTCGGGCTGTCGGCAAGCGCGTTCGCGATTCCCGGCCTGCTCGGCGGACGCCGGCTGAAGGTCGCGGCCACGGCCGTCTACGACGAATTCCTCGGCTCGCTGAACTGGCCGCTCGGCGCGACGATCGCGGTGCTGCTGCTCGCCGCGAACCTCGTCGTGATGCTCACCTACTACCGCGTGCTCGAACGCCGCTACGCGCGCAGCCTCGGAGGCGCATCCCGATGAGAAAGAACGGCCCCTTCGCCCTCGCGTTCCACACGCTCGTGATCGTGTTCGTGCTCGCGCCGCTCGCGATCGTCGTGCTGGTCGCGTTCACGCCGGACGAAACGCTGACGCTGCCGACCCACGGGCTGTCGCTGCGCTGGTTCCGCGCGATCCTCGACTACCCGGACTTCGTCACCGCGTTCCTCAACAGCCTGAAGCTCGCCTTCGCATCGGCGACGCTGTCGCTCGCGATCGCGCTGCCGGCGGGCCTCGCGATCGGCCGCGCGACGTTTCCGGGCCGCGCGTTCCTGAACGGGCTGCTGCTGTCGCCGCTGGTGATCCCCGGCCTCGTGCTCGGCATCGCGTTGCTGCGCTTCTTCGCGCTGATCGGCGCGACCGGCTCGTTCGCGTGGCTCGTGCTCGCGTACATGATCGTCATCACGCCGTTCGTGATGCGGCTCGTGCTCGCGTCCGTCGCCGGCCTCGACCGCAGCATCGAGCAGGCCGCGTGCTCGCTCGGCGCGGACCCGTGGACGACCTTCCGCCGCATCACGCTGCCGATGATCGTGCCCGGCATCACCGGCGGGTGGCTGCTCGCGTTCATCAACAGCTTCGACGAGCTGACGATGTCGATCTTCGTCACGTCGCCGCAGACGGTCACGCTGCCGGTGCGCATGTACATGTACGCGACCGAGTCAATCGACCCGATGATGGCGTCGGTGTCGGCGCTCGTCATCTTCATCACTGCCGGCGCGATGCTGCTGCTCGATCGCGCGTACGGCCTGAACCGCATCCTGATCGGCCAACACTGACGATGACTTCCGTTTCCCGTTCCTCCGACATCGCCGACGACGGCCCGCAATTCGTGCGCGTCGCCGAACGCGAGCGCGCCGTCATCGCGTTCACGCTCGACGGCCGCCCCGCGCACGCGCTTGCCGGTGACACCGTGCTCACCGCGATCCTCGTCGCTCAGCGCCGCGTGCGCGTGAGCGAATTCAGCGGCCTGCCGCGCGCGGGCTTCTGCCTGATCGGTGCGTGCCAGGACTGCTGGGTGCGCACCGAGGCAGGCGCACGCGTGCGCGCGTGCTCGACGCCGATCGCCGACGGCATGCGGATTGTCACTGGCGCGCAGCCCGTGGCAACCGGAGACATGCGATGAACGATGCACTGCAACCGGTGATCGTCGGCGCGGGCCCGGCCGGGGTGCGCGCGGCCGAGGCGCTGGTCGACGCGGGGCTGCGCCCCGTCGTGCTCGACGAGAACGCGCGCTGGGGCGGGCAGATCTACCGGCAACCGCCGGCGGATGGTGCTTTCGCGCGCGGCAAGCGCACGCTGTATGGGTTCGAGGCCGCCAAGGCCGACGCCGTGCACCGGACCATGGCCGCGCTGCTGCCGCACGTCGACTACCGGCCGGACACGCTCGCGTGGGCATGTGGCGCGGGCCGCGTCGATACGCTGCAGGGCGGCCACGAAGTGGCCGTGCCGTATTCGCACCTGATCGTCGCAAGCGGCGCGACCGACCGGATGCTGCCGGTGCCGGGCTGGACCCTCGCGGGCGTCTATACGCTCGGCGGCGCGCAGGTCGCGCTGAAGGCGCAAGGCTGCGCGATCGGCCGGCGCATCGTGTTCGCGGGCACGGGGCCGCTGCTGTATCTCGTCGCGTACCAGTATGCGAAGGCCGGCGCGCACGTCGCGGCCGTGCTCGACACGAGCCCGCTGCGACGCCAGGCTGCCGCCGCGCCCGCGCTGCTGCGCATGCCTTCCACCTTCGCGAAGGGGCTGTATTACATCGGCTGGCTGCGCGCGCACGGCGTCGCGGTCGAAACGGGCGTCACGCTCGAGCGCGTGCTCGGCGAACGGCATGTGACGGGGCTCGCGTGGCGCGCGGCCGGCGCCGATACACCGCCGCGCGTGCTCGACTGCGATGCGCTCGGCCTCGGCTTCGGCCTGCGTTCGGAAACGCAGCTCGCCGATCTTGCCGGCTGCCGGTTCGGTTTCGACCCGGTCAATCGTGCATGGCTGCCCGAGCGCGACGCGGCCGGCCGCACGTCGGTGCGCGGGATTTACGTCGCGGGCGACGGCGCAGGCATCGCGGGTGCCGACGCGGCCGAAGCGTCGGGCCGGCGCGCGGCGCTCGCGTTGCTCGACGACGCGGGCATGGCGCCGCCCTCGCCGTCCGGCAAGCCCGATGCGGCGACGCTCGAACGCACGCTCGCGCGCATCGGCGCCTTCCGCACGGGCCTCGAAGCGGCGTTCGCGCCGCCCGTCGAGCAGGCCGCACGCTGCGCCGACGATACGATCGTGTGCCGCTGCGAGGAGATCGACGCGGGCGCGCTGCGCCGCTGCATCCGTGACGGCGCAGCGACCGAGCTGAACCGGCTGAAAGCGCTGACGCGGGTCGGGATGGGCCGCTGCCAGGGCCGCATGTGCGGCGACGCGGCCGCGCTCGTGCTGGCCGCGGAAACCGGCCGCCCGCTGGCCGACATCGGCCGGTTGCGCGCGCAACCGCCCGTGAAGCCGTTCCCCATCTCGGCCGCGCTAGGCGGCGACGACGTCGCGGCAATTCCCGACGAGGCGCGCGATGAGTGAGATCCGGCATTACGACGTCGCGATCGTCGGCGGCGGCCTCGTCGGCGCGTCGGCCGCGCTGGCGCTGACACGGCGGGGCCTGCGCGTCGGGCTGTTCGAGCGGCGCGACTGCGGCGCGCAGGCGAGCGGCGTGAACTACGGCGGCGTGCGCTGCCAGGGCCGCCCGGCCGAGCAACTGCCGCTCGCGTTGCGCGCGCGGCGCATCTGGGATCGCCTGCCCGAACTGATCGGCATCGACGGCGAATTCGTCGTATCGGGCCATTTGCGGCTCGCGCGCAGCGACGCCGATCTCGACGCGCTCGACGCGTACGCGACGCTCGCCGGCGAGCACGGCCTGCCGCTGCAGGTGATGCGCGGCGACGCGTTCCGCCGCCGCTATCCGTGGCTCGGCCGCGCGGCGCTCGGCGGTTCGCTGTGCGCGACCGACGGCCACGCGAACCCGCGCCTCGTGTCGCCCGCGTTCGCGCGCGCGGCCCGCGCGGCGGGCGCCGACGTGTTCGAGCACACGCCGGTCGGCGACGTTTACCACGACGGCGCGCGCTTCCACTTTCAAGCGGGCGGCCGCGCGTGCAGCGCGACGTGGCTGATCAATTCGGCCGGCGCGTGGGCGAACACGATCGCCGAGCGCTTCGGCGAAGCCGTGCCGATGGAGCCGATCTACCCGAACATGTGGGTGACCGAACCGCTCCCGCCGTTCATCACGCACAACCTCGGCGTCTATGGCGGCGGCGTGTATGCGCGGCAGGTCGCGCGCGGCAATTGCGTGATCGGCGGCGGGCGCGGCCGCGGCGACGGCGAGTTCGGCCAGCCGTCGGTCGATACGACGCGCGCGGCGATGCGCGACGCCTGTGCGCTGCTGCCCGCGCTGCGCGACGCGCTGCTGATCCGCACGTGGAGCGGCGTCGAAGGCTGCACGCCCGACCACAACCCGATCATCGGCGCGAGCCGCACGACGCCGAATCTGCTGCATGCGTTCGGTTTTTCCGGCGGCGGCTTCCTGCTCGCGCCGGGTGTCGGCGACGTGCTCGCCGATCTCGTCACGACCGGCGAAACCGCCACGCCGCTCGACGCGTTCTCGATCGGCCGTTTCGCCCCGCAAGCCACGCCGACCACCCCTTTCCCCCAAGAGGAGACCCACAAGTGAAACTGCTCGGAACGATTGCGGCCGCCGCCGCTCTCTGCGTCGCGGGCGTGAGCGCGCCCGCGTTCGCGCAAACGAAGACGATCTACGTCGGCATGAACGGCGGCCCGATGGAGAAGGCCTATACGAGCCAGGTGCTGCCCGAGTTCGAGAAGGCGAACAACGTGAAGGTCGTCGTCGTGCCCGGCACGTCGTCGGACGTGCTCGCGAAGCTGCTCGCGAACCGCAACAAGCCGCAGATCCACGTCGCGCTCCTCGACGACGGCGTGATGGCGCGCGCGGTCAGCCTCGGCGTGTGCCAGAAGCTCGACGACTCGCCGGTGCTGAAGGAGCTGTATCCGTTCGCGCGAATGAAGGACGACGTCGGCGCAGGCGTTCAGCTCGGGATGACCGGCATCGCGTACAACAAGAAGCTGTTCGCGGAAAAGGGCTGGGCACCGCCGACGTCGTGGATGGATTTCGCGGATCCGAAATACAAGGGCAAGGTCGTGTTCCAGTCGGCGTCGAGCAGCACGTTCGGGCTGCACGGCTTCCTCGCGATCAACCGGCTGCTCGGCGGCAGCGAGCAGAACGTCGAGCCAGGCTTCAGCAAGTGGGCGAGCACGGTCGGGCCGAACGTCGTCGAGTACATCCCGAACTCGGCGAAGATCTCCGAGATGGTGCAGACCGGCGAGGCCGGCCTGTTCCCGCTCACGCCGACCGGCGTCGGCGACCTGCAGGACAAGGGCATCCCGGTTGCGTACGCGAACCCGAAGGAAGGCCCCGTGCTGCTGCTCGTCGACCTGTGCGTGGTCGCGAACAACCCCGATCCGCAGCTGGCGCAGAAGCTCGCGCAGTTCCTGCTGTCCGCGCCCGCGCAGACGAAGGCCGCCGAGGCCGGCAAGCAGATCCCGACCAACCGCGTCGCGAAGATGCCCGCCGCGATGCAGCAGAGCCTCGGCAACGTCGACGACCTGGTGCGCAAGGTAACGGTCGTCGACTGGACCGCAATCAACGCGCGCCGCGCGCAGTGGGATACTCGCTGGAACCGGCAGATCGAGCGGTAGGCCTGCGACGCGCGTCACAACGGCTGGCTGTCGATCCGCAGCAGGTTCACGACCGACACGACGCCGTCGACGCCCCGCGCCGCCTCGGCCGCGAGCGCCACCTGGCCCGTGTCGGACACCGACCCGGCAAGCGTCACGACACCGTCGCGCACGCGTACCAGCACGCGCGTCGCATTCAGCCCCTGCGTGCGGGCCAGCGCCGCGCTCACGCGCCGCATCAGCTTGCGGTCGGCCGCCTTGCGCTGCCTGACGACCGATGCCGCCGCCGGCGCGGCAGCGACAACCGGCGCGGATGAAGGCGCGACTGTCGCGTCCGATTGCGCCAGCGCCGGCGTCAGTGCGGTACAGCACGTTGCGATCGCCAGCACGATGCGATAAACGGACTTCATCAGGATTTTCATGAGGATTCCTCTTTTCGTAGAATGAGAAAAACGCTGCGTTCAGAAGCGCGTCATCATCCCGAGCGTCGCGCCGGTCGTCGCACTCGCGCCCGGTCGCAAACCCAAAGCGGCACGCGTCACGGGGTCGCGCATATAGGCGCCCGTCATGCCGTTGCGATCGAGTTCGACGTACAGTTCGGTGCGCTTCGACAGGAAGTACTCGGCAACCGCGTAGACCGTCAGCTTGTTGCCGTCGGCACCCGGGACGTTGCCGATGCGGCGCGCGATGTCGTAGAAGCCCGCTGCGGAAAACTGCAACCGCGGCGTCGCCTGCACGAGCAGCGCGAGCGACGGAATATCGTCGTGTCGCGTCGGCGCGCCGGCGCGTTGTGCGGTCACGGCCAGCGACGCGTAGCTGGCATACAGGCGCGCGGGCCCGAACTGCAATGTGCCGCCCGTCTGGATCGTCTGCGCGGATTGCGTGCCGTCGGCGCTGTACGTCTTCGAATAGGACGCGCCACCCATCACGTTCGCGAACGAATACATTGCCGCCGCCGAGAAATTCGTCCCGGCGCGCGTGTTGCCCGCGACCCCACCCGGCGAATAGCTCGCGCCGAACCTCAGGCCGCCCGCCTGGCCGAGATACTTGATCGTGTTGTTGAAGCGCGAATCGAGCGTGAAGAAGTTGCCCGCGAACTGCACGCCCGGCTCGACCGCCAGCGATTGCCCGCGCCCGCCGAGCGGATCGAGTGCGATGCCGAGATCCTCGGCCGCATTGAACTGGCGGCCGAACGTGAATCGCCCGAACGCGCCCGACACGCCGACATACGCGGCCTGCGAGAACAGCGTGCCCGGCGTCTTCAACGCGCCGGTGCCGGTGTTGTACGCGCCGTCGAGGACGAACAGCGCGGTCGTGCCGCCGCCCAGGTCCTCCTTGCCGCGAATCCCGAACTCGTTGCCGGCGATGATGTTGGTGCCGTTGAAGCCCACCTGGCTGCCGCCCTGTTGCCCGTTGACCCATCGCACGCCGCCGCCGACCTGGCCGAACAGCGTCACGCTCGACTGCGCGTGCGCGCTTCCCCACAGCGTGCCGATCAGCGCCGCCGCGATCATCTTCTTCATGTCTCCTCCTGCCGCGTCGTCGCGCGGCGTTTCGTGGTACTGCTCCCGTCGAAAGGCGCCGCGGCCCGGCTGGCGGGCCGTACGCCGAATGCGATGCAATGCGATGTGCGCGGCACGCGCTAGCGGCCGCACGCGCCGACCGTCGGCGCGGCACGCTCCGTGTCGCCCGCGAGGCGCCGCAGCGAACGCTGCGGATCGAGGCACCAGGCGCCGAGCACGCCGCACGCGATCAACACGACGCCGCACA
The DNA here is from genome assembly GCF_020419725.1 of Burkholderia sp. AU38729. Lineage (NCBI taxonomy): Bacteria > Pseudomonadati > Pseudomonadota > Betaproteobacteria > Burkholderiales > Burkholderiaceae > Burkholderia > Burkholderia sp. AU38729. The sequence continues at coordinate 324,636 of NZ_JAIZQO010000005.1, read as the reverse complement.
CGACGCCCGCCTGTTCGAAACCGCGCGCGACCGACGCGCCGCTCGCCTCGATCAGCATCCCGGTAACGACCGGCGCGCCGAGGCCCGCGAGCGACGCGAAGCCGTTGCTGAGCGCGAGCACGCCGCCGCGCTGCGCGTCGGGCGTCACCTCGGCGAGCATTGCGGGGCCGATCGAGTACATCGTCAGCGTCAGGCCGCTGCCGAGCGTCAGCAGCACGAGCTTCGCCGCGCGCGGCAGCTCCGGCACCGGCAGCATGGCGAGCATCGCGCCGGCAATGGCGAGCGTGACGGCGATGAACGTGCCGCGCCCGTGGCGCGACGGCATGCCGCGCGCGAGCAAGGTTTGCGACAGCCAGGCCAGCGTGAGACTGAGCGGCGACGTGACCGCGACGAACAGCGCGAACATGCGCCCCGCCTCGTGCGGCCCGAAGCCGAGCCCGAGCTGCAGGTAGGTCGGCATCCACGTGAGCGTCATCGCGAGAATCCAGTTCGCCGCGAAATGGCCGAGGAAGTTGCCGAGCACCGTGCGGTCGGTCAGCAGACGCCCGTACGGCACGCGCTCGCCGCCGGCCGCACGCGGGCCGCGCGACAGCGTGCCCTCCTCGCCGAGCACCGCCCACGCGATGCACCACACGGCCCCGAGCACCGCCAGCACCGCGAAGTTCGCGCGCCAGCCCCAGTGCGACGTGACGACCGGAATCGCGAGCCCGGCGATCAGCAGGCCGAGCGCGCTGCCCTGGTGCAGCAGCGCGACCGGGAGATTGCGCCGCGTATCGGGAAACCATTTGTAGATCGCGTGCGTCGCGACCGGCGACGCGGGCCCTTCGCCGATGCCGAGCAGCACGCGGCACGCGATGACGACCCAGATCGAGCTTGCGACGAGCATCGGCAGTTGCAGCAGCGCCCATGCGGCCGCCATCGCGAACAGCAGCCATTTCGCGGGCCAGCGGTTCGCGGCGATACCGCCCGCGACCGCCGCGACCGCGAACAGCCAGTTGAGGCTGCCGCCGATCACGCCGAACTGCGTCGGGCTCAGATGCAGGTCGCGCATCATCGGCACCGACACGAGGCCGAGCACGACCTTGTCGAGAAAATTCACCAGCATCATCAGCGCGAGCATCGTCGCGATCGACCACGCCCGTCCGGGGCGGTATTGCGCACCATTCGTCATGGCTGTCTCCTGTGTATTTATCGTCGGCGGCCGGTGGCGTCGCGCTATCCGCCGCCGTGCTCGCCGGGCGCCGGCACCCGGTCGTCACGGTCCGGCAGGCCGAGCGAGAACTTCACCGGGAAGCGCACCGCGAGCGACCGGTCGGCCGCCACCTCGCGGGCGACGCGGCGTTCGCGCACGTGCGGATCGTCGAACACCGCGCTCGCGTCGGGCACGCGCGACACCGGCAGCCCGAGCGCGCCGAGCACGCGCATCCAGTCGTCCTGCGGGCGCGTCGCGAAGGTCGCGCGCAGCAGCGCGCCCAGCGCGTGCCGATGCTGCTGCCGGCCCGCGCGTTGCGCGAAACGCGGTTCGCGCAGCGCCGGATACGCGTCGCCGAGCGCATCGGCAAACGCGGCCCAGAACTTGTCCTCGAGCGTCGCGAGCACGATGTGCCGGCCATCGGCGGTCTCGAACAGGTCGTTGTCGGGCATCACCCAGCGCGCCGTGTCGGGCGTATCGCGGCCGGTGCGCAGCGCCCACGCGGCCGGTGCGGTCCACGCGAAGATCGCGTCGTGGATCGACACGTCGAGATGCTGGCCGCGCCCGCTCGCGCGTGCGCTCATCACGGCCACCGCCAGCGCGAGCGCGGCGTGCAACGCGGCCGCATGGTCGGCCAGCCGCACGCGCGGCCGCGAGACGGTGTCATGCAGCTGCGCGGGCACCGACCAGTAACCGGCGTCGGCCAGGAAGTTCAGGTCGTGGCCGGGACGGTTCGCATACGGGCCGTCCTGCCCGTAGCCGGTGATCGAGCACAGCACGACGCGCGGGTTCGCGTGCGCCAGCACGTCGTAGCCGAGCCCGAGCCGCGCCATCACGCCGGGCCGGTTGCCTTCGACCACCGCATCGGCGTCGCGCACGAGATCGAGAAAGCGTGCGCGGCCGTCGGGCGTCTTCAGGTCGAGCACGATCGAGCGCTTGCCGCGGTTGAACTGCGCGAACGTGTCGGCGCCGAACTGGCGCAACGCGTCGCCGCCCGGCGGCTCGACCTTGATCACGTCGGCGCCGAGCTGGCGCAGCAACGCGCACGCATGCGGGCCGGGCAGCAGCTGGCCGGCATCGACGATCCGCACGCCGCGCAGGCACGACCAGGCCGGCGCGTCGCTGTCACCATCGGCGGCAGGCCATGCGCCGCGTGCGTCGTCGCGAGCCGTCATGCAGCGCCTCCCGGGCCGGCCGGTTCGAGAATCGCCTTCGCGATCGTGTTGCGCTGGATCTCGCTGGTGCCGGTCAGGATCCGGAACATCCGCAGCTTGCGGAACGTCTGCTCGACCGGATGGCCGCGCGTGACACCGACGTTGCCGTGGATCTGCACTGCCTTGTCCGCGACCTCGAAACAGCGCTCCGACACGTACAGCTTGCAGGCGGCGGCCGTCATCCGCAGGTCGGCGCCCGCATCGGCGAGTGCGGCCGTATGCGCGATCATGCTTTCGCATGCCCACAGCGCGGCGGCCATGTCGGCGAGCATGTGCTGAATCGCCTGGAACCGCGCGATCGGGCCGCCGAACTGCCGGCGCGTGCGTGCGTAATCGAGCGACGCCCGGTACGCCGACATCGCGAGGCCAAGCATCGTCGGGCAATGCAGCAGCCGGTTCACGTTGATGCGCGACATGCCGAGCCGGAAGCCGTTGCCGAGCCCGCCGAACACGTTCTCGCGCGGCACGCGCACGTCGACGAAGCGGATGTCCGCATCGATGTGCTGGCCGGACATCGGCACGTATTCGTGCTCGACGCTCACGCCGGGCAGGTCGAGATCGACCAGCACGGCCGTGATCTGCGGCGGCGTCGCGGACGCATCGGTCACGCACATCACGATCGCGAAATCGGCGAACGGCGCGCCGCTGATGTAGTGCTTCGTGCCGTTGATCACGAGCGCATCGCCGTCCTCGACCGCCGTGGTGCGGATGCTCATCGCGTCGGAGCCCGAGTGCGGCTCGGTCAGCGCGAAGCACGTCGATTTCTCGCCGCGCATCACCGGCTTGAAATAGCAATCGAGCTGCGCGGGCGTCGCGTACTTCAGCATGTTGCCGACGCGCGGCGGCCCGCCGAGTTCGCCGAGCACGTGCGGCGCGAGCGCCGCGCCGCTCGCGGCGAGGTCGGCCTTCAGCGCGCACACCTCGGCGATCGACAGCCCGTGTCCGCCGATCTCGACGGGCAGGCTCGCCGTATAGAAGCCGAGCGCGGCCGAGCGTTGCCAGACGCGGCGCAGCACGTCGCGCGGCCACACGTCTTCCGAGTCGAGCCGCAGCTCGCGCTCGATCGGGCGCAGTTCGTCGTCGACGAAGCGCAGGGCGGCCGCGCGCAGCGCGACGAATTCAGGGCGTTGCAGATGATCGAACATGGCGGATTCCTTCAGTTGACGCGGCGCGCGACACCGCGCCAGTACGGCTCGCGCACGAGCTTGCGGGCGATCTTGCCGTTCGCGTTCTTCGGCAGCTCGGCGACGAAATCGATGGAGCGCGGCAGCTTGTAGTCGGCGAGCTGCGCGCGGCAGTGCGCGACCAGATCGTTCGCGTGCGCATCACGGCCGGCACGCAGCACGACCACCGCCTTCACGGCCTCGCCCCACTTGTCGTCGGGCACGCCGACCACGCACGCCTCGAGCACGCCTTCGTGCCGGTACAGCGCCGCTTCGACTTCGGTCGGATACACGTTGAAGCCGCCCGAGATGATCATGTCGTGCTTGCGGTCGACCAGATAGATGAAGCCGTCGCGATCGGTACGCGCGAGGTCGCCCGTGTGCAGCCAGCCGTCGACCAGCACCTCGCGCGTCAGCTCCGGCGCATTCCAGTAGCCCTGGAACACGTCCGCGCCGCGAATCACGATCTCGCCGATCGCGTCGCCTTCGACTTCGCGCCCGTCGGCATCGACCACCCGCACCTCGGTTTCGCCGAGTGGCCGGCCGCACGACGCGAGCCGCTCGCGGTCGTGCAGCAGCGCGTGCGCGTGGTCGGCGATGCCGAGCCGCGTGACGCCCGACGTCGATTCGCTCGCGCCATAGCCTTGCGACAGCACGGGGCCGATGCGCGCCCATGCTTCCTCGATGCGCGCCGGCGCCATCGGCGCCGCGCCGTAGCCGAGCACCTTCAGGCTGCGCAAGTCGGCCTGCGCGAGCTCCGGCGCGTTCAGCAGCATGTTGACCATCGCCGGCACCATGAACGTGTGCGTGATGCGCTGGCGCGCGACCTCGGCGAGGAAATGCGCGGGCTCGAACGCGTCGAACAGCACGAGCGTCGCGCCGCAGAACAGGTACGGCTGCATCAGCATCCCGGACGCATGCGTGATCGGGCCGATCAGCGCGAGTCGGTCGCCGGGCTGCGCGGGGCGGTCCATCCCCAGCACGATCTTGCGCAGCGACGCGAGCCGGTTGCCGTAGCTCTGCATCGCGGCCTTGATGCGCCCCGTCGAGCCGGACGAGAAATGCAGCACGGCGAGGTCGTCCGGCGCCGGCTGATAGTCGGGCGGCGTATCGCCGCCCTTCGCGACCAGCGTGTCGTAGTCGAGATAGCCGGTCGTCGCACCGCCGATCGACACGAACCGCTCGACCGACGCAAAGCCCGGCGAATCGGGCGTGTAATCCGTGTAGCCGCGCCCGCCGATGAACGCGGCGGGCGCGCAGTTGCCGACGACGTCGGCCGCCTCGGCCGCCGTGAAGCGCGGATTCAGCGCGGCTTTCACGAGGCCGGCCTTGTACAGCGCGCATTCGATCTCGACGAGCTCGATGCAGTTGCGCGCCTGCACGGCGATGCGGGTACCGGGCGCGAAGCCGAGGCCGCGCAGCGCGTTCGCGAGCCGGGTCGAGCGCTCGTCGAGCTGGCGGTACGTGACGGCACGGTCGCGGTGGATCACGGCGGGCTGGCTGCCCCAGTAGCGGGCCGCGCGCCGCAGGAAGTAGGCGAAGCTCAAATCGATTCTCCTGGTCGAACAGTGCCGCCAGTCTGTAAGATGCCCAGGCATCACCACAATGCATCACCGGATATAAAGTCATAACCGCCAGGAATCCCCCGATGGACACGCGCGATCTGGAGTACCTGCTGGCCGTCGAGCGGCACGGCAGCATCGGCAAGGCCGCCGAGGCGCTGGGGCTGTCGCAGCCGGCGCTCACGAAAGCCGTGCAGCGGCTGGAGGGGCAAGTCGGCGTGACGCTGTTCGAGCGCACCGCGAACGGGATGACGCCGACACCGGCCGGCGCACGCTTCGTCGCGCGCGCGCAGCGGATCGCGCTCGAGTTCGACGACGCGATGCAGGAGATGCGCGCGATCCGCGGTGGCGAACAGGGCGTGGTGCGGATCGGCTACTCGCCGACCGTGCCCAATGCGTTCGTGCTCGGTGCGTGCCGGCAACTGATCCGCGAACGGCCGGCCGCGCGGCTGCGGCTGCGCTGCCGGCTCGCGCGCGAACTGCTCGACCTGCTCGCGGCCGGCGAGCTCGATCTCGTCGTCGCGCCCGAACCGCAGCAGCCGGACGCCGGCCTCGACACCATCGCGCTGTTCGACGACCGGCTGACGGTGCTCGCCGACGCCGCGCACCCGCTGCAGCGCAAGCGCGGGCTCACGCTCGCGGATCTCGCCGATCAGGAGTGGCTGCTGCCGGAAGCGACGATTCCCGTGCGGCACCGGATCGACGACGCGTTCCGCGCACGCGGCCTGCCCGCGCCGCGCCTGCGCATCGAGACCGATTTCGGCAATACGTCGCTGCTGCAGCTGTTGCGCGGCACGCCGCTGCTATGCGTCGGCGGCGCGGATGCGCTCGACCAGGTGACCGGGTTGCGCGCGCTCGACCTGCGGGCCGGCGAGCTCGACCTGGACCGCCGCATCGGCGCGATGCACCGGGCAGGCGCGTACGTGCCGCCGCTGGCGCAGCGGATGATCGCGCTGCTGCGGGAAAGCGTGGGGTAGGCGCGGGGAAGCGCCGCGACCATCATCAGCGGGAGTGATGACCCTCCCCTTTTTCTGCGGATTTGACCGGGCGCACGGTGCCGACAACACTAGCCCGCAGTGCTGCTCAGACGGCACGCGCCCGCTTCCCCTTCAGAGTCCGCCATGGTCCCGACCGACATCATGCAATCCCCGAGCGCCGCCCGGCCGCTCGCCGACCGGCAGCTGCGCCGAATCGTCATCGCCTCCGTCGCCGGCAACGCGATGGAGTGGTACGACTTTTTCGTGTACGGCACGGCCGCGGCGCTCGTGTTCGGCCATGTGTTCTTCCCGCCCGGCGCATCGGCGCTCACGGGCAGCCTCGCCGCGTTCGCGGCCTTCGCGCTGGGCTTCGTCGCGCGGCCGCTCGGCGGGATCGTGTTCGGCCACGTCGGCGATCGCTACGGGCGCAAGGCGTCGCTCGTGTGGACGCTGCTGATCATGGGCGCGTCGACCTTCGCGATCGGCCTGCTGCCGACCTATGCGCAGATCGGCGTGTGGGCGCCCGCCGCGCTCGTCGTGCTGCGCCTGTTGCAAGGCATCGCGTCCGGCGGCGAATGGGGCGGCGGCGTGCTGATGATCAGCGAGAACGCGCCGCCGGAACAGCGCGGCTACTACGCCGCATGGAGCCAGCTCGGCGTGGGCGGCGGGTTCGTGCTGTCGTCGGCCGCGTTTCTCGCCGCGCAGGCGCTGCCGGACGACGCGTTCCGCACGTGGGGCTGGCGGCTGCCGTTCCTCGCGAGCGTCGCGATCTTCGCGATCGGCATCTATATCCGCCGCCATCTGCCGGAAAGCCGCGACTTCGAGCAGGCCGGCAAGCGCGGCGCGCACACGCACCTGCCGATCGTCGAATGCATTCGTCGCCATCCGAAGGAAATCCTGCTCGCGATGGGGCTGCGCGTGGCCGAGAACGGCGGCGCGTACATCTTCCTCGCGTTCTCGCTCGTCTACGGCAAATACGTCGGCATCCCGAACGGCGTGATGCTGACCGGCGTGATGATCGCGATGATCGTCGAGATGGGCGCGATGCTCGCGTGGGGCAAGCTGTCCGACCGGATCGGCCGCAAGCCCGTGTACCTGATCGGCGCGCTGAGCCTCGTCGCGTGCGCGTTCCCGTTCTTCTGGCTGCTCGACACGCGCGTGACGCCGCTCGTGTGGCTCGCGCTCACGGTCGGCACCGCCGTGAGTCACGGTGCGATGATCGGCACGCTGCCCGCGCTCGTCGGCGAGCTGTTCAGCACCGAGGTGCGTTACTCGGGCGTCGCGCTCGGGCATGAAGTCGCGTCGATCTTCGCGGGCGGGATGTCGCCGCTGATCGCGACCGCACTGCTCGCGCGCTATCACGCGTCGTGGCCGGTGTCGCTGTTTCTCGTTGCGCTCGGCCTCGTGACCGTCGCGACGCTGTGCGTGATGCGCGAGACGCGCATCGCGCCCGACGCCGGCGCGCGCGGCGATACGGTGTGAGCGTGCGGCACGCGTCGGCCACATCCGCATCCGCATCCGTGCCCGTGCGCTTGCCGGCGGGTGTCGGACACACCGGCTCGCGGTGCCACGTGCGCGCTTTCGTGGCACCGCGAGCGCGCGCGACATCGACGTCCGGGCTACGCGTCCTGCCTGCTTCGCCCGCCGTCGAACACCGGCGCCAATCCCAGATGATCGAGCAACCGCGCGAATTCACCGAGCCGCTGCCGCATGTACGCGGGCACGTCCACGTCCGCATAGTCGTGGAAGCCGGCCCCCGTGCGCACGCCATCGCGCCCGGCTTCCATGTTGCGCACGACGCTCGCGGCCGGCGCGAAGCGCGGGCCGATCTCGCCGGCCAGATACTTCGACGCGTAGTACAGGATGTCGCAGCCGCCCCAGTCGATGAATTCGAGCAGCCCGAGCACCGCGAAGCGCGGGCCGAAGCCGGTGCGGATGGCCGTGTCGATATCCTCCGCGCTTGCGACGCCCTCCTCGACCATCCGCGCGGCCTCGTTCATCGCGAGCGCCTGGATGCGCGGCACGATGTAGCCGGGCGCCGGCCCGCAGATCACCGGCTTCTTGCCGACGCGTTCGAGCAGCGCGGCCAGCGCGTCGACCACCGACTGGGCAGTTGTGTCGCTGCGGCTGATCTCGACGAGCGGCATCAGCAATGCAGGGTTCAGCCAGTGCGCGTTCAGCATCCGCTCGGGGTGTGCGACATGGCGCTGCAACTCGGCGACGACGAACGTCGACGTGGTCGATGCAATCGTTGCGCGCGCATCGACATGCTCGCCGAGCCAGCGCAGCGCGTCGGCCTTCGCGTCGAGCACTTCGGGCAGCGCCTCGAACACGACCTCTGCATCGCGCACCGCATCGGCCGCGCCATCCCGAGAAACGATCTCGATGCGCGAGACGACCGCATCGGCCTGCGCGGCATCGATGCGGTCGAGCGCAACCTGCGCCTGCAGCGGCCTGGCGATCTCGTCGCGCGTGCGATCGTCGAAGGCGCGTTGGCCAGCCGCATCGCGCCGCTTGAAGTCGATCAGCGTCACGTCGATTCCGGCAAAGGCAAACACGAGCGCGATTCCCTGCCCCATGCGCCCCGCGCCGAGCACGTGTACACGCGTCACATCGGCGGCCGCGCTCATGCTGATACTCCCGCGACTCCGTTGTCGAGCAGCGCACGCATCGCGTCCTTCGACAGCGCCGCGATCCCGAGCCGCTCCAGCGTGCGCCCTTGCGCATACAGGTCGCGCACCGCCACCGCGCTCGCGATGCTCAGCAGCCCCTGCGCGACCGGCGTCGGCACGCCGGCCCAGCGCCCGCACGACACGATGAACGACAGCCCGAGCCGGGTGTCCTCGAGCATGTAGCGATGGGCACGCAGATCGATCTTCTCGCGCCAGTCGCCGCTATCGGTCAGCTTGCCGTGCGCGCCGCGCCCGTACATCCATTCGTCGCCTTCCGCCGCGTAGTGATCGGCGAGCGGGAAATGCGGCGCGCGGTAGCCGAGCGCTTCGCGCACCGCGATGCGTTCGGCATCCAGCGCGTTCGTCACGCGGCGGATCGACGGCTGCGTGCCTTCGTTGTGGATGTCCCATGCGTCGAAGTGTTCGAGCGGCCCGGCGTTCATCAGGATCAGCGGCGGATGGATCACGGGCCCCGCGTTCATCAGTGCGCCGGACAACGCATCCTCGACCGGCTCGACCGACGGATAGCCCGCGCGCAACACGTCGAACGCCCAGCCGGCCGCATTCGCGGGAAATACGCCGGTCGGCAAGCGTGTCGCATAGGCGCTGATCACGACGTCGTTGTCGCCATGCTTGCGCACCAGATACGGCAGCGTGCCCGTCTCGGCGAACGCGACGCGCGAACGGTTGCCGGCATCGGCCGCCGCCTGCGCGAACACGACGCTGCCGAACGTGCCGGGCGGCAGGAACACGACCTGGCCGTCCTCCAGCAACGGCGCGACCTGCGCGGCGAGCGCGTCGTGCGACGTAGCCGGCAGCGGCACCACGACGAGTTGCGCACCGCGCAGCGCGGCCGTGAGCTCGCTGGTCAGGCGGATCGCACCCGGCGGCTCGCCGAGCGGTACCGCGCGCGTGCCGCGATAGTCGGTCACGCTCAGTACGCCGAGCTCGCGCAGCCGTGCATGCGGCTCGCGGTCGCGCCGCCACCACGTCACGTCATGGCCTTTCTCGAGCAGGTCGATCGCCGCCGCGTGGCAGCCGTGGCCGCCGCCCAGAACACATACCTTCATCGTCTTCTCCCGGTGATTGAGTGTTTCCGAGACTACGCGGCCGCCCCCGCCGCGTCGCTTCAGAACGCGCAACGGCACGCCCGTTCGCGCAACGCAATCGCGGCGATGCGCATGCCGCCGCGCCCGCCGCATCCGCTACGAGGTCCGTGAATGGATATCGCCCTGTCCCGCCATGCGCCGAACCGGCTCGGCGCGCTGCACGCCCCCGACGAAGTCGAACGCGCGGTCGCCCACCGGCTCGGGCCGCACCGGATGGCCGCGCGTGGCCGTGATCCGTTTCATGCGGAGCTGTACGAAGTGCCGCTGCATCACGGCGCGCTGCTCGAACTCTGCTATGGCCGCGAAACGCGCATCGATTTCGGCGACGACGCCGAGCACTTCCTGTTCAGGCTGACGCTCGCCGGTGCATGCGAGCTGCAGGCCGGCAGCGTCATTGCGCGCGCCGGCCCCGGCGAGCTGACGGTGTCGTCGCCGGCGCTCGTGAGCCGCCTGAGCACGAGCCCCGATTGCCGCAATCTCGTGCTGCGGCTCGAACGCGGCGCGCTCGAACGCAAGTTGCAGGACATGCTGCAGGCCACGCTCACGCGGCCGCTGCAGTTCGATCTCGCGGCCGGTGGCGCCGGCGCAAGCGCCGCGCTGCTTCTGCCGACCTTCGAATACCTGTGCCGGCTCGGCGCGCAGCCGGGCCTCGGCACGGCCGCAGCGACCTTCGGTGCCGACCTCACCGCGTGGCTGATGTCGCTGCTGCTCATGCACCTGCCGCATTCGTACAGCGATGCGCTCACGCGCGGTACGCCGCCGCTACCGGCGCACGTGCGGCGCGCGTGCGATCACGTCAATGCACACCTCGGCGAACCGCTCGCACTCGCCGCGCTGGCCGCGGTCGCGGGCGTCGCGCCGCGCACGCTGCAGCACGCGTTCCGCGCGTTCCTGCACACCACGCCGGCCGCTTACGTGCGCGAATGCCGGCTCGCCGCCGTGCACGCGGCGCTGCAACGCGGCGACGCGCGCAGCGTAACCGACGTGCTGATCGCGCACGGCATCCATGGCTTCGGCCATTTCGCGAAGGCGTATGCGCGGCGTTACGGCCACGCGCCTTCCGTCACCGCGAGGCAACCCCGATGACGCACTCCGCACCCGGCCGTTCGGCGGCCCCGGCCCGCACCGAACCCGCATCGCACGACAACGACCCGTCCGAACTGCGCGTGCAGGATCTCGATCTCAACTTGCTGAAGACGTTTCGCGCCGTGTACGAGGAGCGGCACGTCGGCCGCGCGGCGCTGCGGCTCGGCGTCACGCAGCCGTCCGTCAGCTACGCGCTCGGCCGGCTGCGGCTGATGTTCCGCGACGCGCTGTTCGTGCGCACCGGCACCGGCGTCGAGCCGACACCGCGCGCGCAGCGGCTCGCGCTGTCGGTCGACAAGGCGCTCGCGATCCTGCAGGACGTGCTCGACGAAGGCTCGCGCTTCACGCCCGACAGCACGCAACGCGTGTTCCGCCTGCACATGAGCGATTTCGCGGCGAGCGCGTTCCTGCCGACGCTGCTCGCCGCGTTCGATCGCCGCGCGCCGGGTGCGGTGATCGAGACGCTGCACGTCGACGAATGTCAGCTCAACGTCGCACTCGAATCGGGGCGTATCGACTTCGCGCTCGGGCATTTCGCCGACGCATCGAGCCACTTCCAGCGCACCGCGCTGCTGCACGAGCGCTGCGTGCTGCTGATGCCGCGCCGCACCGCGCAGCGCGTCGCGCTATCCGACGATTACGTGCTCGATGGCGACGTGCCCGACACGCTGCGCTTCGTCGCGGTCACGTCGCATCCGCAATCGATGCAGTTGCTGGAACGGCACGGGCTGATGCCGCGCGTGCGCGCGGCGCTCCCCGATTTCATGGTGGTGCCCGCGCTGCTGCAGGGCGGCGACTATGCGCTGATCCTGCCGGAGACGATCGCGATCACGTTCGCGGCGCGGCAACCGTGCGCGCTGTACGAGATCGCCGGGGCGGGCGAATGGGCCGTCAACGCGTACTGGCACCGGCGCTTCGACGCCGACCCCGGCCATCGCTGGCTGCGCGCGCTGCTGCTCGAACTGTTCAACATCGGCGAGCTGGCGCCGTTCGACGCGTGGCTCGCGCCGCAGCCGCCCGCCTGCGCATAGCGGCGCGGACGGGCTGGTCCGACGGCCACGATCATTTGGCACTGGATGCTGCATGATGCGTCGCAAGCTGCGACGGGCAGCGCAACACGTCGAAAACTACATTTGACTCGGTCGAACGGCAGGCAACGGCCGGCGAGCGATCTCCTCAGCCTCGGCACGTGCGAGCCCGAGCGCTTGCAGCAGCACCGTCGCCGTGCGCTCGGGGAAATCTTCGTTGCCGAATCCGAGTGCCGCGAACCCGCGCGCCATGGGGTTGGCCGGCGCGTCGAACTGCAAGTCCGCCGCAATCGCGGCGAGCACCGTGCCTCCCACCGAAAGGACCGACAGCAGCGGATCCGCGACGACGAACCGCCCGGCGGCGGCACCTTTCTGCACATCCCGCAGGAGCCGCTGACCGAGCCCCTGGCTCAACGCGCGCGCGGACAAGCCTTCCCGGATCAGGAATTGTCCCCATACCGGTTCGCGACGCGCGCGCAGCAGCGTGTGCCGCACCGACACCGAAATGACTTCGGCCGGATCCGATAAATCCGCGGCGCAACGATCGAGCGTATCGGCGAAATCCTCGAACACCCAGTCCACGAGCGCCGTGTAGATCGCTTCTTTCGATTCGAAGTGGTTGTAGAACGAGCCGAAGCCGACATCCGCGGCCTCGGTGATCTCATTGATGGCGACACCTTCCGCCCCTTTTTCTGCCATCAGCCTGAGCGCGGCTTCGAGCAACCGGGCGCGCGTTTCGCGCTTGCGGCGGGCGCCGCGCGGCTCGCGTTCGGAAGCAGCCGTGTCTGGGATGGCCTCGGGGGGACGCTTGTCCACACGGGACGTGGGTGATTTCGCCATGGCATGTCGGTCGGACAGAGGAATCCGAGTATACGTTCAAGCATCATAATTGACAAAATCATCAGTTATGAGTTGAATGTCACTTATCGGCCGAACCGAGCCGGACGAATCGATCAATGGAGTGCTTATGGAGACAAATGCGCAGATGGGCGCCCAGCCCGACGGTGAGCACCATCCCAGCCCGGAAGCCGCCGAAGGCTTGCCTTCGAGCGTCGACGTGCTGATCGTCGGCTTCGGTCCGGTGGGTGCCGCCGCAGCCAACCTGCTCGCGCGCGATGGCGTGAATGTGCTTGTCGTCGACAAGGCGACCGACATCTACATGGCGCCCCGGGCCATCGCGCTCGACAACGAGGCGCTGCGCATTCTTCAGCTCGTCGGCGTGACCGAGCACGACCTGGAAACCGTGGCGATCCCCTGCGTGAAGATGCGTTCGCCGCTGCTTGGAGAGTTTGGTCACGCCAATACGCTGGGCAGCATCGATGGACATCCGAAGCTGGTGACGTTTTATCAACCGGACCTCGAGCGATGCCTGCGCCACCGGTTGCGGCAATACGACTGCGCGCGGGTGGCGCTCGGCGTCGCATTGCGCGGCATCGAATCGGGACCGGAGTCCATTACTGCAACGCTGGATCTCGGGCCGGGGCGTACTCATGATGTCCAGGCGCGCTACCTGATCGGCGCCGACGGCGCGAGCTCGCTCGTCCGTCAATTGATCGGTCAGGAATTCAAGGGCAAGACTTTCGTCGAAGACTGGCTCATCGTGGACGCCCGTCACGTGCCACGCCCGATCGACCACATCGAATTCATTTGCGATCACCGGCGGCCAACGCCGCACATGACGGCACCCGGCGCGCGCGAGCGCTGGGAATTCATGCTGCGGCCCGGCGAGACGCGTGAGGAGATGGAGTCCGACGCACGCATCCGCGCGTTGCTCGCGCCGTGGGGCAATGTCGACAACATGGTGGTCGAGCGCAAGGCGGTCTACCGCTTTCACGCGCGGACGGTCAAGGCGTTCAGCCAGGGACGCGTGTTCCTCGCGGGCGACGCAGCCCATATCACGCCCCCCTTCGTCGGGCAGGGACTCGTTGCCGGGCTGCGCGACGTCGCCAATGTGTGCTGGAAGCTCGCGGCCGTCGTTCACGGGCACGCAGCGCCGCGGATTCTCGCCACTTACGATCAGGAACGTCGGCCGCATGTGAAGGCGATGATTCGCTTTGCACGGCTCATGGGGAGGCTGGTGATGCCGCGCAACGCCGCCGTCGCACTTGTCACCCACGGCCTGATGCGCGCAACGCGGCTCGTGCCGAAGTGGCGCGCCTATTTCGAAGAACTGGAGATCAAGCCCAGGAATATCTGCCGGCGCGGGCTCTTCGTCGCAGGCCGCACGCGATCCGGTCTCGTGCGTGGCGCGGTCGTGCCGCAGGGCTGGGTTCGCAGCGCCGACGGCCGCGCCTGCCTGAGCGACGACGTGCTCGGCACGGGCCTCACCTTGATCGGATTCGGTCGCGACGCAGGCGCGGCGCTCGATGCCCGGACGGCCGCGGCATTTGCCGCCTCGGGCGGAACGGTTATCCAGATCGCGCATCGCGGGCAGCGGCTGCATCTTGGCCCGAACGGCGGTTGGGAGGATCTCGAGGGCGCCTTCCTGCCGCGCGTCGCACCGTTCGGCTGGGCCGCCGTTGTGCGTCCCGACCGGGTGATCGTTCACGACGGGCCGGCGAGTGAAGCGAATCGTCTGATCGCGGAATCGCTGGCTTTACTCGGCACGCCAATCGGTGCAATGCCACCCGCAGCCGAACCCGCTCAATCTCGTCTGAGGCCTTCGTCATGCAACTGACCACACCGCAACCGGCACGTCATCCGCGCCCTACGACCAAAGCATCCGGCCTGGCGTACCTGATCTTCGATCGCACGGACCTCGTCAAGGCCGAGCGATTCCTGAACGACTTCGGACTACGTACCGTTTCGCGTGACAGCGAGCGGTTGTTCCTGCGCGGCACGGACCCGGCGCCATTCTGTTACGTTGTCCGGCAGGCGTCCAGAGACCGCTTCGTCGGCTTCGGCTTGCGTGTGAATCGCATCGAAGACCTGCATGCGCTGGCACGCGTGCCCGGTGCATCGGACATCGAGGGGGCCGATGCGCCGGGCGGCGGCCAACGCGTGCGGCTTGTCGATCCGTCCGGCTTCCGAGTCGATGCCGTGTTCGGGCAGGCATTGTCCGGCGCGTTGCCGCACCGGGCGCCCCTGCCGTTCAACACGGCGCAGGCCGCCGCCCGTATCAACGAAACGCAGCGCCCGCCGTCGGGGCCGCCGGAAGTCATCAAGCTCGGGCACGTGGTGCTGGAACTCGCGGATTTCCAGAAAACCTGCGCGTGGTACACGCAGCATTTCGGGTTCATCCCGAGCGACGTGCAACTCCTTCCCGACGGTTCACCCGCGGTGACGTTCATGCGGCTCGATCTCGGCTCGACCCCCACGGACCATCACACACTCGCGCTGGCCCAGGGTTTCGCACCGCTCTACAGCCATAGCGCTTACGAAGTCGTGGACGCCGATGCGGTCGGCATGGGCCAGCGCGTATTGCGTGACCACGGATGGAGGCATGCATGGGGCATCGGGCGGCATATTCTCGGCAGTCAGATCTTCGACTATTGGCAAGACCCGTGGGGCGACAAGCACGAGCATTACTGCGACGGCGATCTGTTCACGTCCGAGGTGCCCCTGGGTGTGCATGCAGTCAGTCGTGAAGCGATGTCGCAGTGGGGGCCGACGATGCCGCGCAGTTTCACCCAACCCAAATTCACGCTCGCCAGCGTGACCGCGCTCGTCCGCAGTCTCCGGCGCAGCCCCGACGTGACGGTAGGCAAGCTGAAAGCGCTCGCCAGGCTGTTTGCGTGACGCGGCGCCCATTCGTCCAGCCATTCGAGGCACACTCATGTCATTGCATGTCCTGCACTACAAGCATCAAGGCCGCGCCCAATGGGGCGTCATTCGCCATGGTGCGATCACGCCGATTCCAGGCGAATTCGCGACGACCGCCGACTTCGTTCGCGCGAACCCGATCGAGACGTTGCTTACGCTTTCCGGGCCGACGATCCCGGAATCGAACGTCGAGTGGCTCTCCCCCGTCACGCGCAATCAGCAATTCGTGTGTCAGGGCGCGAACTACCGGCAGCACATGATCGAATCCGGCATGGACCCCGACGCGAAGACATTCAACATGATCTTCGCGAAGGCGACGAGCTGCATCGCGCCAGCCGATTCGCACGTCGTGCGGCCGCGCGGCGTGCGCTTTCTCGATTACGAGATCGAATTGGGGCTGGTCATGAAGCGGGATGTCACGGCTCGCCAGCGGATCACGCTCGCGAATCTGCACGAGTACCTCGCAGGTGTCGTCATCGTGAACGATTACTCGGCGCGCGACGTACAGATTCCGCAGATGCAGTTCTACAAGGGCAAGAGCTACCGGACGTTCGGACCGGTCGGCCCTTACCTGTGCATGCTGGAGGCGCACGACATCCCGAAGCTGCGCGGACTGGATCTGACGCTGACCGTCAATGGACAGGTCCGGCAGAAGGATTCGACGGCCAATCTCGTCTATGGACCGGCCGAAACACTGGCCGAGCTGTCAGGCGTTCACGACCTGCATGTCGGCGACCTGATCGCGACCGGCACGCCATCCGGCTGCGCGTTGAGCGTTCCGTCGCCGGTGAAGCAACGTATCGCCGGGCTGCTTCCCGAGGCCGCCAAATGGCGCATGTTCATGAAAATTCAGGCCGGCAGAAGCCAGTATCTGCAGCCCGGTGACATCGTCGAAGCGCACATCGCCAGCGCGGACGGACTCATCGATCTCGGCGTGCAACGCAATCGTATCGTGGAAGAGGTCGCATGAACGGGATTGCCAATCAGACGGACGTTATCGCAATCGAGGCGAGCGGTCCGCCGGCGGATTTGCCGGCCAGCACGTACGAGATGATCTGCCGCGGCGCGGCACTCGATCCGTCCGCGCCTGCCCTGTCGTTTTTCCTGCGCGCCGACGATCATCGCAACGTCGCGCGCTGGACTTATCGCGAACTGGTCCGCGACATCACGCGCACTGCGAATCTCTTCACCCGCCTCGGCGTGCAACGGGACACGGTGATCGCTTATATCCTGCCGAACCTGCCCGAAACGCATTTTGTGATCTGGGGCGGCGAGGCGGCGGGGGTGGTCTGTGCGATCAATCCGCTGCTCGAGTCAGCCGCGATCGCAGACCTGCTGAACGCGGCAAGGGTGGAAGTGCTCGTGACGCTGGCGCCATTTCCCGGCACCGACCTGTGGTCAAAAGTCCAGCCGGTGCTCGATCGGGTCGACACGCTCCGGCATCTGGTACTCGTCAATCTCGCCGATCGCGTGCGGGCACCGAAGCGGTTTGTCGCCTACCTGCTGCAGCGCCGGGAATGTGCGAGGTTGTACGGCTCCGGCGGTGTGCGTGGCGCGGTGCCCGAACGAATCGGGATCCACGATTTCGGTCGATCGGTCGCGCGGGAATCGGGGGCGGCGCTCGACAGCGGCCGGCATTTCCATCCCGAGGACCATTCATCGTATTTCTGTACCGGCGGTACGACCGGCTTGCCCAAGATCGCGATGCGCCGCCATGGCAACGAAGTCGCCAATGCCTGGAGCGTCGGCCAATTTTTCGGTGCCGGCATGGGGCCCGGCAAGACGGTCTTCTGCGGACTGCCGCTGTTTCACGTCAATGCCGTGCTGGCGACCGGGCTCGTGCCCTTCTCGCGCGGCGCCCATGTCGTGCTGGGCACACCGCAAGGCTATCGCGGGGAAGGTGTCGTCAAGCGCTTCTGGGAATTGGTCGAACACCATCGCATCAACTTCTTCAGCGGCGTTCCGACGCTCTATGCGTCACTGCTCGACGTCCCGATCGCCGGCAGAAACATCGATTCGCTCGAATATGGCCTGTGCGGTGCGGCTCCGATGCCGATCGAAGTGTTCCGGACGTTCCAGGAACGCACCGGGATCCGAATTCTGGAAGGTTATGGCCTGACCGAGGGCGCGTGCGTCAGCAGCATCAACCCGCCGCTCGGCGAGCGCCGCCTCGGATCGATCGGACTGCGTGTCCCGGGCCAGGCGATGAAGGCGATCGTCGTCGATGACGATGGCCGGTTTGTCCGCGACTGCGTCGCAAACGAAGTGGGCCTGCTCGTCATCGCGGGACCGAACGTCTTTGCCGGCTACCTGCAACCGGAACAGAACAGGGAACTCTGGCTTGACTTGAGTGATGGACGCCGCTGGCTCAACACCGGCGATCTGGGTTGTGCCGATGAGGACGGCTATTTCCGGCTCACGGGCCGCAAAAAGGACCTGATTATCCGAGGTGGCCACAATATCGATCCGGCAACGATCGAGGAGCCGCTACATCGCCATCCGGCGGTTCAGATCGCGGCTGCAATCGGGCGACCGGACGCGCATGCCGGCGAATTGCCGGTGGCCTACGTACAGCTCAAGGCGGGCGCACATGCCACCGAGGATGATCTCGCGGAATTCGTACGCGGAGAAATCGGCGAGCGCGCGGCACTGCCGAGGCAGATCCGGATCGTGGACACGATGCCATTGACGGCCGTCGGGAAGATCTTCAAGCCTGAATTGAAGCGACGTGAAACGGCCGACGCGCTTCGCTCCGCACTCAACGAGGCCGGCATGGCCAACGCCCGCGTCACCGTCGAAAGCGATGCGTCGCGTGGTGTGTCAGCGCATATCGCGCTTGCGGACCCGGCACTCGAAGCGCAGGCAGTTGCGGTGCTGGGACGCTTCCCCTTCGCATTCACTATCGATGCAACGGTGCGGTCGCCGGTCGATGTACACGCGGACGACGGACCGGCCGACCACGAGCGGAACCGATAACGGCGACGTGGCGCACGCTTGCAACGGCCGACCGGAGCGCGACATTGCCCGACCCTTGATGTCGGCGGTGTCGCCCTTGGCGGCCATGACATCGAAGCGGATCGTCGTTGATACCCATTTTTTTTCGATCATTAACTTAGTAGTTCGAACTTAAAAAAGATGATCACACGGCGAAAGAGTATCGACCGGCACGCTTGAATTTCCGACAAAACCATAGACCGCCGACCTCGAAACCTCAATAAGGCCGTGGCGCGACGCAGTTTGATCCACCAATGGAAGGAGACGAAATGGAAGACAGGAAGACGTTGAGAACGGTTGGCGTGGCGGCGCTTGTCTGTGCCGCGGCATTTGCCGCCCCCGCAAACGCGCAGTCGAGCGGCAGCATGCAACTGGGGATCGGCTGGCTGCATGTCATGCCGCAGGGAAACGCGGATCCCATCGTCGTCGAAAGCGTTGCCGGTGCACCGGTGAATCAGCAGCAGGCCGGGACTGGCGCTCATGCTGATACCTCGGACGCCGCGAGCTTGATGGCGGAATACTTCGTGACGGACAATATCGGCATCGCGTTTCTGGCCGGCACGCCGTTTACGACCGACCTGGTCGGCAGCAACTCGCTGGCCGCGTTCGGGGTGATCGGCAAAACGAAACCGATGGCGCCCGTTCTCGAAGTCAGATATCACTTCCGTGCGGCGGATGCCAGATTCAGACCATTTGTCGGACTGGGCGTCAACTACACGTGGTACTCGAAAACGCGCATCGTCAATCAGGCGTTCCTCGACGCGACATGCGGGCCCGGCTGTACGACTCGCGCGTCGCTCAGCGCTTCGTGGAATCCGACGTTCGAGCTCGGTGCGAACTATGCGCTCGCCAAGCATTGGTCGATCAATGCGTCCCTGTCCTACATCCCGTTGTCGACCACATTGACGACGAATGCCGCGTCCCCCAGCGGCGTCGATATCGTGACAAAAATGCGCATCAGGGTGAATCCGATCGTTACCCACCTCGATATCGCTTACACATTCTAGTGCTCGCGGACAAGCATCGACCGGAGCGTCGCTTCCGGGTCGTTCGCCCGTTCATTGTCCCCGGCCAACGGGCAAGCAGCAGGCGCCGCATGGCGCGGAAAAAGCGCCCGCCCCCGTGAAACAGGATCGATGCATCAGAACGACGTGAGGATGCCCGCGACGATCGAACTCGCGGTCGCGCCCGGCTTCGCGACCGCGACACCCCCACCCGCCGCGCCGTTCACGACGAAGCGTGCATGCGCGCCGTTGCGCACCATCGCGGCGCCCGTGTACAGCACCGTGCGCTTCGACAGCGGATAGTCGAAGCGGATGCCGTACGAATCGGCGTTGCCGTCGCTGTCCGCGACCTTGCGGTAGTGGCCCACGCTCAGCAACAGCGACGCACGCCCGATCGGCACCGTCGCGCTCAACTCCATGATGTCGCTGTGCGGATACGCGCTCTGGCTGTCGATCGCGGTCGCGACGTCGGGGCCGCCGCGATGGCGCATGTACAGCGCGGCCACCTTCACGACGCTGAAGTCGTACGAAATCGCGCCGAGCGTGTAGTTGCCGTTCGCGGCCGGGCTCGTGCCGCCAAGCGCGGACGCCGCCACCGGGCTGAACTTCTGCTGCATATAGTCGACGTCGACCGACAGGCCGCCGCGCACGTAGTTGAGCCCCGCGCCGTACGTATCGCCGAGTGTCGCCGGCTGCCCGGCCGCGCCGTTGGTGCCGCGCGCGGCCATCGCGCGCAGCATGAAGCCCGCATAGCGCGGCGACGTGTAGCGCATCGAGTTGCGCACGCGCAGGAACGCGGGCCCGACGAAGTTGTTCGTCGCATTGCCCCACGCGAGTCCCGCGCCGAGGCCCGGCAGGCTGTACGTGACGAGCGTCGTGTGCAGGATCGTGTAAAGCTCGCCGAACTGCACGCCGCCGAACGGCCCCGTGATGCCGACCCACGCCTCGCGGCCGAACAGTGCGCTGCTGTTCGACAGTGCGCCGCTTGCCGCGTTGAAGCCATCCTCCAGCTTGAAGATCGTCGCGTAGCCGCCGCCGAGATCCTCGACGCCCTTCAGCCCCCACTGCGACGCGAACAGGTTGCCGCTGCCCATGCGCGTCACGTGGTTCGGCCCGGCGTTCGCGTATTCGATCGCGGTGTCGACGCGGCCGTAGAGCGTCACGCTCGATTGTGCGAAGGCGGGCAACGCCACGCAGGCAAGCAGCGCGGCAAGCGGTACGGCAAGCCGGTCGGCCCGCCCGTTCGGTTGGTTCATCGTCGTCGTCCCGTAGAGTCTGCGGCGCAGTTCGGCGCCGCGCCGCGTGGTATGAAGCGCGTTCGCCGCGAAGGGCCAACGCTGCCGATCAAAAACGGGCCGAGTCTAGGAACGACAATTTCGGACGTCGACGCAATGCGCTCTATAACGCTTATAGATGCGCCGCATGAGGCACGTGCGCCCCGCCGCACGCGCGCTGCGCGGCGGCCGGTGCGCGGGACCCTGGTGTTTTCTTTATCCGGGTCGGTAAATGCCCGTGTGGCGCGGCTGTCACTCCGGCTATGGCGGCTGAATTTGGCCGACTACGCTGCGTCTCCGATACGTGCCCCCCGCACGCCTTCGCGCCGCGACAGCGCACGGCCCGCCAGGCCGCTGCCGCGCGTTTCCACCGCCCGCTCCTGGAGAATCCGCATGTCCGCATCCACGGCCCGCGCTGCCGGCAAGCGCTATACGTACGAATGGTATGTCGTCGTCATCTGCATGCTCGCGTACGTCTTCTCGTTCGTCGACCGCCAGGTCCTCGTGCTGATGATCGAGCCGATCAAGCGCGACCTGCACCTGTCCGACACGCAGTTCAGCCTGCTGAACGGCTTCGCGTTCTCGCTGTTCTATGCGGTGATGGGGCTGCCCGTCGCCTATCTCGCCGATCGTTACGCGCGCCCGCGGATCATCTCGCTCGGCATCGCGCTGTGGAGCGTCGCGACCGCCGCGTGCGGGCTCAGCCAGCACTTCGTGCAGATGTTCATCGCACGGATGGGCGTGGGTGTCGGCGAAGCCGCGCTGTCGCCCGGCGCGTACTCGATGCTCGCCGACTACTTCCCGAAGGAGAAGCTCGGGCGCGCGATCGCCGTGTATTCGCTCGGCTCGTTCATCGGCGGCGGCGTCGCGTTCCTGATCGGCGGCTACGTGATCGCGCTGCTCAAGCATGCGAGCGCGTTCACGCTGCCGGTGGTCGGGCAGGTGCATGCGTGGCAGTTCACGTTCCTGATCGTCGGGCTGCCGGGGATCCTCGTGGCGCTCCTGTTCGCCGCGACCGTGCGCGACCCGCAGCGCAAGGGGCTCGCGCAGGATCGCTCGGGCGCGGTGCGGCGCGTATCGATGCGCGATTCGCTGCGCTTCGTCCGCACACATCGCGCGACCTTTTCGTGCCACTACCTCGGCTTCTCGTTCTACGCGATGACGCTGTACTGCCTGCTGAGCTGGACGCCCGCGTTCTATATCCGCCGCTTCGGGATGACGGCCGTCGAAGCCGGCTACACGCTCGGCATCGTGCTTCTGGTCGCGAACACGGCCGGCGTGTTCTGCGGCGGCTGGCTCAACGACTGGCTGCTGCGGCGCGGCCGCGAGGATGCGCCGATGCGCGCCGGCGCGATCGGCGCCGCGTGCATGGTGATCCCCGCGACGCTGTTCACGCAGCTCGACTCGCTGCCCGCGTCGCTCGCGATGCTCGTGGTCGCGATGTTCTTCGCGTCGTTCCCGATGCCGACGTCCACCGCCGCGATGCAGACGCTCGCGCCGAACCAGATGCGCGCGCAGATCTCCGCGCTGTTCCTGCTCGTGTCGAACCTGATCGCGCTCGGGATCGGCACGACCGTCGTCGCGCTGTTCACCGACCGCGTGTTCGGCGCGCCGGCGGCGGTCGGTCATTCGATGTCGATCGTCAACGTCGCGGCGGCCACGCTGGCCGCGCTGCTGCTCGCCGCCGGGTGCCGGCACTATCGCCGCAGCCTCGATCGCGAACGCAGCCTGGCGTCCGCCGCCGCGCCGCACACGGCCGAGACGGGCAACGCGATCGCCGCGCGCTGAACACCGGGCGAGATCGGGCGCAATCAGGCGCAATCGCGCCGCCCGCTCATCATCCATCCCACTGATTCAGGTACCGCTTTTTAATCGATTTGATTTATGCGATGCCCATCCCTATTCTCGATCGCATGACGGCGCGGTGTCTGCCGCGCCGCGCGCCCTCTACCCCACGGATTGACCCATGCAAGCGAACCGCCACCAAGTCCGGATCGACGCGCTGATCGACGCGGCGCAGGACATCCGCTGTTTCCGGGTGTCGCGCGTCGACGGCCAGCCGTTCGACGCGTACGAACCAGGCGCCCATATCGATGTGACCGCACCGTCCGGTATCACGCGGCAGTACTCGCTGTGCGGCAACCCCGACGAGCGCGGCAGCTACCTGTTCGCGGTGAAGAAGGAAGCGCAGTCGCGCGGCGGCTCGCGTTCGCTGCACGACGATGTGCAAGTCGGCGCCGAGCTGTCGATCGGCGCGCCGCGCAACCTGTTTCGTCTGACGGATGACGCGAGCGAGCACGTGCTGATCGCGGCCGGCATCGGCATCACGCCGCTGCTGTCGATGGCGTATGCGCTGCACCGGCGCGGCGCGCGCTACCGGTTGCACTACTTCGCACGCAGCCGCGAGCATGCGGCCTTCGTCGCGGAGCTGTCGGCCGAGCCGTTCGCGTCGCACGTGACGTTCCACTACGGCGTCGAGCCCACAGCGCTCGCGGTCGAGCTGAACCGCTGCGTCGAATCGGTCGACGCGCATGCACACGTTTATACATGCGGCCCGGGGCCGTTCATGGATGCGGTCGTCGCGGCGGCCGCGACGCGCTTGCCGGAAGATTCGATCCATCTCGAACGCTTCGCGGCGGAACCGGCCGCCGCCGATGCGAGCAATGCCGATGCCGGCGCCGGCCCGGCCGCCGACGGTTTCGAAGTGCGCCTGCAGCGCAGTGGGCAATCGGTACGCGTCACGGCCGACACGTCGATCGTCGACGCACTCGCACGCATCGGCATCGAAGTCGACACGTCATGCGGCGAAGGCGTGTGCGGCACCTGCATGGTGCCCGTGATCGACGGCGAGCCCGATCATCGCGACCATTGCCTCAGCAAGGCCGAGCGCGCGAGCAATGCGGTGATCTGCTGCTGCGTGTCGCGTGCGCGCTCCGCGGTGCTCGTGCTCGATCTTTGACGCGCGAGGTCCGGGGCGACGTCCGTCAAGGACGTCGCGCGCGCTCGAACTGCTCGACGCATTCGCCCAGTCACACGCGCATCCAATGCGCTGCCCGCGCTCTCGTGGATCAAACGTCACCGACACGCTCGACGAGCTCGACCAGCAGTGTGAGCATCCACGCGCTGCCCTCGTCCTCACGTGTCACGCGTCGTCGCGCGATCCGACCCGCTCGGCAAGCAACGCGTGCAACCGTGCGTTGCTGGCGTCCTCATCGATCACACGTCATCGAACCGCTCGACAAGCTCGGCCAGCAACGTGCGCATCCACGCATTGCCCTCGTCTTCATGAAAATGCTCGTGCCAGTGCATCGTCACCGGCGCGGGCGGCAGCGTGACGGGCAGCTCGTACAGGCGGAACGCATTGTCGCGGTTCAGGATCTGCGCGAGCCGCTTCGGCAGCGTCGCATACAGATCGGTGACCGACAGCACGCTCGGCAGCGCGACGAAGTGCGGCACTTCGAGCGCGATGTTGCGGCCCACGCCTTGCGCGCGCAACGCATCGTCGAGCGCATGGTGGCTGTGCTCGACCGATTTCACATTGATGTGCGCGGCGCGCACGAATTGCTCGAGGCTCAGCGCGGCGCCGCTCGGCACCCCGCGCCGGCGGCCCGTCATGCACACGTAGGTTTCCTCGAACAGCGTCTGGTGACGCGTGCGCGGCATCAGCTCCGGCAGGTTGCCGATCGCGAAATCCAGCCGGCTCGCGCGCAGCGCTTCCTCGATCTCCTCCACCGGCAGCGGCTGCACGCTCAGCGTCACGCGCGGCGCGCGCTCGCGCAGCGCCTGGCAGATCGCCGGCAGGTACGCCATCTCGCCCGCATCCGACAACGACAGCCGGAACGTGCGCGTGCTGGTGGCCGGATCGAAGCGCTCCGCGTAGCGCAGCGCCACGCGCACCATGTCGAGCGCCTTGCCGACGATGCCCGCGAGTTCGAGCGCGACCGGGGTCGGCTGCATGCCCGCGCGCGTGCGCACGAACAGCGGATCGTCGAACAGCGTGCGCAGCCGGCCGAGCGAATAGCTGACGGCCGGCTGCGACAGCGCGAGCCGCTCGCCGGCCTTCGTCAGGCTACGCTCCTCGACGATCGCCTGGAACACACGCAACAGGTTCAGATCGAGATGATCGACCGATGTCATGACCGCCTCCATTATTTGCCGTATTTATTGATCGGCCAATTTTAGATCAATTTGACGGATATGCAGTGGGAGACGAGACTGGGTACTCGACACCGCGCACGACGCGCCCCGATTTCGCGACTCTTTCCCCCACACGACGATGAGCGACATTTCCTACCAGACGATCGACACCAGCGCGTTGCATGGCCTCGCGCAACCCGACCGCATCGCGCCCGCGATGTATCACGACCCCGCGCTGTTCGAAGCCGAGCTCGACCGCATCTTCTACCGCACCTGGATCTGGGTCGCCCACGAAAGCGAGCTGCCGAACCCGGGCGACTTCATCACGACGACGATCGGCCGCCAGCCGGTGATCGTCGTGCGCGACAAGACCGGCGAGATCAACGTGCTGCAGAACCGCTGCCGCCATCGCGGCGCGACCGTGTGCGAATCGCACAAGGGCAACGCGAAGGGCTTCACGTGCCCGTATCACAGCTGGTCGTACGCGCTCGACGGCACGCTGCGAGCGCTGCCGTACGGCGACGGCTACGAAGGCGTGTGCGAGAAAGGCGACCTGCCGCTCGTGAAGCTGCGCGTCGGCGTGTACCAGGGGCTGATCTTCGCGAGCTTCAACGATGCGATCGAACCGCTCGAGGATTTCCTCGGCGGCGCGAAGCTGTGGATCGACCTGTTCATGAAACAGGGCGCCGGCTACCCGATCAAGGCGAACGGCGAGCACAAGTTCAAGTTCAAGGGCAACTGGAAGATCCAGCTCGAGAACACGACCGACCTCTATCACTTCCCGGTCGTGCACAAGTCGTGGATGAAGTCGATCGACGACGAGACGGCCGCCGCGATCACGAGCTTCATGACGAGCGAGGACGCGTTCTGCCGCGGGCTCGGCAACGGTCACAGCCTCGCGGTGCTGATGCCCGAGCTGATCGATCTCGACGAAGACGACGGCGCGCCGCTGCCCGAGCGCTTCGCGCCGCTCGCGGCCAAGCTCGCCGAACGCCACACGCCGGAGGAAGTGCGCCGCATCGTGCGCTCGCTGATGGGCGTCGGCTTCAACCTGAATCTGTTCCCGAACCTCGCGCTGTCGATGGCGTTCTTCCGCGTGCTGCGGCCGATCTCCGCGAACGAAACCGAGATCCGCCACGTCGCGCTCGCGATGGACGGCGGCCCCGACGAAGCGAATCGCGAGCGGCTGCGCATTCACGAACACTTCCAGGGCCCGTTCGGTTTCGGCAGCCCCGACGACGCGGAAGCGTGGGAGCGTGTACAACGCGGCGCGCATGCGGGCCCCGACGTGCCGATCCTCGTGAATCGCGGGCTGAACCGCGAGACGACTGCCGCGAACGGCGAAAAGACCGCGCATGCAACCGACGAGACCGGCATGCGCGAGGCCTACCAGCAATGGCGCAAGATGATGGAGCAACAATGATGGACGACCGCAACGCCCTCTTTTCCGAGCAGACCTTCGCCCGCGCGGTCGAATTCGTGTGGCGCGAAGCCGAGATGCTCGACCGCCGCGACTATCGCGCGTGGCTCGACCTATGGCAGCCGGCCGGCCACTACGTGGTGCCGATCGATCCCGACACGACCGACTTCGCCGCGACGCTGAACTACGTGTTCGACGACCACGACATGCGCGAGAAGCGCGTGCAGCGGATGGTGTCCGGCTATTCGG
Organism: Burkholderia sp. AU38729; assembly: GCF_020419725.1. Lineage (NCBI taxonomy): Bacteria > Pseudomonadati > Pseudomonadota > Betaproteobacteria > Burkholderiales > Burkholderiaceae > Burkholderia > Burkholderia sp. AU38729. Next base: position 297,793 of record NZ_JAIZQO010000005.1, on the reverse strand, counting down.
CGTCGGCGACCGACGCGGCGCGCACGGTGCGGACCGTGTCGCGCTTCACGCTGGAAAGCGGCAGCGCCGGCACCGTCGAGCTGAAATCGGCGCAGGTCGTCGTCGCGTACAAGCGCGGCGTCGCGACGCTGTTCGCGGCCGATGTCACCCACAAGCTTCACGTCGATGCGGAAGGCGAGATGCGGATCGCCGAGAAGGTCGTGCGCCTGATCGATTCGACCGAAGCGCTCAGCGCGATCGGCTTCCTGCTGTAAACGGCCGCCGGTTCGCCATCGACGGTGCAACGGTGAGCCGGTCACCTTCACCTTCAAGCGGCGACCGGTTCGCCCATCGCCAACGCAACGGTGAGCCGGCCACCTTCACCTTCAAGCGGCCAACGGTTCGCCGTCGCCAACGCAACGGTGAGCCGGTCACCTTCACCTTCAAGCGGCCACCGGTTCGCCTTCGCCAACGCAACGGTGAGCCGGTCACCTTCACCTTTCCCGACGACCATGCCCACACTCGAAGTTTTCCTGCCGGCCGGCCATGACGACGCCCGCAAGGCCGAACTGATCGCACGGCTGACCGGTGCGACCGTCGATTCGATCGGCGCACCGATCGATTCGGTGCGCGTGCTGCTGACCGAATTGCCCGCGACGCACATCGGCCTCGGCGGCCGCATTGCCGCCGACGGCGCGCCGCCGTCGCTGCCCGTGATCGTCGCGATCCTGATCGCCGGCCGCACCGACGAACAGAAGCGCGCGCTAATCGCCGCGCTGTCGGAGACGAGCGCCAGCGTGCTCGATGCGCCGCTGCAGGCCACCCGCGTGATGATCAAGGACATCCCGAACACCGATTTCGGCATCGGCGGGCAAACCGCACGGGCGCTCGGGCGCTGATCATGCGCTGCGCGCGTGCCTGCCCGCTCATGCACCGCGGCCGCCGGGCGGCCGCGGCATCAAGCATTCCCCGGCGACGATGCGTCCGCCCGAGCCTTCGTCCCGGCGAGCGGCAGCGTCACGCGGCAATCGAGCCCGCCGCCATCGGCCGGGCTGGCAGCGATCCGGCCACCGTGGCGCGTCACGATGCTCTTGCACAGCGACAGCCCGATTCCGTTCCCCCCGGCCTTCGACGACGAGAAGCCGTCGAACAGCCGGTCGTGAGCGTCCGCCGCGACACCCGGGCCGTTGTCGATCGCGCGCAGCACTGCATGCCCGCCGACGCTCGCCGTGCCGAGCGTCAACGTGCGCGGCACACGCTCGCAACCGGCGAACGCCTCGATCGCGTTGAACGCGAGATTCAGGATCACCTGCCCGATCAGCACGCGCTCGCAGCGGATCGGCAGCGGCGCGTCGGCCTGCACGATCGTGACCGTCACGCCGGCCTCCTTCGCGCGCAGCTCGATGAAATACGCGACGTCCGCGAGGATGTCGCGCAGGTCGGCGAGCGCGACGACCGGCTCGCGCTTCACGATGAACTCGCGCACGCTCTTGATGATCAGCGCCGCATGCTCGGCCTGCCGGTCCGCGCTGCGCAGCCCCCAGATCGCGTCGTCGATCGCGCCGCGCGCGTTCAGCCGCTGCACCGCGCCTTCGATGAAATTGCGCACGGCCGCGAGCGGCTGGCTCAGCTCGTGCGCGATCACGCTCGCCATTTCGCCCATCGCGTTGTAACGGCCCGCGTGTTCGAGCATGCGCGCTTCCGCGCGGCGGGCATCCTCGATCGCGACTTCGTCGCTCACGTCGCGGAACTGCACGAGCAGCCCGACGAGATCGTCCTCGATCTCGACCTGCCGGCACAGGATGCGCAGCCAGCACGACGAGCCGTCGCGCCGCACGATCCGGTAGCGCTGCGGCGCGGACGGATACGCGGACGGCGCATCGCGCAGCTGCGCGACCAGCCGGTCGCGGTCGGCCTCGGAGCAGTAGTCGAGCACCTCGCCGAGCGCTTCGTCGGGTGCGAGCCCGAGCACGCGGCGGCCCGACTCGCTGATGAACTGCACGCCGCCGTGCGGCGTGACGACCGCGATGCCTTCGTCGAGGTCCTGCATGAATTCGCGCAGCCGCGCCTCGTAGCGGCGCAACTGCTGGCGCACCGCCTCTTCCGCGCTGATGTCGCGGAACTGCACCATCACGACGTCGCGCCCGCGCAGCGGCACGTAGGTGGCGGTCGCCTCGGACAGCATGTCGACGCCCGTGCGCGACCGATAGCACCACTCGTACACCTGCGGCCCGTCGACGAGCGCGCGATCCCACGCGCTCACGGCGATCTCGCGCTGGTATTTCGGCTCGGGACGCGTCATGTCCGGCGCCTTCAGCGGCAGCAGCTCCTCGACGGAAAAACCGAGCGCGATGCACGCGGCGCGGTTCGCCCACACGATCGCCTTGGTGTGCGCGTCGTGCAGCAGCACGCAGGTCGTCAGCGCGTCGAGCAGCCGGTGGAAATCGTCTTCGTCGGGGAAACTCATGATCGGCTTCGGATGAGGTCGCGCGGCATCGTGCGACCGGAAACCCAACATAGCACCGGCGCGCGCCGCCCGCATCTGAAGATTTCTTTAGTGCGGCACGGAACGTCACCAGTCGCACGGCCCAACGCACCAATTGCTGCGTGTTTTCGGCGTTTCTAGACTGGTTGCATCGTCGTGACCACCCCGCATTCGAACCCCCAGCCGCCCCAGGAGACAGCCATGCCCCACGCCGCCCTTGCCCTCGACACCGCACCGGGCGCTCCCCACGCGGCCAGCGAACCGGCCGCCCGGCTGTCGCCGCTCGACGCCGTGATCGAGACCGTCGCCGCGCGCCGCGAAGAATTCGACCGCCTGTCGCACGTGCCGCGCGACGTGATCGCGCTGTTCAAGCAGGCCGGCATCTATCGCGCGGGCACGCCGCGCCGGTTCGGCGGCGATGCGCTCGCGCCGACCGCGTTCCTCGACATGATCGAGCGGATCGCGACCGCCGACGGCTCGGCCGCATGGGTCGCGAGCTTCGGCTCCGCGAACGTGTATCTCGCCGCGCTGCCGCTCGATACCCAGGCCGAGCTGTATGCGAGCGGCCCCGACCAGGTGTTCGCGGGCGGGTTGTTCCCGGTGCAGCCGGCCCAGCCCGCGCCGGGCGGCTGGCGCGTGAACGGCACGTGGAAGTTCGCGAGCGGCTGCAAGGGAGCCGACTGGCTCGGTGTCGGCATCGCCGTGCCGGGCGCACAGGACGCCGCGCCGAACAAGCCGCGCACGGCCGTGTTCCGCGCAGCCGACGTCGAGATCGTCGAGAACTGGAGCGTGGTCGGCATGCAGGGCACCGGCAGCCACGACCTGCGCGTGGACGACCGCTTCGTGCCTGAAGCGTGGACCTTCGTGCGCGGCGGCGAGCCGACCGTCGACGAGCCGCTGTACCGCTATCCGACCGTCGCGTATGCGGCGCAGGTGCTCGCCGTCGTGAACCTCGGCCTCGCACGCGCGGCGCTCGACGTCGTGAACCGCATGTCGGGCGGCCGGCAGACGACGACCGGCGCACCGCGCCTCGCCGATCGTGCGTACTACCGCATCGAACTCGCGAAGGCCGAAGCGCAACTGCGCTCGGCGCGCGCGTTCTTCTACGACGCGACCGACGGCGTGTGGCAATCGATCCTCGCCGGCAACCCGGTGACGCCCGACCAGGTCAGCCTGCTGCGGCTCGCGGCCACGCAGATCGCACGCGAAGGCGCGAGCGTCGTCGAACGCGCGTACCGGCTCGGCGGCACGGCGGCGATCTATCGCACGCACCCGCTGCAGCGGCTGCTGCGCGACGCGATGGTCGTCACGCAGCACGCGTTTCTCGGCGAAGGCAACTTCGACGGCGCCGGCGCGGTGTTCACCGGCGTCACGCCGTTCCCGGGCTATCTGTAACCTGCATCGACCGAATTGCTTTTGAACGCGCATGAAGCCGAAGCGCCGTCGCCGGCCGGTTCATGCGCCCCACCGATTCCTCTGGAGAACCTGATATGTCCGATTCGAATCCGCTGCCGCTGCGCGTCCTGTTCTGCTGCGGCGTGTCGCAAAACTTCTTCGACCTGCCGCGCGAGAAAATCGGCGAAGTATGGCAGGCGTACGGCGCGATGCTCGCTGCCGTCGAAGCGATGCCCGGCGTGCGTGTGCTCGGCGTGATGGATGACGACCGCCTCGTGGTCGGCCAGGCCGACGGCGCGCCGTGGACCTTCTACATCATGGCCGACGTCGCCGACTTCGACACGACGGTCGCCGTATGCAACCTGTATCGCACGACGCCGGTCGGCGAATACAACCTGTGGCGCTACGGCAAGATCGAGGCGCGCGTCGGCCGTGCGCTGACGGTGCCGCCGGCCGCGAAGCCCGCGGCGTGAGGCGCGCGATGACCGACCTGACTCCCGGCCTGATCGATGCGCTCGCACAGCGCCTGGCGGCGCTCGACGCCGAGCGCGCGGTGCGCGCGACGATCACGCGCTACATGGCGCTGTGCGACGTGCCCGAGGATGCCGGCGACGGCCCGTCGCTCGCCGGGCTGTTCACGCCCGACGCCGTGTGGGAAGGCATCGGCCCGCAGTATGCGCAAAAGTTCGGCCGCCTCGAAGGCACCGCCGCGATCGTCGCGATGCTGGGCCGCTATCTGCCGCCCGATCCGCACTTCTCGGCGAACCTGCACTGCCTGACGTCGGAGTCGATCGAGGTCGACGCCGGCAACACGCGCGCGCGCGGCCGCTGGATCATGCTGCAGGCGTCGCGCTACGCGGACGGCGCGGCCGAGTTGATCGCCGCGCGGCTGACCGTCGATTTCGCGCCGGCCGCTAACGGTTCTGCGTGGCTGATCCGCCATTTCCGCACCGAACGCGTGCTCGACGGCCCCTGGCCGCTCGCCGCGCCACGGCCCTGATTGCTGCTCCTTTCCACCGCTTGCTCACGATACCGACCATGACAGGCTTCATCGACACCTTCACGCTCGGCGGCCCCGGCCCCACGATCGCGATCAAGGACACGATCGACATCGCAGGCTATCCGACCCGCGCGGCGAGCCGTGCGCTCGCCGACGCACCGCCGGCCACGCAACACGCGGACGTCGTCCGCCTGCTGCTCGACGCGGGCTGGCAAATTGCCGGCAAGGCGAACATGCACGAGCTCGCATTCGGCATGACCGGCATCAACGACTACACGGGCACGCCCGTCAATCCGCAGGACGCGACGCGCATTCCGGGCGGCTCGTCGAGCGGTTCCGCTTCGCTCGTCGGGCTCGGCATGGTCGATGCAGCGCTCGGCACCGACACGGGCGGCTCGATCCGCGGGCCGGCTGCCTGCTGCGGCGTGGCCGGGCTGAAGCCGACGTTCGGCCGCGTGTCGCGGCGCGGCGTCGCGCCTGCCGACACCACGCTCGATTGCGTCGGGCCGTTCGCGCGCGACATCCGCACGCTGGTTGCGGTGATGGCCGCGATCGCGCCCGGCTTCGATCGTGCGCAAGCCGCGGCCTCCGTGGCAGGCTGCACGGTCGCGCACATCACGGTCGACGCCGACCCGGCCATCGCCGCCGCGCTCGACGCGGCCATACGCGCGTCGGGCCTGCACGCGCACGCGGCCGTGCTCGACGACATGGCGGCGTCGTTCGTCGCCGGGCTCACCGTGATCAACGCGGAAACGTCGCGTGCGTTCGGCCATCTCGTCGAAACCGGCAAGCTTGGCGCCGATCTCGATGCCCGATTGCGTGCGGCCGCAACGACCACGCCCGCGGCATTGCAAGAGGCCGAAGCCGTACGTGCACGCTTCATCGCACAGGTCGACGCCGCGCTCGAACACGCGGACGTGCTCGTGCTGCCGACGCTGCCCGCGCTGCCGATCACGCTGCAGCAGGCGCGCGATGGCGTATCGGTGATCGCGATGTCGTCGCTGATCCGGCCGTTCAACCTGAGCGGCCATCCGGCACTCAGCCTGCCGCTGCCGCTCGCCGGTTCGCCGCTGAAGGCCGGCCTGCAGATCGTCGGGCGCAAGGGTGCGGACGAACACGTTTGCGCGATTGCGGCACACTTCGAAACGGCACTCGCCGCATGAACCACGATGCGGGCGCGACATCGACCGATGCGCGCTCGCGAACCACGGAATCACACACCATGTCAGACCGAGTCGTCCTCGTCACCGGCGCCGCACGCGGGCTGGGCGCCGTCATCGCCGAGCGTTTTCATGCGGCCGGCTACCGCGTCGCGCTGGCCGATATCGCCGCCGACGCCATCCAGGCGCACGCACGCGAACTCGACCCGAGCGGCGAACGCGCGATCGCGCTGCCGCTCGACGTCACGTCGAAACGCGATTTCGAAGCCGCGCGCGATGCGCTCGTCGCGCGCTGGGGCACGATCGACGTGCTCGTGAACAACGCGGGCGCCTCGAAGGTCGTGCCCGCGATGGAGATCACGGCCGAGCAGTTCGACCAGGTGATCGATGTAAACCTGCGCAGCGTGCTGTTCGGCTGCCAGGTGTTCGGCCAGTACTTCACGACGCGCGGCGCGGGCCGTATCGTCAACATCGCGTCGCTCGCCGGGCAGAACGGCGGTTCGGCGACCGGCGCGCACTACGCGGCCGCGAAGGGCGGCACGCTGACGCTGACCAAGGTGTTCGCGCGCGATCTCGCCGCGCAGGGCGTGACCGTCAACGCGATCTCGCCCGGCCCGCTCGATTTGCCGATCGTCTATGAAAGCGTCGCGCCAGAGAAGCTGCGCCAGGTGCTCGCGAGCCTGCCGGGCGGCAAGCTCGGCTCGGCCGGGTTCGTGGCGGACGCCGCCGTGCTGCTCGCGTCGGGCGACGCGCATTTCGCGAACGGCGCGTGCTGGGACATCAACGGCGGGTTGTACATGCGCTGAGCGTCGCGCGTCGAGCGCTGCGTGCAGCGCTTCGCCGAACCCCGGCAAGGCCCTATCGCGACGCTTCCCCGTCGTCGCCCCACACGACCATCACATCGCGCACGAGCGCGGCGATCGACGTCGCGCCGAGCTTCTCCTTGATGCTCGCGCGATGCACGTCGACGGTCTTCACGCTGATCGACAGGTCCGACGCGATCTGCTTGCTGCCCTTGCCGTCCACCACGCCGCGCAGCACTTCCTTCTCGCGCGCGGTCAGCGCATCGAGCCGCTGGCGCAGCTCGCGGTGACGCTGGCTCACCGCATGCCGCTGCTGCGCGAGCCGCAGCGCGCGTTGCACGCGCTCGAGCATCTGCTGCGAGTTATACGGTTTCTCGACGAAATCGATCGCGCCGTTCTGCAGCGCGCGCACGGACATCGGGATATCGCCGTGCCCGCTGACGAAGATCACCGGCAGCGTCGCGCCGCGCGCGTTCAGTTCCGCCTGCACATCGAAGCCGCTTTTCTCCGGCATCCGCACGTCGAGCACCAGGCACGCAGGGAGGTTCACGTCGAAGCGCGCGAGAAAATCGGTGGCGTTCGCGAATCCTTCGGACGCGATGCCGACCGATTCGAGCAGCCACGCGAGCGACGTCCGCATGCCGTTGTCGTCGTCGACGATGTATACGATCGGTGCGGGTGACGTCATCGCGGGTGTCTCACTGAATATCGGTATCGGTATCGCACGCGCCGCATACGGGGCCGGTTCCGGCGCGTCGCGCGCGTCGTTCGCTGGGGGTGTGCGGCACATCATAACGAGCCGAAAACCCGCTGAAAACCCTTTCACGCGCCGTATGAACGTGCAATCGCGCTTTTTTTCGCGCGGTGCGCCGCGCATCTAGGTAGAACCTTTAGACGCGTTGGCGAGAACGCCATCTCCATCGTCAATCGTGCGAATGGTCGCCGGCATTTTCGCGTCGTACGCTTGGGTCATCGTCGGTGATCCGGCGCTGCACCGGTAGCGCCAAGCGATCGCCGCTTTCGTCCAACCAGGAGCGCCCATGTCTTCCACGACCGATATCCAGCGACCGGCACGCATCGAGCCGACCGACGCGCAGAAGGCCTTCCGGCAAGCGATGGCCCACCTCGGCGCGGCCGTCAACGTGATCACCACCGCGGGGCCGCACGGCCGCTGCGGGATCACCGCGAGCGCCGTGTGCTCCGTCACCGACACGCCGCCGACGCTGCTCGTGTGCCTCAACCGGTCGAGCGCGATGCGGGCGACGTTCGAACGCAACCGCCACGTCTGCATCAACGTGCTGCCGGCCGAACACGAGCAACTCGCGCGGCATTTCGCAGGGCTCACCGACCTGCCGATGGCGCGACGCTTCGACCTGCCCGTGTGGGATCGCGGCGAGCAGGACGTGCCCGTGCTGCGCGACGCGCTCGCGAGCCTGCAGGGCACGATCGCCGACATGAAGGAAGTCGGCTCGCACTCGGTGATGTTCATCGAGGCGACGTCGATCCGCGTGCGCGACGACGGCGACAGCCTGATCTACTTCAGCCGTGCGTTTCATCGCGTGTCGCGCACGGCGTGCGTGCGGTGAATGGCGTGTTTAGAGCGTGATTACGCGGCGGCCCGCAACGCGCGCTGCCCGGCCGCGAGCGCGGCGCCCGCGAACAGCGTCAGCGCCGAATACACGAGCCCGCGTGCGAGCCCGGCACTATCCGACACCCAGCCGATCGCGACCGGCCCGGCGATCTGCCCGAACGCGAAGACCGTCGTGAACGCGCTGATCCCCTTCGCCCAGCCGTCCGGCGGCAGGTTGTGGCGTACGAAAGCCGTCGTCGATGCGACGGCCGACAGGAACGTCGCGCCGAACAGCACGCCCGACGCGAACGCGGCCGCCGGATGCACGAACATCGCCGGCATCAGCGTCGCGATGCCGAGCAGCGCGTTGAGCACGGCGAGCGCCTGGCCGCCGCGCATCCGGTCGAGCAGCCCCGACCACAGCCGCGCCGACACGACGGTCGCGACGCCGAGCATCACGTAGAACGCGGCAACCACCGTGCCGCTCATCCCCGCGCCGCGCAGCAGCGCGACGATGAACGTCATGTAGCCGATGTAGCCGACGCCGAACAGGCCGTAGCCGGCGAGCGCGAGCGCGAAGCGCGCGGGGCTCGCGGTCGCGACCAGCGCCGCACCGCCGCGCGGCGCAGTCGGTGCCGCGTGCATGCGCTCGATGCGACGCGCGGCCGACACGGCCACGGCCGAGAACAGCACGCACGCGAACGCGAGCGCGAACCACGCGGGCTGCCAGCCATGGTCGCCGTGTGAGAGCGTCGCCGGCACGAGCAGTGACGATGCGACGACGCCCCATCCCGTGCCGCCGTAGTAGAGCCCGAGCAGCAAGCCCGCATCGCGTGGCGATGCCGATGCGAGCCGCGCGGCCAGCACGCCGCCGCTGATGAAGATCAGCGCGCTGCCGACGCCGGTCGCGAGCCGCTGCACGAGCAGCGCATGCATGCCGGACGTGAGCCCGCACGCGGCCATCAGCAACGCGGTCAACACGCATCCGGTCGCCAGCAGCGAGCCGGCTCTCCAGCGCCGCGACAGCAACGGAAACGCGAGCGCTCCGACCAGATAGCCGGCCGCGTTCGCCGTGTTCAGCGCGCCGGCCTGCGCGAACGTCCAGCCGAGATCGGCCTTCATCGGCGGCAGCAGCAGCGCATACGAAAAGCGCGCGAGGCCGAGCGCAATCGCGCTGCCGAACGACAGGCAGATCGCGAGCCGCCACGCGGCGATGCGATCGGGGTCACGTTCCGGGAAGGGGCTGGTCGCGCCGGTGTCCGGCCGCGACGGGCCGGCCTGCTCCGGTTGCGGCGCTGCGCGCATCGCGTGTCTCCTTGGTCGTTCGAAGCCGCGGCCAGTCGTGACGGCGGAACCGGTGTTCCGCACGGGGCAATCCCAACTGTCGAGGCTTCCGATTCTGTCGACCGATCATACTTGAGCCGTCGCGGGCCGGCATGCGTTGTCGACAGGAGCCCGGCCGCGGCAGCCGGCTCGTCCATGCATCGCCCGCCGCAAGCCATCGCGAGAGCACGTCGGCCGCTTGCCCGCGCTACCCCCGCAATCCCGCCATGAAAGCCGTGAACAACGCGCGTCCCTCGGGCCATTCCGCCAATCCCGCTTCCGTATTCAGATGGCCGCGCGGGCCGAGCAGCAACGGCGTCGCGCCGCGCGCTTGCGCCCATGCAATGCCGCGCCCGGCCGGGTCGTACCCGTCATCCGAACTGGCGATCGCCAGCACCGGCAAGCCGCCGAAATCGCCCGCCGGCACATCCGCGAACGCACGGGCGGCAACCGGAAAACGCGGGCCGCCCGGATCGGGCACCGCCACGAGCCACGCAGCGCGCACGACGCGCGTCGACGCCGCCCGCCAGTGCGCGAACAGCAGGCACCCCAGTGAATGACAGATCACCACCGGCGGCGTCGCGGCTTGCGCAACGGCTTCATCGAGCGCCGCCATCCAGTCGCGCAGGTCGGGCGCATCCCATGACGCAGGCGCGATGCGCACCACGCCCGGCAGCGCGGCCTCCCAGTGGCTCTGCCAATGATCCGGTCCCGAGTTACCGATCCCCGGCACGATCACGATCGTCTGGTCCATCTCCGTCTCCATGAATGAGTGAGCTCAGAGTCTGGCTTGCCGGAAACCGGCCGGGAATGGCAAATCATCGGATATTGAGACAATATGCCGATGAATTAACGGAGCGGGAAAGCGGCCATGTCGAACGGAGAGCTCGATCGCCTGGATCTGTCGATCCTCGAGGCGCTTCAGGACAATGCACGGATGCCGCTGTCGGAAGTGGGCCGCCGCATCGGCCTGTCGCAGCCGGCTACGTCGGAGCGCGTCAAGCGGCTGGAAGAGCGCGGCATCATCGCGGGCTACGGCGCGCGGATCGACCCTGCCGCGCTGGGGCTGGGGATGATGGCCATCATCCGGTTGAAGACCACGCACGAACACATCAAGCCTGCGCTGCGCGCGTTCGCGGAAATGCCGCACGTCATCGAGGTCCACCGGATGACCGGCGAGGATTGCTTCTTGCTGAAGGTCCTGGTGCCGACACCGGGGCAACTGGAAACCATCATCGATGCGATCGCCCGCTTCGGCGCGGTCACGACGTCGCTGGTGCTGCGATCCGAGCCGGCCAAGCCGCTCGGCAAGGCGCTGCTCGGTTGACGCGCATCGGGCCGCTGATGCGCTACCGATGACCGGCGACGCGTTCGCGCGCATGCATGGTCGCCGCGAACGCCATCGATCACGACGATCGAATTTCCGATGAAAAATCGCCGAATGCAATGCAACGCCTGGAATTCCGGTCATTGAAAAAATGACATCGAATCCGCCATTCGCTTTATCCGTGCTTTACGTCATGCGCCCCGCCAATCCCCCGTGTTTAGCACGCTTCGGCTAAAAACCTTGCAACGCATTGCATTCGCAAATTCGTCAGACTAATATCAACGCCACTCGCCGCGCATTCACGAAATGCGTGATGAGGAGTGGCAACTTTTTAGCCGCGCTTTCATGTTGAATCACTCATGTTCACCACAGGAGAATTGACATGCAGGACACCCAGCAGATCGAATTGCTTGACTGGATGCAGGAAGACACGCACCCCGAGGCCGTCGACATGATGGTCGAGGACGCCGTGGTGCCGTTCGGCACCGCGCTCTGGCCGGTCTGAGCGGGCCACCCGTTCTCGCGGAAGGGCCGCGGCCCTTCCGCCGCTTCCGGAGACACGCATGCTGAACCTGCATCGCGCGCTGGGCTTCCACCCTGCGCTGCGCGACAAGCTCGCGCGCGGCGAGTCGGGAAAACTGCTGGTCGGCCATGACACCCGCAACCGCGACATCGCATTGCGCGCGTTTTCCGCCCTGCCCGATTCGCTCGACGCGACCACCCTCTGCCTCGAAAGCACCCCACCCGCCGATATCGCCGCCGCGCTCGATCGCGCCGATCTGTTCGTGCTGCTGTACGACTCGTCGTGCCTGCCGACGCCGTCGCCGAGCGGGCCGCCGTTCCTCGCCGCGATCCGTCCCGCGATCGTCGAGCACTGGAGCAAGTCGGTGCTGTTCAAGGATTACGGCCCGCATCTCGACGAGGCGTTCGCCGAATCGCTCGACGACATCGCGGCACGCAACGGCCGGCTGATCGACGCGGCCGCACGCGCGTCGCAGATCCGCTTCATCGACGAAGCCGGCAACACGCTGACGGGCTCGCTCGCGCCGGACCAGAAATGGACGAGCGTGGACGGCATGGGCAACCTCGACATCGTGCCCGGCGAGATCGCGACGCACGTCACCGATCTCAACGGCTCGGTCGTCTTCAGCGGCACGTTTCTCGGCACCGTGCCGTTCGCGATCAAGTACAAGGTGGCCGAGCGACTCGCCACGCTGCGCGTCGAGAACAGTACGATCGTCGGGTTCGACACGGACAACGAAGGTTTCCGGCGCGACTTCTCGACCTATCTCGACCGGCATCCGAATCACCGGCGAATCGAGGAGTTCGGCATCGGCACGAACCTCGGGATTCGCGGGCTGTACGGCCGCAACGCGGGGTTCGAGGAACGCCATCCGGGCCTGCACCTCGGGCTCGGCGGCGGCGAAAACGGCAGCCACCATCTCGACCTGATCTTCGCGCGCGGCACGCTCGCGCTCGACGACCGGATCGTGTTCGACGGCGCGTTCGCCGTCTGACGAAGCGGCTGCGTGCTCAGGCTTCGGCGGCCGCCGTGTCGCCGAGCCACTTGAACATCACGAGGCTGTCGACGAAGCCGAGCCGCGCGTGACGGTACGCACGCGGCAACCGGCCGACGATTTCAAATCCCAGCTTCTGCCACAGCGCCACCGCCACTTCGTTGGTCGACACCACCGAGTTGAACTGCATCGCGAGGAAACCGCGCTCGCGTGCGACCTGCTGCGAATGCTCGCACATCAGGCGCGCGACGCCGCGGCCGCGCGCGGCCTCGCTCACCATGTAGCCGCAGTTGCTCACGTGATCGCCGGGGCCGCCCGCGTTCGCCTTCAGGTAGTACGAGCCCAGGACCACGCCGTCCTCTTCGGCGATCCACGTGCACAGCGGCGCATCGAGCCACAGTGCGCGCGCCGCTTCCTGTGTCGGCGCCGCATCGAATGCATAGGTTTCCTGAGCGGCGACGATCGCGCGATAGGTCGGCCAGAAGCGCGGGAAATCGTCGTCGGTCATCGGGCGAATCGTGATCATGCGAAGTCTCTCGTGATGGGAATGTCGGCAGGCATGCCGGCGATCGTACCGTGATTCAGGAACGGCTGCCGTCCCGTTGCGCCGCGCTGCGATACGCGCCCGGCGGCACGCCGTACCAGCGCTTGAACGCCTGCGAGAAACTCGACAGGTCGCTGAAGCCGAGCCGCTCCGCGACTTCCGCGAGCGACAGCCGCGCGTCGCCGAGCAGCGTCTCGGCCATCGCGCCGCGCGCCTGCGCGAGCAGGGCGCGGAACGTCGTGCCCTCCTCCTGCAGTCGGCGCTTGAGCGTGCGCGGGCTCGTGTTCATCAGCCGCGCCATGTCCTCGAGCGAGAACGGCGCGGGGCCGGGCGTCGCGCTCAGGTACTGGCGCACCATCTCGGACGTGCCCACGCGCGCACGCCGCGCTTCGAGCAGTTGGCCGCACATCTGCTCGCACATCGACACCGTCAGCGGATTCGCGTGCGGCAGCAGCCGGTCGAGAAACGCGCGGTCGAAAGCAAGGCGGTTCGCGCGCGCCGAGAACGCGGGCTCGATGCCGGCGATGCGCGGCACCGGCAGGGTCGGCGTGCGCGCCGCCTGCACCGTGAAGTGCGACAACGCGAACGTGTCGTCGCCGATTTCCTGCAGCAGCACGGCCGCGGCCGTCATGTCGCGCTCGACCAGGAACCGGCTCAGCGTGCCATCGAGTTCCGGCGCGCCGAAATTGAGCACGCACGTGCCGCCTTCCTCGCGGTACGTGATCACCGTGAACGCATAGGTGAGCGGCAGGAAGCGCAGCGCCAGCGCGAGCGCGTCGCGTGCGGTCGCGCTCGCGATCAGCCCGTAGCCCCACACGCCGTAGGCCGAGAAGTGATAGCGCTGGCCGACCTCGAACCCGAGGCCCGGCGCGCGCCCGAGCGCGCGCAGCAGGTTGCCGGTCAGCCGCAGTTCCTGCGCGGCCGTCACCTCGACCTTCGGATCGTCGAGCTGTGCGTTGGCGAGCCCGGTGCCGGCCAGCAGCGTCGTGTGCGGCACGCCGCGTTCGTCGCCGAAATCGACCAGCAGCCGGGCGCTGGCCGGACTCCGGGTGAAATCCCAGAAGCTCATGCGGAGAAACCCTCGAAGCGCCGATTTGGCCCAAATACTAAAACAATTGTCCCGAAGCAGCATTGGTGTTTTCCCATGCGGCCAGCACCATCGGCGTCAACCAGTCGTCATCCGAACGACGCCATCGCCCTCCGGAGGAGACACCATGCGACCGAGTCGCCCGACCGATCCCGCAGCCCGCTTCGCATGCCGGCGCGACGCTTTCGTCGCGTTCCTCGCGTTCGCCGCGTTCGCCGCGTTTGGCCGCGACCCCGCCCCGCCGCTCGCGCCCCGCCTGCCGCACGCCGGCCGCCCGGGCACGCAGCCGCGCCCCGCTTGATCCATCGACCCTCGGAGGACCAATCCATGAGCAAGACTTTCGACTACATCGTCGTGGGCGGCGGTTCGGGCGGCAGCGTCGTCGCCGGGCGGCTGACCGAGGACCCGGCCGTGACCGTCTGCGTGCTCGAGGCCGGCGGCCGCGGCGACGGCACGCTCGTCAACGTGCCGACCGGCGCGGTCGCGATGATGCCGACCCGCATCAACAACTGGGCCTTCGACACGGTGCCGCAGCCGGGCCTCGGCGGGCGCATCGGCTACCAGCCGCGCGGCAAGGTGCTGGGCGGGTCGTCGGCCATCAACGCGATGGTCTATATCCGCGGCCATCGCGTCGACTACGACGGCTGGGCCGCGCTCGGCAACGAAGGCTGGAGCTACGACGACGTGCTGCCGTACTTCCGCCTGAGCGAGCACAACGAGCGCTTCGACGATGCGTGGCACGGCCGCGACGGCCCGCTGTGGGTGAGCGACCTGCGCACCGGCAACCCGTTCCATGCGCGCTACCTGGAAGCCGCGCGGCAGGCAGGACTGCCGCTCACCGACGATTTCAACGGCGCGCAGCAGGAAGGCATCGGCCTCTACCAGGTCACGCAGAAGCACGGCGAACGGTGGAGCGCCGCGCGCGCATACCTGCTGCCGCACATCGGCCGCCGCGACAACCTGACGGTCGAGACGCACGCGCAGGTGCTGCGCGTCCTGTTCGACGGCACGCGCGCGATCGGCGTCGAGGTGCGGCAGCGGGGCGAGGTCCGCACGCTGCGCGCGCGGCGTGAAGTCGTGCTCGCGGCCGGCGCGCTGCAAACGCCGCAGTTGCTGATGCTGTCGGGCGTCGGCCCGGGCCGCGAACTCCAGCAACAGGGCATCGCCGTGCACGCCGACCTGCCCGGCGTCGGCCGCAACCTGCAGGATCATCCGGATTTCATCTTCGGCTACCGCACGCGCAGCGTCGACACGATGGGCGTGTCCGTGGGCGGCGGCCTGCGCATGCTGCGCGAGCTGGCGCGTTTTCGCCGTGAACGGCGCGGGATGCTGACGTCGAATTTCGCGGAAGGCGGCGGCTTCCTGAAGACGCGCGCCGAGCTCGACGCGCCGGACATCCAGCTGCACTTCGTCGTCGCGCTCGTCGACGATCATGCGCGCAAGCTGCACGCCGGCCACGGGCTGTCGTGCCACGTATGCCTGCTGCGGCCGCGCAGCCGCGGCTCGGTCACGCTGACCAGCGCCGATCCGCTCGCGGCGCCGCGCATCGATCCCGCGTTCTTCGACGATCCGCGCGACCTCGACGACATGGTCGCGGGCTTCCGCCTCACACGACGGCTGATGGAAGCGCCGGCACTCGCCGACTGGACCACGCGCGACCTGTTCACCGCGAACGTCGACACCGACGATGACATCCGCGACGTGCTGCGGCGGCGCACCGACACCGTGTATCACCCGGTCGGCACGTGCCGGATGGGGCACGACGCGCTCGCCGTCGTCGATCCGCAACTGCGCGTGCGCGGCCTGCAGGGGCTGCGCATCGTCGATGCGTCGGTGATGCCGACACTCATCGGCGGCAATACCAACGCACCGACGATCATGATCGCCGAGAAGGCCGTCGACCTGATGCGGGACGTGTGCCGCACATCCGCACAACCGCAACGCGAAACCGTCAGGATGACGACGGATCTCGACACAGTTCCTGCCGCGAGTGCCGCGCACGATGCCATCCAGCCCGAGGAAACCCGCCATGTCGTCGCCTGATACCGCTCGCGCCGCCGAATCCACCGCACCGCTCGCGGCGATCATCATCGGTGCCGGCTTCGCCGGCATCGGCATGGCGATCGCGCTGCAACGTGCCGGCATCCACGATTTCGCGATCGTCGAACGCTCGCACGATGTCGGCGGCGTGTGGCGCGACAACCGCTACCCGGGCGCCGCCTGCGACGTGCCCTCGCACCTGTACTCGTTCTCGTTCGAGCCCAATCCGGCGTGGTCGCGCGTGTTCGCGCCGCAGCCCGAAATCCATGCGTACCTGCAGCATTGCGCGCGCAAGTACGGCCTCGCGCGCTACCTGCGCTTCGGCGCCGAAGTCGCGCACGCCCGCTACGAAGAAGCCGCCGCGCTGTGGCGCGTCACGCTCGCCGACGGCACGACGCTCAGCGCCGCCGTGCTCGTCAGCGGCACCGGGCAGCTGAGCCGCCCCGCGATGCCCGACCTGCCCGGCATCGACACGTTTCGCGGCCGCGCGTTCCACTCCGCGCACTGGGATCACGACTATTCGCTCGCCGGCAAACGCGTGGCGGTCGTGGGCACCGGCGCGTCGGCGATCCAGTTCGTCCCCGCGATCGCGGGCGACGTGAAGCAGCTCGTTGTATTCCAGCGTTCGCCGGCCTATGTGATGCCGCGCCCCGACCGCGCGTACCGCCCGTGGGAGAAAGCGCTGTTCCGCCGGTTGCCGTGGGCGATGAAGCTGCATCGCGCATCGATCTACCTGCGCTACGAATCGCGCGCGATCGCGTTCACGCGCCTGCACAAGCTGATGAAGGTCGCGGTCGGCCAGCCCTTTCACACACTGCTCGCACGCGACGTGCCGGACCCCGCGCTGCGTGCGCGGCTCACGCCCGACTACCCGATCGGCTGCAAGCGCATCCTGCTGTCGAGCGACTACCTTGCCGCGATGAGCCGCGACAACGTCGAACTCGTCACGCAGCGGATCCGGCGCGTGACGGAGGACGGCATCGAGACCGTCGACGGTGTACATCATCCGGTCGATGCGATCATCTACGGCACCGGGTTCGCGGCGACCGAGTTCCTGTCGCCGATGCATATCACCGGCCGCGACGGGCTCGACCTGAACGACGCATGGCGGCGCGGCGCGCAGGCGTATCTCGGGCTCACCGTGCCCGGTTTTCCGAACTTCTTCATGCTGTACGGCCCGAACACCAACCTCGGCCACAACTCGATCGTCTACATGCTCGAAAGCCAGATCGCGCACGTGATGCGTTGCCTGCGCACGATGCGGCGCGATGGCGCGCGCGAGATCGACGTCGATGCACGCCGCTACCGGCGCTTCAACGTGCATGTGCAACAGCGGCTCGAAGGCTCGGTGTGGAACAGCTGCAAGAGCTGGTACGTCGATGCGTCGGGCCACAACAGCACGAACTGGCCGGGCTTCACGCTGACCTACCGGTGGATCACGCGCTTCACCGGGATGGGCGCGTACCGCTTCACGCATCCGTTGCCCGAGTCGGTCGCACCGGCGCGCGACGTGGTGATCGCGCCGCCCGCCGGCCGGCTGGAGGCACTGACCGCCGCATCGCTGCGCGGCTTCCTGCGCGTCGCGTTCCGGCCGCTGATCGGGCCGCCGTTCGGCGCGCGCATGCAACGGTGCGTCGTCGCGCTGCTGTCGCCGCTGATGCCGGGTACGGGCGGCACACTGCGCTACCGTACGTCCGCGCATCGCGTGCCGGTTGAAGTGGTCGCGCCGAAACGCGGTGACACGGGCGGCGCGATCCTCTATCTGCACGGCGGCGCATTCTGCCTCGGCGGGCCGCACACGCATCGCGGCGTGACGACGCGGCTGGCGAACGAGGCCGCCCTGCCGGTGTGGGTGCCCGATTACCGGCTGGCCCCCGAGCATCCGAGCCCGGCCGCGCTCGACGATGCGCTGGCCGTCTATGACGCGATGCGCGCTCAGGGTCATGCGCCGCACCGGATCGTGATCGCCGGCGATTCGGCCGGCGGTGCGCTGGCGCTCGCGCTGGCCATCGCGCTGCGCGAGCGCGGCGAGCCAGCCGCCGCCGCGTTGCTGCTGATCTCGCCGGTGACCGATCCCGCGATCGGCGGCGCGACACTGGCGTCGCGCCGTCATGACGATCCGATGATCCGTCGCGGCTGGCTCGAACAGGGGCTGCGCTGGTATCACGGCGCCGGTTCCGTGGCCGCCCGCGGCCCGCTCGACACCGACCTGCGCGGCCTGCCGCCGATGCTCGTCCAGGCCGGCGACCAGGAGGTGCTGCTGTCGGATGCGCAGCGGCTCGCCCGTCATGCGCGGGCCTGCGGCGTGCCGTGCCGGCTTGAGGTTCATGCGGCGCGCTGGCATGTGTTTCATCTGCAGGCGTTTTACCTGCGGTCGGCACGCGATGCATTGCGGACGCTGGCGGGGTTTGCGGCGCAACGGGTGGCGATGAAGGCGTGACGACGAAGCAGTCACGCGCCGCGATCGGGGCCGTGGTTCGCGGCCTCCCCGGTCGGGTGCGCGGTGCATGCGCCGTCAGCGAACCCGCTTGCCACGAAGCGACGTCGTCTTGCAAAAACCGGCCGTTTATTTTTTTCCGTCGCATGCGGCCGTCATGATCTCCCGCAAGCCCCGGCGCGCCGCCGGGGTTCCCCACCCTCGCGGAGACATCATGAAAAGAAGGCACACCCTCAACACGCTGGCCCTGCTCTGTTGCGTCGGCATCCAGTGCGCGACGTCGGCGTTCGCCGACGAGCCGAAGAAGGTCGCGTTCGTCGACACCGGCAACACCGGGCGCAGCGTGATGGCCGAAGCGATCGCCGGCCAGTTGATCGCGCAACGCCACGCGCACATCGCGGTGATTTCACGTGCGGTCGACGAAGATCCGTATGACGAAAAGCCCGAGGAAAACGGCGTGATCCTGATGAAGCGGCGTGGCATCGACACGACCGCGCACCGTTCGGTGCAGTTGAACGCCAACGACGTCAAGCATTCCGACGTGATCCTGACGATGACCGACAAACATAAGGAGAAGGTGCTCGCGCTCTATCCGTCGGCCGCCGGCAAGGTGTTCACGCTGGCCGAGTATGCGTCCGGGAAGCACGTCGACGTGCCCGATGCGTGGGGCAAGCCGATCGATTTCTACGAATCGGTCACCGCGCAGCTCGACACGTACATCCCGGCGGCGCTCGACAAGATCGCGACGGCCGTGCCGGCGAAGCAGTAATGTCAGATGGCCTGTCGGCTCGCCTGGCGCGACGCGCCGGCACCGACAGGTTTGCTGTTCACGTTGCCCCCCAACCACCCCACCCACCGCATGCCCGTCGCCGGGACATTGACTTTGGCCATCCGGCCGAATCGTCATCCTGCGCACCGGATGAAAGAATGATCTTCGTCCGGGAAGCCGGCTTCGCGGCCTGACATCCCGCACTTCGAAGGCACCGTACGCGCAGCAACGCGCGTGCGATGTCGTGTGTCGCCCCGACTCGGCAATGCGCGCACGCCCCCGCGCGCACCACCCGGCAGCTCGCACGACCCCGCCATTTACCCTACTCCCTTTTTGTAGCTTATAAGTTACAATGCTCTCCAAGTTCGAACTTCTTCGCTACCAGCGCGACGATGGTCGCGAGCCCTTCACCGAATGGTTGAACGCCGTGCGCGACAAGCTTGCGCAGGCACGGAT
Source organism: Burkholderia sp. AU38729 (assembly GCF_020419725.1). NCBI lineage: Bacteria > Pseudomonadati > Pseudomonadota > Betaproteobacteria > Burkholderiales > Burkholderiaceae > Burkholderia > Burkholderia sp. AU38729. The sequence goes on along the minus strand of NZ_JAIZQO010000005.1, from coordinate 277,901 downwards.
TCGCGAACGCTTGCGCCGCGTGCAGACCGGCAACTTCGGCGATTGCGAGCCCGTCGGCGAAGGCGTGATCGAACTGCGCGTCCACGTCGGCGCCGGCTATCGCGTGTATTTCGGGCGGTACGGCGGCGCACTGGTGCTGTTGCTTTCAGGCGGCGACAAAAGCAGTCAACCCGACGACATCAGGCGCGCCAAGGAACACTGGTCGAACTGGAAACGGAGGCAAACATGACCAAGCTCAAAGGTGCGGTATCGCACCACGACGCGGAAGTCGCCGAACTCGGCGCCGACCGCGAACTCGCGGTGGCCTATCTGCGCGTCGCGATGGAGTCGCTCGACGATCCCGACAACCGCGCGGCCGGCCTGCTCGCGTTGCGGACGGTCGCGGAAGCGTACGGCGGGCTCGGCGCCGTCGCGGCCGAAGCCGGCATCAGCCGCGAATCGCTGTATCGCACGCTCTCCCCGAATGGCAACCCGACACTGAAAACCCTGCTCGCGGTGCTCAAGACCGTCGGCCTGCGCCTGTCCGTCGTCCCTGCACAGCCGGTGCACGCATAAGCGGCACACCGCCCGCTCACGGCCGCACCATCCACACCAGCAGCATCTCCGCCGGCGCGTTCGCCATCCCCGTCGGCGGATGCTCGATCGCCGGCTCGACCGACAGCGCCTTCGCCATCGTCGCCGCATCCTCGATCGTCGTCGTGCGCACGATCGTCATCAGTCGCGCCGGCCGGTGCAGCGTCTCGCGATACAGCGCGCCGTACCACAACGGCCGCATGCCGAGCGCGTCCTGCAACACGTACGGATAACGCCACAGCCGCAACACGAGGCGGCTTTCCGGCTGCCCCGGATCGACGCGCACGAACACGCGGCGCGTGCTTTCCCCGTGCGTGTAGCGCGGCAGCACCGGCAGCGCCTCGGCCGGCGCCTGCGGCAGCAGCCAGCGCAGCGCGGTGGCCGGCGACCACGGCGTCGCGCGCTGCCAGCCGGCCTGCGCGAGATGCCGGTCGAGCGTGTCCGACGTCGCGCTCCATTGCAGCGGCAGATATTCCTCGCGGTCGCCGCCGATTTCGGTGCGCCGCACCGGCACACGCTGCCATCCGCCGCGCAGCCACTGGTCGACGGTCATCGCGACCACGTCGCCGACATGCGGGCGCGCCGCGCGGTCGAGCTGCCATTGCGCGGGAACCGTCCATACGCCGGCCGTCGCGAGCACCACCGTCACCGCGACGAGCGCGCCCCTTGGCTGCACGTGCTCGCGCACGCGCCAGTACGCATAGGCGCCGGCCAGCAGCGCGAACCAGGCGAGCCCGAGACTCCAGCCGCCCAGCAGGCCCGACAGCCACGTGTCGCCCACATACAGCCGCGCGAAGCCGCCGAGCACGATCCACAACACCACCGCCGTGACGACCGGGATCCGCCACCGCGCGGGCCGGTCGCGCGCGAGCACCCAGCCGAGGCCGCTGCTCGCGAGAATCGCGAACGCCGCTTCGGCATCGGGCAGCGGCACATGCGGCGCACCGGGCGGCAGGCTCGCGGGCGTCGCGCCGGGTATGCCCGCGCCGAACACCGGCCCGAGCACGACGGCGACGCCGACCGTCGCGAGCCACCACGCGGCCGTCAGCCAGCAGCGATGGATCATCAGCCAGACAAGAAACGCGGCCGCGACGATCAGCCCCGTGTCGTGCCCGTGAAGCACGGCAAGCGCGCGCATCGTGGCGTCCACCGGCGGCGTGCGCAGGTTCTGCAGGAACGCATACAGCGCGATGTCCGCGTGCATCAGCGGATCGTTCGCGACGACATCCTGCACGAGGCCCGCGAACAGCCACACGCAGCCGATGAACAGCAGCGCGAGCACGGGCACCGCGCCGGGCAGGCCTCGCACGTAAGCAATCGTGTCGTGCAGCCGTGCACCGAACCGCGGCCAGCGGCGCGCGCAGGCGTGCACGCCTTCGACGAGCGCACGGCGCAACAGCGGCCAGCCGCGCCGCAACGCGACCCGCACGCCGATCCACACGAGCGCGACGAGCGCCGCGACGACCAGCAGGATCACGGCGACCCGCACGCTGATCGCCGCGGCCAGCGCGGCCGACGCGCCGAACAGGATGCCCGGCGCGACGTGCACGGGCGCCCAGATGAGCGCCGAGACGACGTTGACCGGATAGAACGACCGGCGCGGCAACGTCGCGCAGCCGACCACGACCGGCACGACCGCGCGCACCGGCGCAAGAAAACGCGCGAGCACGATGCTCTTCATGCCATGGCGCAGCACGAACTCCTCGCCGCGCGCGAAGGCGGCCGCGTAGCCGAAGCGCGCCCAGGCGTTGCGGATCACGCCGCGATAATGCCGCCCGAGTTCATAGCTGATCCCGTCGCCGATCACGGCGCCGGCCGCCGCGACACCGATGGTCGTCCAGCCGTCGAGCGCGCCCGCGCCGATCAGCGCACCGGCCGCGAACATCACGGCGCCGGCCGGCACGACCGTGCCGATCAGCGCGATCGCCTCGGCGCACGCCGTCACGAACACGATCGCGAGCACGAGCAGCGGATGTGCGCCGATCGCGCCGATCCACGCGTGGATCGTGCCGCTCATCGCGCGCGCCTCGGCGGAGCGCGCCGGTGTGCGAACGCCGGGCCGGTGGTGGCAGCGTGAAGGTTCATCGGGCGGTGCGCGCGGTCGCGCCGGCGGGGCGGGTCAATCGAACTCGTGCTGCCGCGCGTCGGCCTCGAGCGGCGCGTCGTGGTAGCCGACCGTCGCGATCTCCTGCAGATAGCGCGCGAGAAACGCGCCGATCGAGCCGGCAGCCTCGTACTGATGCACGTGGCGGAATTCGTGGGTCAGCAGGCGGCGCGTGTCCTGCCCGCGCAGCACGTACACCGCATGGCCGAGCGTGAGCCCGATCGTCCCCGGCGCCAGGAGCCCCGTGTCGCGGGCGATCGCGGCCAGCGACGGCACCTCGGGGAACGGCATGCGCTCGACGATCACCACGCGGATCCGCTCCGGCTGCGCGACGCCCACCGTGCGCGCGTCGTCGGCCTGCTCGGGCGTCAGCGGCGCCCCCTGCGCGATCCCGCGCGCCGCCTCGGCTTCCGCCCATGCAACGGCAGCGGGCAGTGCGGACGGCAGGATATCGGCAAGATCGATCATCGCGGGGCTCCTCAGGGAGTTGTAGTGGCATCGGGCACCAGTTTAGTCCCGAATCGGGAGGGTTCGCGGGGTGGTTCGCGACGCGCCGCGCCGCCTCTTCACCGTCTCAATAATAATCAGGGGATACCCTGATTTCCGCCTGCTCCGACGCGTACTTTCTCCCTGGGATTGTTTCGTTTCAGTACACATTCCACGCTCGGCTATCTCGAAAATTTCCCGGATGTGTATCGTTTTCGGATTCGGCGGAATATATTGGTCAGAAGAACAGTCGCGGCGAACACCGGACAACAGTGCGCGGCGTCATCCCGAAGAGGATCGCTAGATGATCAGGGTAATTCTGGCTGACGATCACGCAGTCATGCGGGACGGACTGCGTTACATCCTGGAAACGGCCGGCGGTTTCGAGATCGTCGGCGAGGCGAGCGACGGCTCGGCCACGCTTGCGCTGGTCGAGCGCGGCGCCGCCGACGTGCTGCTGCTCGACTTGTCGATGCCCGCGCCGACCGGCATCGAGCTGATCCGGCTGGTGAAACGCCACGCGCCGTCGCTGCGCACGCTGGTGCTGACGATGCATGCGGAGGCGCAGTACGCGGCGCGCGCGTTCAAGGCCGGCGCAACCGGCTACCTGACGAAGGACAGCGCGACCGCCGAGCTCGTCGAGGCGGTCGGCAAGGTGGCCGCGGGCGGCGTCTACGTGAGCCCGTCGGCGGCCGAGAGCCTCGCGCTCACGCTGCGCACCCCGGCCGCGACGCTGCCGCACGAACGGCTGTCCGCGCGCGAGTTCGACGTGATGCGCCGCATCGTCGCGGGCCAGACGGTCACGCAGATCGCGACCGAACTCGCGCTCAGCGCAAAGACGGTCAGCACCTACAAGACCCGGATCCTCGAGAAGATGGCGCTGCCGCACGAAGCCGCGCTGGTCCGCTACGCGGTGCGCCACGAACTCGACCCGAGCGGCGACGCATGACCGCCACCTTCCGCCTCCCGCCCTCGCCCGCGGACGACGACGACCCGGACGCGTCGCGCCTGTTCATGTCGTCGCTGCCGCCGGGCCGGCGTGAGCGGCGGCTCGCGCTCGCGACCGTCCTCATCTCCGCCGTGATCTTCGCCGCGCTTGCACCGTTCGCGGGCAGGCCGCTTGCGCCGGGCTGGGCGTTCATTCCCGTGTACCAGTCGGCGATCGTCGTCAACGACATGGTGACGGCCGGCCTGCTGCTCGGCCAGTACGCGATCCTGCGCCAGCGGCCGCTGCTCGTGCTCGCGGGCGGCTACCTGTTCACGGGTTTCATGGCCGGCACCCACATGCTGACCTTTCCCGGGCTGTTCGCACCGACCGGCCTGCTCGGCGGCGGCGACCAGACCACCGCCTGGCTGTACCTGTTCTGGCACGGCGGCTTTCCGCTGGCGGTCGCCGCGTACGCGCTGCTGCGCGCGAAGCCGCGTGCGCCGGGGCCGATCCCGGCCCCGCAGCGCCGCGCGGCGATTCCCGTCGTGCTGTGCATCGCGGCCGCGATCGGCGCGACGGTCGCGCTCGCGCTGCTCACGACGGCCGGCCACGACCTGCTGCCGCGCATCATGAACGGCAACCGGATGGCCGCGACGATGACGAACGCGATCACCATCGTCTGGGGGCTGAACCTGGTCGCACTGATGCTGATGTGGCAGCGGCGGCGGCGCCATTCCGTGCTCGACCTGTGGGTGATGACGGTGCTCGTCGCGTGGCTGTTCGACATCGCGCTGTCGTCGATGCTGAATCACGGGCGCTACGACCTCGGCTTCTACGCGGGGCGCGCGTACGGCCTCGTCGCGTCCGGTGTCGTGCTGTTCGCGATGCTGTTCGAGAACGGCCGGCTGCATGCGCAAACGGTGCGCGCGCTGGCCGGCGCGCGCTACCAGCATCTGCTCGTCGTGCAGAAGAGCGCGCAGCTGAACGACGCGAACGAACGGCTCGAACAACGCGTCGCCGCGCGCACCGCGCAATTGAGCGCGTCGAACCGCGACCTGCGGCGCGAAGTCGAGGACCGCGTGCGGGCCGAGCGGGCGCTGCAGGCGTCGCGCGAGGAGCTGCGCGAGATTGCCGCGATCAGCGCGAGCGCACGCGAAGCCGAGCAGCGCCGCATCGCACGCGAGCTGCACGACGAACTCGCGCAGACGCTCGCGACGCTGAAGAACGATCTCGAATGGCTGCTCGACCGCGTGCCGCAGGACGACGCGCATCTGGCGCGCAAGATCGCGGCGATGCACGCGCTGGCGCGCGGCGCGGTGGCCGCGACGCGCCGCATCGCGTCGGACCTGCGCCCGCTGATGCTCGACGATCTCGGCTTCGCCGCGGCGATGCAGTGGCTCGTGGAGGATTTCCGGCACCGGCACGGCATCGAATGCGCGCTGCACGTCGAGCCGACCGAGCTGCAGCTCGACGAGCCTTACGCGACGGCGGTGTTCCGCATCGCGCAGGAAGCGCTCGCGAACGTCGCGCGGCACGCGGCCGCGTCGCATGCGACCGTCGAACTCGTGCATGCGAACCATGCGATCGAGCTGACGATTCGCGACGACGGCGCGGGATTCGATCCCGGCGTGCCGCGCAAGTCGGGATCGTTCGGGCTGGTCGGGTTACGCGAGCGCGCGTATCTCGTCGGCGGCACGCTGCGGATCGCGACGACGCTCGGCGAAGGGACGACGGTCGAGGTGGAGATTCCGCTGGCGCCTGCGCAGGTGACGGTCGCGCATGGTGGGGTTGGGGCGCCGCGGGGGTAGGTTCCCGGCGACGGCGGTGGTGCGGGCGGCGGGTACCGAACAGCGACGATCGCTACCCGCCCGGTAAAGTACGCCCCTGATCCGCCGACTTATTCGACGTCCTTCGTCGCGCGCGCCGCTTCCAGCATGCGCTCGAGTTCCGCAAGAACGTGCGCGGCATCGATGTATTCACCGGTCCGCCGCGCCTCGTCCCGCGAGGTCAGGCCTCGCGCGACGAACTCGCGCCGCATGCGTCGGCGCGACATGCCACCGCCCAACCTATCCATCGTCGTCGTTTTCATTGCCCCTCCATGCGCCATACCTGCGACGCATCGTAACGCACCGGCAGGTTGCGCAAGGTGTCAGCCTGCCGACCACGACGCGTTCGCTGCATGGTCGTGCTCGGCCGCAGGCCGGCCCAAGGCGACATTGCCCGCATGATCCGCTTCGGCACAACGCTACAATTTGTCACCGTCCTGCCTCACTCTCGCGCCGATGCGGCGGCCGTCGCGCTCAAATACCTGCTGTCGAACACGCACGCAACGGCCGACTTCACGTTCGTCGGGAACCCGTTGATGAAGCGGTAACGCCGCGCCCCCTCACGCGCGCGCCGCCACCATCCCCCGTTCCGAGCGCGTCCACGCGACCAGCGCGCCGATCCCGAGCAGCGCGAGACATACGATCGGCACGATCATCGGGCCGAACGCCGTGCCCGTCACCTTGCCGGCAAACGGCATCAGGTTCTGGCTGAAGAAGCCGCCGAGGTTGCCGATCGAGTTGATCGCCGCGACGCTCGCCGCCGCCCGCGCGCCGGTGAAGTAGCGCGGCGGCATCGACCAGAAGCACGGATACAGCAGCGGGATGCATGCGCCACCGAGCACCAGCGCGATGAAGCGCAGCGGCGTCGACGGCAACACGAGACTCAGCAGAAAGCCGAGCGCACCGAGCGCGGCAACGATCGCGATCGTGCGCAGGATGCTCTTCGCCCGGCGCAGCTTCCCCGGCAGCCACAACAACAGCAGCACCGCGAGCGCCCACGGCAGCATGCTCAGGAAGCCGTTCATGCTGCTCGACACGCCGAACGATTTCACGAGCGTCGGCAGCCAGTACGTCACGCCGTACAGCGACGTCGACATCAGCATGTAGGTTGCCGCGAACAGCATCACGCGCGGATCGAGCAGCGCCTTCCACGGCTGGCCGTGCTCGGCCTGCGCGGGCTTCTCGCGTTCGAGCGCGGCCTCGACGATCTGCTTCTCGCGGTCGTCGAGGAAACGTGCGTCGCGCACCGACGCGGGCAGCACACGGAACACGACGATCGCGACGATCACCGCCGGGATGCCCGTCGCCACGAACACCCACTGCCAGCCCGCGAGCCCCCACACGCCGTTCAGGCTCAGCAGCACGCCGCCGACCAGCGAGCCGAGCATGTTCGCGAGCGCGCTGCCGAGCGTGAAGATGCCGAGCACCTTCGCGCGATAGCTCTGCGGGAACCACAGCGTCAGGTAGTAGATCACGCCCGGATAGAAACCGGCCTCGGCGATGCCGAGCACGAAGCGCAGCGCGCAGAACGCGGGCATCGACGTCGTGAAGCCCATCAGCACGGTGATGAGCCCCCACGTCAGCATGATCCGCGCGAGCCACACGCGCGCGCCGTAGCGATGCAGCGCGAGCGTGCTCGGCACCTCGAACAGCAGGTAACCGATGAAGAACAGCGACGACGCGAGCCCGAACGCGGCCTCCGTCATCCCGAGGCTGTGCACCATCTGCAGCTTCGCGAAGCCGACGTTCTGCCGGTCGATGAACGCGATCAGGAACATCACGACGAGGATGGGCAGCAGGCGCCGCGCCATCTTCGACATGATGCGCTGCTCTTCGGCGGACGCGGGGTCCAGGGTTTCGGTGGCGTTCACTTGAGGCTCCTTGCGTGAAACGGTTGCATAGCGGTTGAATCGGCGCTGCGCGCGACAAGCGCACGGGTACGAGGTGTTTCGATGAAAGGGCGCGGCGGCATCAGCCCGACCGGTAGTCGTCGAGCATCGGCGCGAACATCTCGTGCCACGCCCGCGGCTTCGCCTTGATCGTGCCGGCGAGGTACAGGAATTCGACGTAGTCCATCAGCTGGTTCGGCAGCACCGAGAAGCGCGTGTCCGGCGCGGCGAGCATCCGCATCACGTCGTCGTGCGACACGCCGACGCCGGACGACGCCGCATAGAGCGCGGCCGCCGCGCGCGGGTCCTGCGCGATCAGGCGGTTCGCCTCGTCGAGCGCGCCGAGAAACGCGCTGGCCAGCGCCGGCTCCGTATCGACGAGCCGCTTCGGCGCGAACACGACATCGAGCGTCAGCGGGCCGAGCACGTCGACCGAACTCACGACGCGGTGGATGCCCGGCTGCCGCAGCTCGAGCGTCGAGAACGGCGGCGACGTGAAGTGCGCGGTGACGCCGTTCTCGCGGCGAATCAGCGCCTGCATCGCCTGCGGATGCGGCAGGTTCACGGTGATCGAATCGAGCTGCGCGAAATGCTTCGGGCCGAGCTGGCGGCTCGCGACCATCTGCAGCACGACCGCCGACAACGACGTGCGGATGCCCGGCACCGCGATCCGGTCGGCCGGCGTGAAGTCGCGCAGCGACGCGAGGCCCGGCCGGTTCGCATTCAGCGACAGCGACGTGGTCGACAGCCCGCTGATGCCGATCACCTCGACGTTCGGAATGCCGCGCGCCCGTGCCCACAGCTCGATGAAACCCGGTGCGCCGGCCCCTGCGAAATCGAGCGTGCCGGCCATCATCGCGTCGTTGACGGAATTGCCGCCGTCGAGCAGCACCCAGTCGACCGCGACGTCGCGCACGCCGTGGCGCGCCGCGTGTCGCTCGAACAGCCGCTGCTTCTCCATCACGAGCAGCGGCAGGTACAGCACGCCATAACCTTTGGAAATCCGCACTGTGCGCGGCTTCGCGCGCACGAGCGCAGGCGCGGCGAGCACGCCGAGGCCGGCGGCGATCAACGCGCGGCGGCGCGGCGACGTCGTCATGCGCCGGCCTTCCCTGCACGCGCGGCACGAGCGGCAAACGCCAGGCGGCCGGGGCCCGCTTCGCCGCACCGGCGAGCGCCGGCCGGCGACGCGCTGCACCGCGCGTTCGTCGCACCCGTTTGCTGCTGCATGTTGCCGTCTCCTGTGGTTCTGGTATTAATGGCCGTCCTTGCATCGTCCGGCTCGACACAGGTTATCGACCGAGTCTGAGAAAATGCTGACATCCCGGCCCCGGGAAAACCCCTAACCCACCCACCTGCGAAACGGCACCATGCGCATTCTCGTCGTGGAGGACGATGCCGAAATCGGCGCGGCGATCCGCAGCCGCCTGGCGCGGCTCGGCCACGCCGTCGATCTCGAAACCGACGGCGCGACCGCGCACGGGCTGCTGCGCGTCGAGCGCTTCGACCTCGTCGTGCTCGACGCGAACCTGCCCGGCATGGACGGCTTCACGGTGCTGCGCCACCTGCGCGCATCGGGCAGCACGACGCCCGTGCTGCTCGTCACCGCGCGCTCGGCGATCGACGACCGCGTGAGCGGCCTCGGCCTCGGCGCCGACGACTACCTGGTGAAGCCGTTCGACTACCGCGAGCTCGATGCGCGCGTGCAGGCGCTCCTGCGCCGCAACAGCGGCCACGCGAACGACGTGCTCAGGCTCGGCGGCCTCGTGATCGACCGCAGCAGCCGGCTCGCGGAACTCGACGGCCAGCCGCTGTCGCTATCGCGCCAGGAATTCGCGCTGCTCGAGATCCTCGCGAGCCGCCCGCAGCGGATCTTCTCGAAGGACGAACTGCTGAACCAGCTGTTCAGCTTCGGCAACGAGCCGACCACGAACGCGGTCGAGCAGTACGTGACCCGCGTGCGCAAGAAGCTGCAGGGCAGCTCGGTCGAGATCCGCACCGCGCGCGGGATGGGGTATCAGATTGCGGCGCACTGACTGGTTCCCGAAGACGCTGTTCGGGCGCACGCTGCTCTTCATCGCGCTCGTCGTCGCGACCGGCGCGCTCGCGCTCGCGGCGATCGCCCGCTACTACGCGGGCGTCGCGGCCGAACGCGCGTATGACCAGTTGCTTGCGGGCGCATCGATCCAGGTCGCGGAAAACCTCTACGTGCAGGGTGGCGTGCTCGCGCTGAATCCGCCGGTGGCCGCGCTGTCGACGCTGTCGCGCTACGACCTCGTCTACTACAAGGTCGTCGATTCGCGCGGCATCGTCGTGGCCGGCTACAACGATCTCGCGAGCCCCGCGACGCTCGCCGCCGCGAAGCAGGGCCCCGCGTTCGCGAACGGCCTGTACCAGGGGCACCGGATCCGCACTGCGACCATTGCACGCTACATGCCCGAGGAAAGCACGCCGGGCTGGGCGCTCGTGACGGTCGCGCAAACCACCAACGCGCGCCAGCAGCTCACGAACGACATGAGTTTCAAGGTGTGGACGCTGATCCTGCTGATGAGCGTGCTCGCGATCGGCGCGAGCGGCCTCGCGATCCGGCGCGGCCTGCGTCCGCTCGCGCAGATCGGCACGATCATCGCCGCGCGCGACCCGGCCGACCTGCGGCCGGTGGCCGTCGACACGCCGAGCGAGATCGACGCGATCATCGGGTCGATCAACGGGCTGATGCACCGTCTCGCCGAGCGGATCAACGCGATGCAGCGCTTCATCGCCGATGCCGCGCACCAGATGCGCACGCCGCTCGCGCGGCTCGACGCGCAGATCGAGCTGCTCGACGGCGAAGCCGATCCCGCGCGCCACGCGGCGCGGCTCGACGCGCTGCGTGCGACCTCTTCGGACGTCGGCCGGCTCACCGGCCAGTTGCTCAATCATGCGATGGTGATTCATCGCACCGAGGCCGTGCCGTTGCAACCGGTCGAACTCGTCGCGCTCGCGAAGGACGTGCTCGGCCGCGCGATTCCGCTCGCGGGCGAGCGCGATGTCGCCGTCGCGTTCGCGAGCGACGCGCCGCTCGCGTGGATCGACGGCGACGCGATCAGCCTGCAGGAAGCGCTGTCGAACGTGCTGCACAACGCGCTACTGCACGGGCATGCGGACGACATCGTCGTGTCGGTCGCGACGCAGGGCAACGCGGACGATGCGGTGACGCTGACCGTCACCGACAACGGTCGCGGGATTCCACGCGAGCACTGGGACGCGGCGCTGCAGCCGTTCGTGCGGATCGCGCCGGACGGCAGCGAGCGGCGCACGGGGTCGGGCCTCGGGCTCGCGATCGTGCAGGAAGTGATGAAGGCGCACGGGGGGCGCGTCGGGTTTGCGTTTCCCGATGCGGGCGGGTTTGCGGTGGTGTTGACGTTTCCGCGCGCGGCGGGGAGCGGTACGAAGCAGGCATGAGTCGACGGACTGCGCCGGTTCAGGCGCGTGCACGGCAGGCACTCAATCGTGGCTGTCGTCATCGAAGCGGTTGCGCTCCGCATGCCGCGCCACCAGCCGATCCAGCTCGTCATACTGACGATCGCAGAACAGCCGGCACAACGTATCGACATCCGCGCGCGTGTCGACGTCGATCGTATCGACGTGCTGCTCCAGCTTGCCCTTGCCGATCCCGAACAGCCCCTTCTTCATCCGCATCGAGACGGCATTCAGTTGGAAGCCGTCCGCATGCGCATCGCGCAGCGCGGTCACCCACAACTCCCGCTGATCGTCGGCATGCTGCAGCACGAGGGCCGGCAATGGGCCCTCCTGCGTGTCGTCCCATTCGGCATGCTGCGCCGCCCACGGGAATGCGTCGAACGCCTGCGTGAACGCCGCGTAATCCGTCGCGCCCTGCGGATCCAGTTGCTCGAATGCGTAACCGACTTTCTGAACGGAATAGGTCAACATGGTGCGGCGCTCCCGGTGGCGGTGATGGCGACTGAGCGCCAATCTACCTGACAATCCGGCGTGCATCACCGTTTTTTGCCCCGCCACCGCGCCCGCTACGCCGCCACCGCCTCCCCACCGAGATACGCATCGCGCACACGCTCGTCGTCGAGCAGCGCCTTCGCGGGCCCTTCGAGCACGACGCGCCCCGTCTGCAGCACGTACCCGTAATGCGCGATCTCCAGCGCGAGGCTCGCGTTCTGTTCGACCATGAACACGGTCACGCCCTGCCGGTTGATCGCGTCGATCAGCTCGAGCACCTTGTCGACATAGAGCGGCGACAGCCCCATCGTCGGCTCGTCCATGCAGATCAGCTTCGGTCGCGCCATCAGCGCCCGCGCCATCGCGAGCATCTGCTGCTCGCCGCCCGACAGCGTGCCCGCGCGCTGCGTCAGCCGTTCGCGCACACGCGGAAACAGGTCGAGCACACGCTCGTAGTCTTCCGCCACCGCAGCACGGTCGCCACGCGTGTACGCGCCCATCAGCAGGTTCTCGCGCACGCTCATGTCGCCGAACAGCCGCCGCGCCTCGGGCACGGCCGCGATCCCACGCCGCACGCGCTGCGGCGTGGCGAGCGCCGTCACGTCATCGCCGTCGAAGCGCACGACGCCGCGGCGCGGCCGCATCAGCCCGAGGATCAGCTTCATCGTCGTCGACTTGCCGCTCGCGTTGCCGCCGAGCAGGCTGACGATCTGCCCGCGGCCCACTTCGAAGTTCACGTCGAAATGCACCTGCACCGGCCCGTAGAACGTGTCCAGGTGTTGGAGTTTCAGCAGCGCGTCGGTCATGGTCGTGTCGGGTCCGGAAGAAAGTGCCGTCATGCGGCCGCCTGTGCCGTGCGGTCGGCCGGCGCGCCGCCCGCATGCCGGCGGCCGAGGTACGCCTCGATCACGCGCGGATCGTGCCGCACGTCGCGCGGCGCGCCTTCGGCGATCTTCACGCCGTTGTCGAGCACCATCACGCGGTCGGACACGCGCATCACGAGTTCGAGCTTGTGCTCGATCAGCAGGATCGTCAGGCCGCGCGCCTTCAGCGACTGGATCAGCTGCAGCATCTCGGCCGTCTCCGTCTCGTTCATCCCGGCCGTCGGCTCGTCGAGCAGCAGCAGGCGCGGGTGCAGCGCAAGCGCGCGGCCGATCTCCACGCGCCGCCGGTTCGCATACGACAGGCTGTGCGCCGGATGATCGATGCGCGGCGTCAGCCGCTCGCCGAACCCGGCGACGATCGCGCGCGCCTCGTCGCGCAGCGCGGCGTCCTCGCGCCGCACCGCCGCGGGCCGCACGAGCGCGCGCAGCACCTCGGCCGCCGCGCCGAGCGCGGGCCAGCCCGGCCGCGCCGCGCGCAGCCGCGCATGCGCGCCGACCAGCACGTTGTCGAGCACGCTCAGGTTGCCGAACACGCGGCCGTGCTGGAACGTGCGCGCGATGCCGAGCGTCGCGAGGCGTTCGGGCGCGGTGCCCGTGATGTCGCGGCCGTCGAACGTCACGCGGCCGGCATCGGGCCGGTCGGCGCCCGCGATCAGGTTGAACAGCGTCGACTTGCCCGCGCCGTTCGGCCCGATCACGCTCAGCAGTTCGCCTTCGGCGAGTGACAGGCTCGCGCCGTCGAGCGCGGTCACGCCGTCGAAGCGGCGCGTCAGGCCCTGCACGTCGAGCAGGGGTTGATGGGTCGTCATCGCGTTCCTCCTCACACCGTGCCGAGCAGGCCCTGCGGCCGGAACCGGACGAGCAGCAACAGCACGAGGCCGTAGATCAGCATCCGGTAGTCGGCCGCCCAGCGGAACAGCTCGGGCAGCCCGATCAGCGCGATCGCGCCGGCGATGCCGCCGAGCACGTTGCCGAGCCCGCCGAGGATCACCATCGTCAGCGCGAGGATCGACACCTGCGAATCGAAGGTCTGGTGATTGATGTAGCTGTACAGGTGCGCGGCGATCCCGCCGCTCACGCCGGCCGCGACGCCGCCGACCGCGAACGCGATCGCCTTGTAGCGGTTCGGTGCGATGCCGTGCGCACGCGCGGCGACGTCGTCCTCGCGCACCGCGCGCAGCGTGCGGCCGAGGTGCGAGCGCAGCCGCCGCACCTGCACGAGCGCGAACGCGACGAGCACCGCGAACGTGAACCAGTACGCGGCACGCGCGGTCGTCGCCCACGGCAGCGGCGCGATGCCGGTGATGCCGAGCGGGCCGCGCGTGAGGCCGTCCCAGTTCAGGATCACGAGGCTCACCACTTCGCCGATGCCGAGCGTCGCGATCGACACGTAATGCCCGCGCAGCCGGAACGCCGGATAGACGAGCAGCGTGCCGAGCACGGCGGTGATCACGCCCGCGCACGGAATCGTCACGGCCGGCGACCAGCCGAGATCCGACGACAGCAGCGCCGACGCATACGCGCCGATCACCAGCAGCGCCGCGTGGCCGAGCGAGATCTGCCCGACCGTACCCGCCACCAGCGTCAGGCTCAGCGCGAGCAGCCCGTACAGCCACGCGTTGGTCAGCGTCTGCAGCACGTACGGCGATGCGCCGAGCCACGGCAGCACGGCCGCCGCCACGATCAGCACGACGAGTACCGGGCGCGGCACGCGCACGGCCTTCGCGGCCGCGAGGAAGGTGCCCGTCATCGGCTCGGGCGGCAGCGCACGGTTCGCGCTGAACAGCCCGTTCGGCCGCCACACGAGGAACACGATCAGCAGCCCGAACGCGAACAGGTCGCGATAGCTGGTGCCGAACAGCGCGACGCCGTAGCTTTCGACGAGACCGAGCAGCAGGCTGCCCGCGATCGCGCCCGGCACGTTGCCGAGCCCGCCGATCAGCAGCGCGACCACGCCCTTCAGCGTGGCCTGGAAGCCCATCGCCGGATCGATGCTGTTGTAGTACATGCCGACCAGCAGCCCGCTCACGCCGCCGAGCGCGCACGCGATCGCGAACACGGTCTGGTTCACGCGGTCGACGTCGACGCCCATCTGCAGCGCCGCGTCGCGATCCTGCGCGGTCGCGCGCACGGCCCAGCCGAGCCGCGTGAAGCGCAGGAAGCCGTACAGCAGCGCGGCCGCCGCGATGCCGATGCCCGCGATCAGCAGGTCGAGCGAGCCGAGCGTCGCGCCGGCGATCCGCAGATGCCAGTCGGGCAGCGGCGTCGGCACCGCGCGCGGGTCGGCGCCGAACGCGAGCTGCGCGAGCTGGTCGAGGATGAAGCTGATGCCGATCGTCGCGAGCAGCGGTGCGATGCGTGCCGCGTGGCGCAGCGGCCGCAGCCCGATCCGCTCGATCGCAATGCCGAGCGCACCGCAGCCGACGACGACCGCCGCGAGCGCCGCCGGCAGCGGCAGCCCGAAGCGCGTCAGGCACAGCCAGCCGATGAACGCGCCGACCATGTAGACCGAGCCGTGCGCGAAGTTGATCAGGTGCGACACGCCGAAGATCAGCGCGAGCCCGACCGCGAGCAGCGCGTAGATGTTGCCGACGATGAGGCCGTTGAGCGTGTAGTCGAGCCAGGAAGCCATCACGATGCGTCCGTTACGTGCATGCTGTTCAGGGCCGGGTTCAACGCGCGGCGAGCTGCGGTTTCGCGCCGTCCCACAGCGCCCACTGCCCCTGCTTCACGACCAGATACACGGTGCGTGCGCCCGCAACGCGACGCGTCTGCGGATCGAAGCGCACCTTGCCGAAGATCACGCTCGGCACGTCGCTGATTTTCGCGAAGCCGTCGTGCGCGGCCTGGCGCGTCGTGCCGTAGCGGCGCAGCACTTCCGCCGACAGGATCAGCGCATCGTATGCACGCGCGACGAACGAATCGGGATCGGCGTGGAATTTCGCGCGATAGCGCTGCACGAATGCCTGCACTTCGGGGCGCGGCTCGGCCGGGAAGAAGTTCGATTCCGTATAGACGCCGTCGACGGCCGTGCCGCCCAGTTCGAGGAACTTCGGCGAGTACACCGAACCGACCGCCGCGATCGGCAGCGTGAGCCCCGATGTACGCGCCTGGCGCACGATCTGCGCACCGTCCGCGTAGTACGAGATCAGCACGATCGAATCGGGCTTCGATTCGCCGATGCGCACGAGCGTCGAGCGGAAATCCTTCTCCGCCGGCTGATAGCCTTCGGCCGCGACGACCTGCGCGCCGAGCCCCGTCACGGCCTTCGCGAAGATGTCCTTGCTGGTGCGGCCCCAGTCGGTGTTCAGGTACAGCACCGCGATCCGCTTGAAGCCGAGCTCCTTCACCGCGTAGCGCGCGAGCAGCGGCTGCTCCTCGGCCTGGCTCAGCGCGGTGCTCCACAGATAGTCGCCGCCCTTCGTGAAGTCCGGATGCGAGTTGGTGAAGCCGAACTGGATCAGTTGCCCGCGCTGGTAGATCGGCGATGCGGCCATCGACGTCGCGCTGGAGAAGTCGCCCAGCTCGATCGCGATGCGCGGATCGGCGACGAACTTCTGCGCGATCGCCACGGCCTGGCGCGGGTCGCTGCGGCTGTCCTGGAAGTCGACCGCGAGCGGACGGCCGTGAATGCCGCCGCTGCCGTTGATCTCGTCGAGCGCGAGATCGAAGCCGCGCTTCCATTGTTCGCCGTACTGCGCATCCTGGCCCGTGAGCGGCCCGCTCACGCCGATCACCACCGGCTCGCCCGACACGCCCGCCGCGAGCGCGCCGCCCGTCGACAAGCCCCATGCGGCAGCGAGCGCCGCCACCGTGCCCAGCACGCGCCGCCATGCGCCGCGTGCGTCGTTCCCCGAAACGTTCATGCGTCCCCCAGCTTCAGTCAGTCGAAAAGAGTGAGGGCATGTAACCACCCGGTTCAGGACGATCCAACGAAGTTTTGCGCATATCGATATCGCGCGCGGCGCGAAGCGGGTGAGGCTTGCGAGCGGCCATCCGCACACCCTGCCGCGCGCGATGCATCGGCATGCAACGCATCACGTTGATTCGATTGGCGTTTCGTTCACGGCGCCGATCGCAACCCACGTTCAAGCACGCGTAATCGTCTATCGGGACGATCGGGCGCTTCGCAGTTTTCGCGCTGTCGATAGCAAAAATCATTATATGAATCGCGCATGCTCACACTTCTACAATGCGCAAATCGCATCATCGGAAGGTGTCATGGAGCTGCATCAACTCGAAGCCTTTTCCGCGGTCATGTCGGCCGGCAGCGTGACCGGCGCGGGCGAACTGCTCGGCCGTTCGCAGCCGGCCGTCACGCGGCAGATCCAGGAGCTCGAAGCCGATCTCGGCTACGCGCTGTTCGACCGGCACGGCCCGCGCGTCACGCCGACGCGGCGCGCATTCCTGCTCTATGAGGAAGTCGAACGCTCGCTGGTCGGCCTGCGCGCGATCGAGGCGCGCGCCCGGGCACTCGGCGATGAAAGCGCCGAGCCCGTGCGCATCGCGGCGACCCCTTCGCTCGCGGCCACGCTCGTGCCGGCCGCGCTCGCCGCGCTGCCCGACGGCGCGCAGGCGCCCCACTACCAGTTGCGCAGCGAATCGGCCGAGCATGTCGTGCACGAGGTGCTGGCCGGCACGGCCGATGTCGGCGTCGTCACGCTGCCGATGGCGCACGCGGGGCTCGACGTGCACTGGATCGCTCAGACACCGTGCGTGGCCGTGCTGCCGGCCGGCGACCCGCTCGCGGCGCAGCCGCGCATCGCGCTGCGCGACCTCGCGCGCCGCCGCATCGTGACGGTCGCGAACCGCCACCGGCTGCGCCAGCGGATCGATGCGGCATTCGCGGCCGCGCGGGTCGATGCACGCGTGTTCATCGAAACCAATGCGTCGCTGAATGCGGTGATGGCCGCGCGTGCAGGCATCGGGATCGGCATCGTCGATCCGGCAACAGGCGTGGCACTGCCGGTGGAGGGCGTCGTCGCGCGCCCGCTCGACGTCGACATCCCGTTCGCGTTCGGCGTCGCGACGCCCGCCGGCAAGGCACGCACGTCAGCGGTCGATGCGCTGCTCGACGCGCTGCACCGTACGACGCGCGCGCTGCTCGACGACGTGATCTTCCACGACGCCGCCGCGCACGACGAATTGCTGCGCGGCGACCGGCTGCGCGCCGAGCGTGCGCCGCGTGGGGCAACCCGCACGACACGTGCACGCCGGACCCGCCCGGAGGCGGCATGACGACGACCGATCCATTGCACGCACTCGAAGCCCGGCTCGCGCAGGACCTGCGCTGGCTCGACCTGCCCGCGCCGTCGTGGGTGCCGCCGCGCGAGGCCGACGGCACACGCGTGCTCGACGTCGCGATCGTCGGCGGCGGCATGGCCGGGCTCGCGGCATCCGCCGAACTGCGCCTGCTCGGCATCGACAACCAGTGCGTGATCGACCGCGCGCCGGCCGGCTACGAAGGGCCGTGGGTCACGTTCGCGCGGATGGACACGCTGCGCTCGCCGAAGCAGCTCGCGGGGCCCGCGCTCGGGCTGCCCGCGCTGACGTTCCGCGCGTGGTTCGAAGCGCAATACGGCCGCGACGCGTGGGACGCGCTCTACAAGATTCCGCGCACGCAATGGATGGACTACCTGCGCTGGTACCGGCGCGTGCTCGACCTGCAGGTGCGCAACGACACCACGCTCGTCGCGCTGCGCCCGCGCGACGACGGCCTGCTCGCGCTCGACGTGCGCGGCAACGGCGAAGCGCAGACGCTGCTCGCGCGGCACGTGGTGCTCGCCACCGGCCGCGACGGGCTCGGCGGCCCGTACGTACCACCGGTCGCGCAACGCGCGCCGCGCACGCGCTGGGCCCATTCGTCCGAGCCGATCGATTTCGCGGCGCTCGCGGGCAAGCGGGTCGGCGTGGTCGGCGCGGGTGCGTCCGCGTTCGACAACGCGGGCACCGCGCTCGAAGCCGGCGCCGCGCGCGTCGACCTGTTCTTCCGCCGCACGGACATCCCGCGCATCAACAAGCTGACCGGCATCGGCAGCCCGGGCCTCGTGCACGGCTACGCCGATCTCGACGACGCGACGAAATGGCGCTTCATGCACTACGCGCTGACGTCGCAGACGCCGCCACCGCGCGACAGCGTGCTGCGCGTGTCGCGTCACGAACAGGCGCACTTTCATGCGGGCAGCCCGATCGAGACGCTCGCGGAACACGCGGACGGACTCGACGTGACGACGCCGCGCGGACGCTACACGGTCGACTTCCTGATCTTCGCGACCGGTTTTCATTCGGACTGGACGACGCGCGCGGAATTCGCGTCGTTCGGCGCGCAGGTGCGGCGCTGGAAGGATCGCTATCGACCGGAGCCGGGCATGTGGATCGACGAGCTCGCCGAATCGCCCGATCTCGGCCCCGCGTTCGCGTTCCAGGAGCGCGAGCCCGGCGCATGTGCGGCCATCACGCGAATTCACTGCTTCAACCATGCGGCGAGCCTGAGCCACGGCAAGCTGTCCGGCGATATCCCGGCCATCAGCGCGGGCGCCAGGCGGCTCGCGCGCGGGATCGCGAGCCGCCTGTTCGACGCGGACCGCGATCGCCACTACGACGCGCTCGTCGCGTACGCCAACGCCGAACTGCAAGGCGACGAATGGCGCGACGCCGACGCATGAGCGCGCGTTCATCGATCACATTGACGACGAAGGGAACCCGAAACGATGACTGAATCCATCACGCCGGCCGATGCGCCGGATACGATCGATGCGGTGGCCGGCCTGCGCGATGGCGACGCCGTCGCCGCGCTGCGTCGCGCACGCGACAAGGTGCTGCGCCATACGCGGCTGAGCGAAGCGGCGCTGTTCGATCCCGCGTTGCCCGATCTGTCGTTGATCGAACGACTGCACGCGGCGCGGTATGTCGCAGAAAAATCGAACGCTCGCGTGCTGGCAGACACCTATCGCGCACGACTGCTCGACGCAGGCGGCACGCTCGACGATATCGCACGTGTGGACGCTGATGCATTCGACACCTTGCCCCGCCGCCTCGGCGCGATCCTCGCGCATGCACGCCTGCTGACGCACGCGCCGGTCGATGCACGTCCGTCCGATCTCGACGCGCTGAAGTCGGCCGGGCTCACGACGCCCGCGATCGTCGCGCTGTCGCAGCTCGTGGCGTTCGTCGCGTATCAGTTGCGCGTCGCGGTGGCCGCGCAGGCGCTTCAGGCACGTGCCGCAACGGAGGCCGCATGACGACGACCACGCACGGCTTCACGTCCGACACGCTCGGCTGGCGGGCGTGGCTCGACACCGTTTCGCTCGATGCCGCGACGCCAGATCAGTTGGCCGTGCTCGAAGCGAGCCACCCGCAAGCGAAGACGTCCGACTATTACCTGCTGCTCGTCCATCTTCCCGAGATCCTGCGGCAACGCTCGGGCGTATTCAACGCGATCATGTACGGCCCCGGCGGGCTGTCGCGCGCGGAGCGCGAACTGGCGAGCACGGCCGTGTCACGCGTGAACGGCTGCGTGTACTGCGCGTCCGTGCATGCGCAGCGCTTTACCCAGCTCGCGAAACGCACCGACGCGATCGAACAGGTGTTCGACGATCCGGCCACGGCCGGCACGACGGCGCGCGAACGCGCGATCATTCGCTATGCGATCGCGCTGACGGAGCGGCCCGATACGGTCGACGCGGGCGATATCGCCGCGCTGGAAGCCGAAGGGCTGACACATGAGGAGATTCTCGACCTGTCGCACGCGGTCGCGATCTTCGCGTGGGCGAACCGGTTGATGCTGACGCTGGGCGAGCCGGTGTTTCCGGCGCCGGCGACCAGCGCCTGACCCTTGCGCAAACCTGAGCGCTGACGCAGGCGCCGCCCGCCCGCGTCACGCCTTGTGCGTCGACAGCAAAATACTCGTCTCGGTATTCGCGATTCCGTCGATCAGCCGGATCGCGCCGAGCACGCGATCGAAGTGCTCGAGCGAATCGGCATGCAGCTCGGCGACGAGATCCCAGCGCCCGTTGGTGCTGTGGATCGACGCGACGTTCGGATGCCCGCGCAGCACCTTCACCACTTCCGCGCCGCGATTGCCCTGCACGGCGATCGACATCAGCGCGCGGATCCGGTGCCGTTCGGCCGCCGGCTTGAGCCGCACCGTATAGCCGACGATCACGCCGTTCTTCTCCAGCCGCGTCAGCCGGTTCTGCACGGTTGCGCGCGCGACGCGCAATTCCTTCGCCAGCGCGACGACGGGCAGTCGCGCGTTGTCGCGCAGCAGCGCGATGAGCTGCCGGTCGACGTCGTCGAGCGTGATCATGAACGGGCCTTCCTGTTGAACGTGAACCGGCCGCCAGCGTGCCGGAGCCTTTGCATTCCGACCCGCGCAACTTGGTCAAATTGCCATATCGGGTCAGCAATTTGCCAAGTCTATCGATAAATCTGCCACTTTTGCCGTCTTTTTGTTGGCTCGACTCGCCGAAATAATGACGCTATCGACCGGCGAGATGTGCCGCACCGCCGCTTCCAGCAAGCCGGGACGCGCGCCGAAGCACCGCGCGGTCGACCAGAACGCCAGGGACACCCGTACCGGCACTGAGCACTTGCAAAGCATGGGACCCGAGTAAGCGCTAAAGCGCTAACTCGGGTCGACAGGAGACAGACGTATGACCCGCTTCCTCGACGTTCCCGCCACCGCCCGACTGATCGCCCAGACCGGCGTCACGACGTTCCTCCGCGAGCTCGTCGACACGCTGCGCGCCGATTACCTGCACTGGGCCGACTTCGACAAGTCGCCGCGCGTCGCGTGCCACTCGCGCGACGGCGTGATCGAACTGATGCCCGTCGCGAACGCGTCGCTGTTCGCGTTCAAGTACGTGAACGGCCACCCCGTCAATGCCGCGCGCGGGATGCACACGGTGATGGCGTTCGGCGCGCTCGCCGAAGTCGATACCGGCTACCCGCTGCTGCTCGCCGAACTCACGCTGACCACCGCGCTGCGCACGGCCGCCACGTCGGTGCTCGCCGCCCAGGTACTCGCCCGCCCCGATTCGCGCACGATGGCGCTGATCGGCAACGGCGCGCAGAGCGAATTCCAGGCGATCGCGTTCCACACGCTGCTCGGCATCGACGAGATCCGCGTGTTCGACGTCGATCCGCACGCGACCGACAAGCTCGTGCAGAACCTCGCCGCCTACCCGGCGCTGCGCGTGGTGCGCGCCGCGTCGACCGCCGACGCCGTGCGCGGCGCCGACATCGTGACGACCGTCACCGCCGACAAGGCGTACGCGACGATCGTCACGGCCGACATGATCGAGCCCGGCATGCACCTGAACGCCGTGGGCGGCGATTGCCCGGGCAAGACCGAACTCGAGGCCGGTGTGCTGCATGCGGGCCGCGTGTTCGTCGAATTCGAGCCGCAGTCGCGCATCGAGGGCGAGATCCAGCAGATGCCGGCCGACTTCCCCGTCACCGAGCTGTGGCGCGTGCTGCAGGGCGAGACGAGCGGCCGCGAACGCGCGGATGAAGTCACGGTGTTCGACTCGGTCGGCTTCGCGCTCGAGGATTACTCGGCGCTGCGCTACCTGTATGCGCTCGCGCAGCAGCACAACGCGGGCGTCGAGATCGCGCTGATTCCGCCGGCCGTCGACCCGAAGAACCTGTTCGCGCTGATCGACGACCCGGCCGCAATCGCGCAGGGCCACGCGGCATACGTGACCGAAGCCGTCGCCGCGTTCGCGCGCTGACCGTCATCCCCGGCGGCCCATGCGCCGCCCGGCCCCTTGCCTTTCGCTCCTGCCTTCCATGAATCTCGTATCGATCCAGGCGCCGGCCGCCGTCGTGATGATCCGGCCGCACCGCTTCCTGCCGAACCCGCAGACCGCGGCCGACAACGCGTTCCAGCGCACGGCCGGCGGCGACGTCGCGCACGGCGCGGCATCCGTGTCGGCCGCCGCGCGCGACGAAGTCACGGCCGCCGCGCGGACGCTCGCCGATGCGGGCGTGCGCGTGCACGTGTTCGACGACCACGGCGAGCGCGACACGCCCGACTCCGTGTTCCCGAACAACTGGTTCTCGACGCATCCGGGCGGCCACGTCGCGCTCTTTCCGATGTTCAGCGCGAACCGGCGCCGTGAGCGGCGCGCGGACGTGATCGAGATGCTGAAGGCCGAGTACCGCGTGCAGGACGTGATCGACTACTCGGGCCTCGAATACGACGACGTGTTCCTCGAAGGCACCGGCGCGATGGTGCTCGACCACGTCGCGCGGATCGCGTACACCGCGCGTTCGCGCCGCGCCGATCCGGTCGCGCTCGAACGCTTCTGCACGAATTTCAATTTCGAGCCGATCTGCTTCGATACGGCCGATGCCGACGGGCGCCCGATCTATCACACGAACGTGATGATGAGCGTCGCGACCGAGTTCGCGATGGTCGGCCTCGAACTCATCGCCGACCGCCGACGTCGTGACGAGATCGCGCAACGGCTGGCCGAAACGGGCCGCACGGTGATCGCGCTCGATGCCTCGCAGATCGCGAATTTCGCGGGCAATACGCTGGAATTGTCGGGCAAGGAGGGGCGTGTGCTCGCGCTGTCGCGGCGCGCGTACGACTGCCTCACACCGGTGCAGCGCGCAACGATCGAGCGTTCGGCACGGCTGCTGCCGCTCGACGTTCCGACGATCGAACTGGCCGGTGGATCGGTGCGCTGCATGCTGGCGGGGATTCATCTGGCGCAGCGGGCGGCCATGCAGAACGCACTGGACGTGCCTGCAATCGAATTGGCCAAACCGCAGCGTGCGCGGGAACCGCAGACCTGACATCGAGAGGCGAAAAGCCCGCAACGTTTGTTGTTCGATACGCCAGTGCGGAGCAGTCTCGGTACGGCTGCCACCGAGCGCAGCAAACGGCGCTGCCACAGGTACCGACACGCACGTCTGTTCGGCCGTCGCGGTCAGTTGGTAGAGCAGGTGGGCATATCAGGCTCCGTCCTCGGCACGCGTCATGTCGATCAGCCGGAGCAAGCTAGTGCGCAATGCCATGCGTCGGTCGGGGCACGTTCGATGCGCGCTCACGTCAACGACGCGCGCAAATCGGTCAGTGTGATCATGACTGTCATAGGATCCAGCGGCGACGGCTCGAATCCGACCTGCAGATAGAAGCGCTGCGCGTCGGCCGACAGTGCATGTGCGAGCAGCCCGCGAATCCCGATGGTGTCGGCCGCCTGCATGACCCGTAGCCCGGCGTCACGCAACAGCCCGCGGCCCAGTCCGCGGCCCTGCCAGGCCCGGTCTACCGCGAGCCTGGCCAACACAACGACCGGTACGGGGTCCGGCATGTTGCGGCGAAACCGTCCGGGTGCGGCCGCGACATCCACCGCACCAGACGCTAGCGCGTAGTAGGCAACGACGCGCTGGTCATCACACACCACGAAGGTACGTGACGCGCCGCTCACGTGGTTACGCAGGGCTCTCCGCTTGAGCCAATCGTCCAGGTTCGGCTCACCCGAATCGAAGGCGTCCAGGGCGCCCGCCTGCGCATGTTCCAGCGTAATCGGGGTGGGCGCGCGCAGCGTCATGCGACGGGGCCGCCCGAGCCGTCCCACGGCGCGGGCGTCTGCATCGTGCGCCGCAACTGGGGATTCGGCGCCGGTGACGCATCGAGCCGCGCGACGAACGCGGCATACGCGTCGGGACTGGCGCGCACCAGCGTCGCCTCGAGCAGGGTTTCCTCAGCGGCCGCGCGGGCGGCGGACAGGATGAAGTCGGTGCGGTTCTGCCCGCGTGCGGCGGCCGCGCGATCGATCAGGTCGCGTTCGTCAGGCTGCACGCGCAAGTTCAGGGTGTCGCGCTTGGTCGGGGGGCGATGGGTAGCGGACATGGAGGAGCCTCCGGTCAACAACAGTGCTTGGATACCCATATTGTACTGACATTGTCAGTACAATTCCACCGACTATCAAGGTTCAGAACGCGGCCTACGTGTTTTGACACGTTAAACACAATGCCGCTAATGCCCTTTAGCGGCATTGAAAGAATCGAAAGAAAAACCCGGCCGGGGCATACAAGGCGGGAACAGAATCCGTCCGCGACTATCGCGCCCTGTTCCGGCGCATAGTTGGCTAGCGACCAGGCGGCCGGATCGGCCCAGCCAAGTTGCTTGCATCTTCGCTACCCTCTCCGAACGGTGCCTAAACGTGTGGCAGTACGCGCTCACCCCGCCAGCAGCTTCAACCCCGCCGGCAGCGTTTCGCCGAACACGCGCACCGTGTCGGCTTCGTCGAACGCGATCGCTTCACGGACCATGTCGATCCATGCCGCCGACGCATTCGCGGCCGACAGGCGCTTGATCACGGCCTCGCGTGTGTCGTCCGGCAAATCGCGCGAACGGTCTCCGGTCATCCGCGCAATCTGTGCAGCCGCGAACGCCGCCGGCTCGACCTGTTTCCAGTCGAGCGTGAACAGCGCATCGAGCCAGCCGGTGGCGACTGCCGCCGGCACGACACTGTGCGCGCTGCCGTAGAACGGCCGGCGCGCACCGATGCGTCCGAGCGCCCACGCGCACAGCGTGCGCTCCGCCGGCTTCTGCAATTGCGCGATCAGCCGCTCGGCCAGCTCGACCTTGCGTTCAACGGGCAGTCGCTCAAGCGACGCGGACAACCGCGTCATATCGGCCGGTCCGACCTTGCCCGGATCGAACGGCAGCTTGCGCCGCTTGTCGTCGGTTGGTTCGAGGAACGCGATCGCGTCGCGCACCTGCGTCTGCGCATCGTCGTCGAGGCCGCCGGCCACGCGCCGCCACAACGTCCACCACTCCGACCACACCTGAGCGTCGGTCACATACTGAATCCCGTCGTCGAACAGCGGCCACAGCTGCTCGATGCGCCATGCATCGAGCGGATGCCCGAACCCCGGACGC
This sequence comes from Burkholderia sp. AU38729, assembly GCF_020419725.1. NCBI lineage: Bacteria > Pseudomonadati > Pseudomonadota > Betaproteobacteria > Burkholderiales > Burkholderiaceae > Burkholderia > Burkholderia sp. AU38729. The sequence goes on along the minus strand of NZ_JAIZQO010000005.1, from coordinate 252,356 downwards.
AGGCAATAGCCGGCCAGGTTCAGCCACGCACGTTCGTGATCGGCCGAGCGCCGCCGCCGACGTGCGCGCGCGAGCAACGCATCGAACAATTCACGCGCGAGCGCGACGTCCCACGCTTCGCGCGCACCGAGCACCTGCTCGAGCTGCGCGCGCAGCCGGCGCGTATCTTTCGGCGTGACGCCGGCGGCCTTGCTGCCGAACGAGCGCTCGATCAGTTCGAGCGCCTGATCGAGCCGCGGGTGCCGCGCGAGCGCAGCGTCGTCGCCCTGCACGGGCGCATCGCCGCGCAGCTGGAATTCGAGCCGCCAACGGCGCGACGCATCGTCGGTCGCGATGCAGTGCATTTCGAGCGTGCCGACCTCGGTCAGCGACGCGGTAAGCTTCACCGGTGTTTCGCGCGCATCGCCGCCCACTTTTGCGTCGACGACCGTCGCGATCGGCGGCAGCCGCACGAAATCGCCCCCGTCGAGATCGACGAGATCGCCGGGCCGATACGCGGTGTCGGCCACCGTGGATACGAGGTGGAAACGCACCGGCTGCCCGAGTTGCAGCGCGAACGTGCGATCGTCGAGCCGGATCTCGTGGCCCTCCTCCGTGCCGCGCGGCAGCAGGCACACGCCACGCGCGGCCGCGCCTTCGGCGCCATCGTCGAGCACGAGGAAATAGCTGCGCGCGGACCCGCCGCCGATGCGCGGTGCATGCCCCGCACGCGCGAGCCCGTAGGCCACCGCACCGCGTGCGACCGCGACGTCCGGATGCGCGTTGTGCAGCACGTCGAGCGGCGCACCGCGCCACGCGCCGAGCGTCTGCGCGAGACGGCCGGCGAGCGCGCCCGCGCGGAACACGCCGCCGTTGAGCAGCAGCGTGTCGGGCAGCGGGCCTTCCGCATGCCGGTTCAGGAACGCGGCGACGTGCCGCGTGACGGCCGCGTCGCTCGCATACGGCAGCCCGAATTCGACGATCGCGGCGCGCGCACGGCGCGGCAGTTCGCCGGCTTCGACCTGCGGGAAGAAACCGTCGACGACGATCTGCTCGGCTTCCTGCCGCGTCAGCTCGGCCGAGCGCGCACCGCCGACGAGCTTGCTGCCCGCGCCGAGCAGCGTGACGTTGACGGATTCGGGGGCATCGTCGCCGAGCAGCCGCTCCTTCGCGGCGCGGCAACGCTCGACGAGCTGCGACAGGCTCGCGGCGGACAGCCGCGTGCCGGGCTCGGTCAGCCGCGACTCGACCAGGCGCGCAAGCGCAAGGTCCATGTTGTCGCCCCCGAGCATCAGGTGGTTGCCGACGCCGACGCGCGTGAAGGTCGGCTCGCCGTCGCCGCCCGGCGCGACATCGACGAGCGTGAGATCGGTCGTACCGCCGCCGACGTCGCAGATCAGCACGCGGCGCGCAGCGGCAAACGTCTCGCGCAGCGTGTCGCGCTGCCCGTACAACCAGTCGTAGAACGCGGCCTGCGGCTCTTCCAGCAGCCGCAGCGCGGGCAGCTTCGCACGTCGCGCGGCCTCGACCGTCAGCGCCCGCGCGCCGTCGTCGAACGACGCGGGCACCGTCAGGATCACATCCTGCTTCGCGAGCGGTGCGTCGGGAAAACGGGCATCCCATGCGTCACGCACGTGCGCGAGATAGCTCGCGCTCGCATCGACCGGCGACACCTTGTCGACGCCGTCGGCCGCGCCCCACGGCAGGATCGCCGCGAGCCGGTCGACCGACGCGTGCGACAGCCAGCTCTTCGCGCTCGTCACGAGCCGGCCCGGCACCTGCGCGCCGAGCGTGCGCGCGTAGCGGCCGATCACGGCCGGCGTCGCACCGGTCGCGCTCGCTTTCGCGTGGGCCGCCCACGGCAGCCGCAGCGTATCCGGCGGCAGCTCGGCCTCCGCCGGGTGATAGCGCACCGACGGCAGCAGCGGCTGTGCCGCCACCGCGCCGGGGCCGACCAGCTGCTCGACGTCGAACACGCGGATCGCGTCGGAACCGGCCTCGACGTATGCGACGACCGTATTGCTCGTGCCGAGGTCGATCCCGACCGTATAGCGCTTCATCGCGCTCAGGCGGCGCCGCGCACGTCGAACTCGACCTTCCAGCGCTCGTCCGTGCCGCTCGGGATCGCCTCGAGTTCGAGCGTGCCGGCTTCGGTCACGCGCGCATGCAGCTTCACCGGCACGACCTCGCCGACGGTGCGCCCTTCGGCGGGCAGCGTCGCCTGGATTTCCTCCAGCTCCTGCAGCTCTTCCGGCGACCAGTAGTCGAGCAGCGTGCCGACCTGGTCCTGGCGGCGCACCGACGACCCGAAGAAGCGGAACTGCACCGGTTCGCCGACGACGAGGCCGAACTCCTGCGGCGGCAGTGCCGCGTCCGAGCCCTCCTCCATCCCGAACGGCGCGACGCACAGCGCCTGCACCGGCGGTTCGAGCCCCGGCACGGCCGGCATCGCCGATTCGATCGCGACGTAGTACGCACGCGCCGTGCCGCCGCGAATGCGCACGCCGCGGCCGCGCTTCACGTAGCCGTAGTACGCGGCGCCGCGCGCAACCGCGAGATCGAGATCCGCGCCTTCGAGCAGGCGCGCGGGCGGCGCACCTTCCGCGGCGAGCCAGCTGTTGAGCGTATCGAGCACGCGCTGCGTGAGCAGCGTCGACTTGAACACGCCGCCGTTGAACAGCACGGCGGTCGGATGCAGGAACGTCGCGCCCTGCGGCAGCGTGCGCTGCACGCCGTCGAGCGAGTCGAGCGCCGCGACCTGGCGGCCGAGGAACGCCGCGAGATGGCGCGTGATGCCCGCGTCCTGCGCATACGGCAGGCCGAGCTGCGTCAGGCCGACGCGGGCGCGGCTCACCGGGCGCGCGGCCGCGTCGACTTGCGGGAAGAAGCCTTCGAGGATCGTCTGCGTGAGTTCCGCGCGCGTCAGCTCCGTGCGGATCGACCCGCCGATCAGCTTCGAGCCGCGGCTCGGCACGACGAGCGGCACCGCGTCGGTCGTCGGGTCGGACAGCAGCGTTTCCTTCGCGGAACGGCACGCGTACGTGAGCGCGCGCAGTTGCCACGGATCGGCCTGCGTGCCCTGCTGCGCGAGCTTGCGCGCGACGATGTGCGCAAGCGCGAGGTCCATGTTGTCGCCGCCGAGCAGGATGTGCTCGCCGACCGCCACGCGATGCAGTTCGAGATTGCCTTCGCGCTCGACCACCGCGATCAGCGACAGGTCGGTCGTGCCGCCGCCGACGTCGACGCACAGGATCAGGTCGCCGACCTGCACCTGCTTGCGCCAGCCGCCCTGGCTCTTCTGGATCCAGCTGTACAGCGCGGCCTGCGGCTCCTCGAGCAGCGTCATCCGCGAGTAGCCGGCGGCGCGGGCGGCCTCGGCCGTCAGTTCGCGCGCGGCCGGGTCGAACGATGCGGGGATCGTGACCGTCACGTCCTGGTCGGCGAACGGCGCGTCGGGATGCGTGTGGTCCCACGCTTCGCGCAGGTGCGTCAGGTAGCGGATCGAGCTTTCCAGCGGCGACACGCGCGCCACTTCCGGCGGCGCATCGCTCGGCAGGATCGCCGCGCGGCGGTCGACACCCGGGTGGCACAGCCAGCTCTTCGCGCTCGACACGAGGCGGATCGGGGTGCCGGCGCCGCGCGTGCGGGCCATCTCGCCGACCGCGAAGCCGCGCGAGGCCGTCCACGGCAGCGTCAGGTCGCCCTGCGTGAGTTCGCTTTCATGCGGCAGGTAGAGGAACGACGGCAGCAGGTCGCGCGACTCCAGCGCGCCGGGCGCGGTGAGCTGCGCGATCGGCAGCACCTGCTGCGTGATGGTTTCGCCGTCGCTCGCGGCGCTGTCGACGTACGACAGCGCGCAATGGGTGGTACCGAGATCGATGCCGATCGAATAGCGCGGATCGCTCACAGTTCCACCTCCGCCGGTGCGACGACCGACGCGTCGTGGCTGCCCGTCAGCTTCGGCAGGCGCACGTCGGCGACCCGCCAGCCGCGATGGCTGACGGTGCCCGTGAACGGCGCGGCGCCGACCACGTTGCCGGTCACGCGCACGGCCGTCGCGTCGAAGCCGGCCGGCAGCGTCACGCGGCTGCCTTCGGCTTCGTCGCGCACCGGCACGATCGTGAAGTGTTCGCGCAGCGCGGCACGGCAGCCGTCGTGCACGAGGCGTGCGGCCGCGCCGATGTCGGCGTCCGCGTAGCCGGCGATGTCTTCCTCGACGAAGTCGATGAAGCGCGCATCGCGCTGCAGCAGGCCGAGCAGTTGCAGCGCGGCCTGCGGGCTCGCTTCGCGCAGCTCGGGTGCCGGCGCCTTCACGGGCGCGGCGGCAGGCGCCGGGGCCGGAGCAGCGGCGGGTGCCGGCGCGACCGGTGCCGGGGCGCCATCGCGCACGCGCAGCACGCCGGCCGCGAACTCGCGGTTGCCGAGCACGGAGAAAAACGTGCCGACGGCCAGCGACAGCCGGCCGAAGAAGGACAGGTTGGATTCGGGCATGGGGTCTGGACTCCTGTGGGCTCGCGACGTGGCGAGCGTTTCTTGCCTGGGCGCCCGGCGGCGGCGTGCGGATGGCGCACCGCCGCCGCCCGGCGCGTGATTCGGTCGCGCCCTCGCGGGTGCGGAAAACCCGTATTTTGCCCTGTGGCGGGCGAACCGGGCAGAAGTTGGGGGACAGAACATCGCGGTGCAGCGTTTTCGGCCACGTCGGCGCGCACATGGCGCGACGCCCGGCCGCGATGCTGCGGCGCGTCAGCGCGGCTTGCGCCGCTTCGCGTGCTTCGCCTCGAAATCGCGCGACAGCATGCCGAGCGTGACTTCGCCGAAGCGGGCGAGCAGCGTCGTCTCGGCCTCCTTCAGCGTGGCCGACAGGTGCGCATTGACGGCCTGCTCGACCAGGCATTCGGCCTCGTCGTCGGTCACCAGATCGGAGAACAGCGGCGGCTCGCCCACCGCGCGATAGACGTCGAGCAGCGTGATGTCGTCGAGCGCGACGCTCAGCACCCAGCCGCCGCCATGCCCCTTCTCCGACTGCACGTAGCCGCAGTCGCGCAAGCCGCCGAGCAGGCGCCGCACGACGACCGGGTTCGTGCACAACATCGTCGCGATCGCGTCGGACGTCATCGGGCCGTCGGCCTGATCCATGTGGATCAGCGCATGCAGCATGCGCGACAAGCGGCTATCGGTTCTCACGGGCGGCGCTCCCCTCTCTCGAAACTTTTGAAGTTGCGTGAATGATACCATCGCCCTATCATGCAACTTCTCGTGTTTCGTGAGTTGGGTTGAGTTGAGTCGAGACGACCACCATCGGAGCACGTCCGTCATTCACGCAGGTTCAGGAAAGGAGTCGGTGCATGCATGGCCATCATGAAGTGATCGTGATCGGCGGCAGCTTTGCGGGGCTGTCGGCCGCGATGCAGCTTGCTCGGGCGCGCCGCCGTGTGCTCGTAGTCGACGCCGGCCGGCCGCGCAACCGCTTTGCCGCGCACGCGCACGGTTTTTTCGGGCAGGACGGCAAGCCGCCCGCACAGATCGTCGAGCAGGCCGCCGCGCAGCTCGCCGCGTACCCCACCGTGCAACGGATCGCAGGCGACGTGCGCACGGCCGAGCGCGATGCGGACGGCCGCTTCCACGTGACGCTCGCCGACGGCAGCCGGGCGAGCGCCGACCGGCTGATCCTCGCGACCGGTATCCGCGACGCGTTGCCCGCGCTGCCGGGGCTTGCGGAACGTTGGGGCGCGAGCGTGCTGCATTGTCCGTACTGCCATGGATACGAGGTGAGCGGCCAGCGGCTCGGCGTGCTCGCCACGCATCCGCTGTCGGTGCATCAGGCGATCCTGATTCCGGACTGGGGCCCGACGACGTGGTTCACGCAGGGTGTAGTCGAGGCGAACGAAGAAGAAGCCGCGTTGCTCGATGCGCGCGGCGTGCGCATCGAACGGTCGCCGGTCGTGGAAATCCTCGGCGATGCGCCGCGAATCGAAGCGTTGCGGCTCGCCGACGGGCAGGTCGTGCCGATCGATGCGCTGTTCGTCGGCGCGCACACGGCGATGGCGAGCGATCTCGCGCAGCAGCTCGGCTGTGCGTTCGACGACGGGCCGCTCGGCCCGGTCGTGCGCGTCGATGCAATGAAGCAGACGAGCGTCGCCGGCGTGTTCGCGGCCGGCGACGCGTCGACGCCGATGACCAACGCAACGTTCGCATCGGCGTCGGGCGTGATGGCCGGGGTCGCCGCGCACCGGTCGCTGATTGTCGGGCTCGGCCGGTAACGGTGCGTGGCGTCGCGGGCCGTGTGATTCGAAGCGGCCACGCAATCCGATTCGGTGCGCGACCGACGCGATCCACCGCCGCACCGATGGATTCGCGTCGCGATGTGCGGTTTAATGCTCGGCACACCCAGCATTAAGAGACACGAAATGCTCGACCTCGACGACCTTCGACTCGTCCGCGCGATCGGCACGTCGCGCTCGCTGGCCGCGGCCGCGCGGCTGCTCGATCTCACGCCGCCCGCGGTCACGATTCGCCTGCAGCGGATGGAAGCGCGATTGAACGCCCGGCTCGCCGTGCGGCAGCCGAAAGGGATCGCGTTGACCGACGAAGGGCAGCGCCTGTACCAGGAAGCCGTCGACATCCTCGAGCGCGTGGAGGCGCTGCCGGTCAGCATCTCGGGCGACCACGGCGACGTGCGCGGCACGCTGCGCGTCGTCGCCCCGCTCGGCTTCGGCCGCAAGTACGTCGCGCGGATCGTGCGCGACGTGCAGCGCGCGCATCCGAAGCTCGACATCGCGCTCCACCTGTCGGAGAGCCCGTTGACCAGCGCGCCGGGCGCCGACGTGGTCGTTCACGTCGGCAGCCTCAAGTCGTCGTCGTGGATCGGGTATCCGCTCGCGCCGAATGACCGCTTTCTGTGCGCGAGCCCCGCCTATGCGCGCCGTATCAAGGAATTGAACCATCCGTCCGACCTCGCCCGCTACGACTGCCTGTGCCTGCGCGAGAACGACGAGGACATCCCGCGCTGGCGCTTCTCGCAAGGCGGCGACGTCAAGGGCGAACCGCGCCGGTCCGCCGTGATCCGCGTGACCGGCGCGCTGTCCTCGAACGACGGCACCGTCATCACGGAATGGGCGCTGGCGGGGCTCGGGATCGTCGAGCGCTCCGAGTGGGACGTCGCGCCGCTGCTGGCGAACGGCAAGCTCGTCCGGTTGCTGCCCGACTGGCACCTGCCGCCGGCCCCCGTGACGGCGCTGCTGCCGTCGCGCACCGGCCGCTCCGCGCGGCAACGGGTGTTTCTCGAAGCCGCGACACGGTTGCTCAGCCCGCCGCCGTGGCGTGGCAACGCGTGAGCCGCGCCGCGGGCCACGCGATCCTGTTGATTAAACAGTCTTTAATGCAAGATTAGCAGCGCGTTAAACCCGAGACTCAACGACAGCCCTACAGTGTCCACATCGGCAACCCTCCGAGGCAACGCATCGTGGACCTTCAAACCCTCAACACCCCGGCCGCCCTGATCGACGTCGGCCGCATGCAGCACAACATCGGCCGCATGCAGGCGCATCTGGACGCGCTCGGCGTCCGGTTCCGGCCACACGTCAAGACCACCAAGAGCACGCAAGTCGTCGATGCCCAGATCGCGGCCGGCGCACAGGGCATCACGGTGTCGACGCTCAAGGAAGCCGAACAGTTTTTCGCGCACGGTATCCGGGACATCGTCTACGCGGTCGGCATGGTGCCCGCGAAGCTGGGCCAGGCGCTCGCGCTGCGCCGGCAGGGCTGCGACCTGAAGCTCGTCGCCGACAGCCTGCCGGCCGCACACGCGATCGCCGAATTCGGGCGCGCGCACGACGAGCGCTTCGACGTGTGGATCGAGGTCGACGTCGATGGCCACCGCTCCGGGATTCCGCCCGACGCCGACCTGCTGATCGACGTGGGCCGCGCGCTGGTCGACGGCGGGATGGTGCTCGGCGGGGTGTTGGCACATGCGGGCTCCAGCTACGAATACAACACGCCCGACGCGCTGGCGGCGATCGCCGAGCAGGAACGCAGCCGCACCGTGCGGGCGGCGGAGCGCCTTCGGGCTGCCGGGCTGCCCTGCCCGGTCGTGAGCATCGGCTCGACCCCCACCGCCCTCGCGGCGGAACATCTCGAAGGCGTGACCGAAGTGCGCGCCGGCGTGTACGTGATGTTCGACCTCGTGATGCACAACATCGGCGTGTGCGACCTGTCCGACATCGCGCTGTCGGTGCTGACCACCGTCATCGGGCACCAGGAAGAGAAAGGCTGGGCGATCGTCGACGCCGGCTGGATGGCGATGAGCCGCGACCGCGGCACGCAGCGCCAGGCGCACGACTTCGGCTACGGGCAAGTTTGCACCGAACACGGCGACGTGCTCGGCGACTACGTGATGAGCGCCGCCAACCAGGAGCACGGGATCGTGTCGCGTGCAGGCACGCCCGACGCCGGCATCGCGCAACGGTTTCCGATCGGCACCCGCCTGCGCATCCTGCCGAATCACGCGTGCGCCACCGGTGCGCAACATCCCGAATATCAGGCGATCGGCGAAGACGGCGGCGCGCAGACGTGGCCGCGCTTCTACGGGTGGTGAGCAAAACCGCGCGCCCGTGCCGCCCCGTCGATTCATTGACTATTTGTCCAAATCTGGACAAAATTTAAACCACCCCGATTTGCCTGGCGCCGAAAGCGCTTGCCCGAACATGCCGACCGACGACCGACTCCTGCTTCTCGACCGCGATACCGTCGCGCCCGCCCTCCAGGCCGCGCAAGTGACGGCGGCCGTTCGCGAAGCCTTCGTGCTGCACAGTCAACGGGCCGGACGCGTGTTCCCGGTGGTGCGTGAGAAGCTGCACACCGGCGGCGTGTTCGGCATCAAGTCGGGCGATGTCGCGAATCAGGACCTGCTCGGTTTCAAGGCGGCCGGATTCTGGCCCGGCAACCGCGGGCTCGGCGGCGAACCGCATCAGGCCACCGTCGCGCTGTTCGACCCGGCCACCGGCCGACCGCTATGCATCATGGACGGCAATGCGATCACCACCGCGCGCACCGGCGCCGCCGGCGGCCTCGGTCTGCAACTGCTCGCGCGACGCGACAGCACGCGAATCTGCGTGTTCGGCACCGGCGTGCAGGCGCGCGTCCAGCTCGACTATGCACTCGGGCTGCTACCGCAACGGTGCACCGTGCAGTACGTGAGCGCCAGCGGCGAGCCCGACCCGGCGTTCGAATCGGCCTTCCGGGAACGATGCACGATCGGCGTGGCGCGCGACCGGAACGACGCGGTGGCCAACAGCGACGTGGTGATCACGGCAACGCCCGGCGGCGGCCCGCTGTTCGATGCGGATGCGGTGCAGCCAGGCACCCACCTGACCTGCGTGGGCGCCGACACCGCCGGCAAGCGCGAGCTGCCGGCCGGCGTGCTGGAACGCGCGCGGATTGTCGTGGACGATCACGACCAGGCGCGCAGCATCGGCGAGTGCCAGTGGGCGCCGGATTTGCCACGCATGGAAATCGGTGACATCCTCGCGGGAACCGCGACGGTCGACCGCGCGCCGCACGAGATCACCGTCTTCGACATGACCGGGCTCGCGCTGCAGGACCTGACCGTCGCACGCTTCCTGTATCGGCAGGCCCTCGAAAACGGCACCGGAATCGCCATTCCGTGGCCCTGGTAAACGAAACGCCCCGTCAACCTCCATGCGTCTCACCCAAGTTTCCGCGCTCTCGTTCGACCTGGACGACACCCTGTGGCCGTTCGGGCCATCCGTCGTACGGGCCGAAGGGGAGCTTCGCACGTGGCTGATCGAGCACGCGCCCGGTACCGAGCGGGTGCTGCCCACGCAGCAGGCGCTCAGCGACTTGCGTGAGGAATACGAACGATTGTGCCCCGATCTCGCCGGCGACTTCCGCGCGATGAGAATCGGCTCGATCCGGCTTGCACTGGAGCGCGCGAACGAAGATGTCGCGCTCACCGACCGTGCGTACGCAGCCTTCTATGCCGCGCGCAACCGGGTTGAATTCTATGAAGATGCGTTGCCGGCGCTCGCGTGGTTGAGCGCGCGGTTTCCGTTGATCGCGGTGACCAACGGCAACGCGGACCTCCGGCTGACCGGCGGCGGCGAATTCTTTCGTGCGACGCTCAGCGCGCAGGCGTTCGGCGTCGCGAAGCCGGAGCCCGGGATCTTCCATGCGGCGGCGGAAACGCTCGACGTGCCACCGGCGGAATTGCTGCATGTCGGCGATGACTACCACCTCGATATCGTCGGCGCATTGAACGCGGGGCTGCAGGCGGCGTGGGTGGTGCGCGATACGCACCCGGAAGCGGAGCGTGCGCAGCAGCAGGCCGCGACCCCGCACGTCACGCTCAGCGACCTGTCGATGCTGTGCCGCATGCTTGGCGGGCCTGACGACGTGGCGTGAGCACCTGCGTGCGCCGCGTTCGCGACGCACGCTTCATCATCATGAAACGCGGCAAGACTGCCGCTCGCCGACCGCACCAACGTAACGGTCGGCCGTGCCGATCCAACGCATGACCGGCCGCCGCCCGTTCACGCCGCCTTGCGCGCGTCCGCGATCCGCTGCGGCGCCTTCGGCCGCGCATACAACCGTTCGAGATACGCACGCAACTGCGGAAACGGTTCGATCAGGTTGCACTCGCCGGCCCAGTCGATCAGGTAAGCCGTCACGCAATCGGCCACAGTCAGCGAGTCGCCGACGATGAATTCGCGGCCTTCGAGATGCTTGTCGAGGATCGCCGCCATCGTCCTGAAATCGTCGCGCGCCAGTTCGATATCGGCCGGCGAACGCTTCTCCGGCGGATAGATGAACGAGTGCCGCGTGATCCGCCACAGCGGCTGCTCGAGCTCCGTCACCGCGAACATGACCCACCGGTAAGCCTCGGCCCGCAGCGCCGGATCGACCGGCAGCAGCGCCTTCCCCGGGTACTTGTCCGCGAGATACAGCACGATCGCGGCCGATTCGGGAATCACGAGGTCGCCGTCCACCAGCACGGGCACCTTGCCGGCCGGATTGAGGCGCAGGAATTCGGGCCGCTTGTGCTCGCCCTGGAGCAGGTTCACCGAGATGAACTCGAAATCGGCATCCAGCTCCTTCAGCCCCCACAGCGCGCGTTGCGAGCGGGTGCCGGCAAATCCGTAAAGCTTCATCGCCAGTCTCCATCCAGAATGTCGGGAAAACGTCCACCTGCCGGCCACGGCGCATCGCCGATACACGGCGCCGAGCCTCGCCCGCCGTTCACGCGCCGGGAATCGGCAGCACCGGCATCACGTCGATCGCCACGCCCGGGAACAGCGTGAAATGCGGATGGCCTTCGAACAGCGCGGCCGCGGCTTCGTGCGAGGCCGCCCGCACGACGGTGAAGCCGCTCATCGCGTTCGCCGTGTCCTTGACGCCGGCGGCATCGATGGTCTTCGTCTTGCCGAGCGGGCCGCCCATCTCGACGATCGCGTCGCGATGCCGGTCGACCCACGCATGCCATGCGGCGATGCCGTCGCGCTCGCGCGTGCGCCGCTCCTCGTCCGGCAGCGCCATCCACGCCTTCATCGCCGGGCTATCCTTCGTCCCGAGAAATACCGCGAGATACAACTGCTGTTGAGCACTCATGTGTCCCCTCCGGTAACGGACGCGACGGGCTGCCGCGCCTCGACCTTGACACGATAGGTTGATATCAACACAATTGCAACATGGCACGAAAAGAAAAGCTCCCCTTCGAAACGACGCTGATGGTGCGCGATTGCTGCCTGTGCCTGCACATGCAGCGCGCGGCGCGTAATCTTGCGCGGATCTTCGACGATGTGCTGCGCCCGCTGGAGCTCACCAACGGCCAGTTTTCGCTGCTGATGTCGCTGAACCGGCCCCAGCCGGCACCGATGAAATCGGTCGCGTCGCTGCTCGCGATGGACCGCACCACGCTCACGGCCGCGCTGAAGCCGCTCGAGCGGCGCGGCCTGGTCACGATCATCCAGGATCCGGACGACCGGCGCAGCCGCCTGCTCGAACTGACGCCGGCCGGCCACGACCTGCTGGCCGCGGCGTTTCCGCTGTGGCAGCAGACGCATGCCGAGATCGAACGGCCGTTCGCGCCGGGGGAAGTCGATCAGTTGCGCGGCCAGTTGCGCGCGCTGTCGGTCGATCCGGCCGCGCGCGACTGAACCGGACCGGCGCGCGGATCGCCGCGGCCACGCGGCTTACTTGCGGCCCTTCTTCGGCAACAGCAGTTGCGCGAATTCCTGCAGGAAAGCCACGGGCCCATGCGCATGCAACGCCTGCCCGCTGCTCAGCGCGCCGTCGATCACGGTCGCAAGCCGCAGCGCGAAGGTTTCCGGCTCGTCGACACCCATCGCATCCGCCAGCTCGGTCAGCCGGCGCCGCAGTTCCTGCTTGTGCGCGACGGCCACCTTGCGGGCCGGATGGTTGCCGTCCGCGTATTCGGCGGCGATGTTGATCTGCGGGCAGCCGCGATAGCCGGGGCGCGCAATGCGCTCGCCGATCCATTGCAGTTGCGCATCCAGTTCCTCGCGCGGCGTGCGCCGGTACTGCGCGGCCACCGCATCCCAATGCGCCCAGAAATCGGCGTCCTCGCGCAGCAGGAACGCTTCGATCAGGTCGTCCTTCGTCGTGAAGTAACGATAGAGGCTCGTCTTCGCCACGCCTGCCTGCGCGACGATCAGGTCCACGCCGACCGCGCGCGTACCCTCCCGGTAGAACAGCTCGCTGGCCGTTTGCAGAATGCGTTCGCGCGTATCGGGCGCGCTCCCTGGTGTACCCGTTTCCTTTTTCATCCCGACCCGGCCTGGCTGGCCGCCCACTCCCGCAACAGTGATCCGATCATAGCACCGCGTGCTTGACGACGCTACAGGTCTGTACTATAAAACAGACCGTTCTGTATCGGAGTAGATCATGGATGATCGAATGACGGTTGCAGTCTATGGCGCCACGGGTCATACCGGGCGGTTCGTCGTCGCCGAACTGGCCCGGCGCGGCCTGCGCGCGATCCGCATCGGGCGCGATGCCGCGCGGCTCGCGGAGGACGGCGGCGATACGGCGCTCGCGCTCGCACGCGTCGCCGCGATCGACGATCCTGCCGCGCTCGACGCCGCGTTGCGCGGCGCGGCTGCGGTCATCAACTGCGCGGGCCCGTACCTCGATACCGCATTGCCGCTGGCCGACGCGGCGCTGCGGGCCGGCATCCCCTATCTCGACCTGACCGCCGAGCAGCCGTCGGTGCTGGCGCTGGCCGAACACAGCGACGCGCGGGCGCGCGCCTCGGGCGTGACCCTCGTGCCGGCCGCTGCGTTCTATGGCGGCCTGGCCGACCTGCTCGTCACGGCCGTCGTGGACCCGCGCCAGCCGATCGAGCGCGTCGATATCGCAACCGGCCTCGACCGCTGGCACCCGACGCGCGGCACGCGCGTGACGGGCGAACGCAATCGCGCGGTGCGGCTCGTGCAGATGAACGGCAAGCCGACACCGGTGCCGTCGACCGCACGCGAACGCGCATGGCCGTTCCCGCCGCCGATCGGCCGCGTCGACGTGACGCTGCTGCCGTTTTCGGAAGTGATGACACTGTCGCGTCACCTGCGCATCGATACGATCGAATCGTGGCTCGCCACCGTCGCGCTGCGCGACGTGCGCGATGCCGCCACGCCGCCGCCCGAGCCGACCGACGAGACGGGCCGCTCGGCGCAGCAGTTCGCGATGGACGCGATCGTCGTGCAGGGCGGCACGACGCACGGCGCGACGGCGTCCGGGCAGGACATCTACGCGGTCAGCGCACCGATCATCGTCGAGGCGGCCGTGCGCCTGATCGCGGGCGACACCGTGGTGTCGGGCGGCGTGCGCAGTCTCGGCGAGCTGTTCGACGCGCGCGATTTCCTCGCGGCGCTCGATACGGTGGCAGTATCGTTCGGCACGACAACCGATCCGGTTTTCAACCAGGAGACGCAAGCATGAGCAGCAATGAGAAGGGTGCATATTTCCGTTCGCTTCACCGTGCGGGCCAGCCGCTGGCGCTGTTCAACGTATGGGACGCCGGCAGCGCGCGCACGGCGGCCGATGCGGGCGCCGTCGCACTGGCGACCGGCAGCTGGTCGGTCGCGGCGGCGAACGGTTTCGGCGACGGCGAGCAGATGCCGCGCGCGCTGATGATGGACGTGCTCGAGCGAATCACGCGCGCGACCGACCTACCCGTCACGGTCGATCTCGAAAGCGGGTACGGCGAGCGGCCGGAAGATGTCGCCGAAACGATCGCGCTCAGCATCAAGGCCGGCGCGATCGGCTGCAACCTCGAGGACAGCTTCCCGGCGACGGGCGAATTGCGCGACGTCGACGCAGCGGCGGCTCGTCTCGCGGCAGCCCGGCAGGCCGCCGATCGTGCGGGCGCCGACTACTTCATCAACGCGCGCACCGACGTGTTCTTCACGGCGCCGGCCGACACGCACGACGAACGCCTGCTCGACGCCACGCTGGCCCGCGCACGCGCGTATGCCGCGGCCGGTGCCGATGGGCTGTTCGTGCCGGGGCTGGGCTCACCGGCGCTCATTCGCGCACTGACGGCCGCGTCGCCGCTGCCGGTGAACGTGATGCGCGTCACGGAAACGCCGACGCTCGCCGAGTTCGCGGAATACGGCGTGGCCCGCATCAGCCACGGGCCGTATCCGTACCTGCAGGCGATGAAGGCGCTGGCGGAGCTGGTCAGGCAAGGCGGCTGACCGCTTCGCGCGCATCGGATGATTACATCGCATGTAATTGGCGCGCGACACGGCCGCTCCTACGCTTCGGGTGTCGCGCCGCCAATCCGGCGGCGCCCCTCCCCCGGAGACATCATGTCCGCCTACCCGCTTCACACCATCGACTCGGCACCGGCCGCCTCAAAGCCCGTCCTCCAGCAGCTCCAGCAAACCTTCGGCATCGTCCCGAACATCGCGGCGGCCATGGCCGCGTCGCCGGTGCTGATCAACGGCTTCATCGGCCTGTTCGAGCGCGTGCACGCGAGCAGCCTCACCGAGCCGCAGATCCAGACGCTCCTGCTCACCAACGCGGTCACGAACGCGAGCGAATGGCCGGTCGCGTTCCATACCGCGCTGGCGCTGAAACAGGGTGTGACCCACGCCGACGTCGACGCGATCCGCCACGGCGCCCTGCCCGGCGACCCGACACTGGCCGCGCTGTCGGCCACCGCACGCAAGCTGATCGACACCCGCGGCCGCCTGCCCGAGGCCGACCGGCAAGCGTTCCTCGACGCCGGCTTCAGCGCCGAACAGTTGCTGGAAGTGATCGCGGTGGTCGCCGCATCGACGATCACGAACTACGTCGGCAGCGTGACGCAGCCCGCGCTCGAAGCGCCGTTCGACGCATTCGCGTGGCAGGCGAACGCCGCGTGAGTCCGATATAGTCGATCGCGTCGCTCACGGAACGCCCAGGGAGGCACGATGAACGCCAGCCGCCGCGAACCGCACGCGCCGCCGCACGAACTCGGCCAGTTGCTGCGCTACTGGCGCGACGTGCGCGGCGTGAGCCAGCTCGACCTGTCGCTCGACGCGGGCATCTCGCAGCGCCAGATCAGCTTCATCGAAAGCGGACGCAGCGTGCCAGGCCGCGACACGCTGCTGACGCTCGCGCAAACGCTCGACGTGCCGCTGCGCGAGCGCAACGCGCTGCTGCTCGCGGCCGGGTATGCACCGGTGTATTCGGAAGCGCCGTGGGATGCGCAGGAGATGCAGGGCGTGATCGGCGCGCTCGAACGGGTCGTGCGCCAGCACGATCCGTTTCCGGCGATCGTGATGGATCGCCACTGGAACGTGCTGATGACCAACGACGCGGCGCCGCGCTTCTTCAGCTGCTTCATCGACATGGCCGCGCGCGACGGCCCGCGCAACCTGCTGCGCCTGATGTTCGATCCGCAGGGGATGCGGCCGTTCCTGGCCGACTGGGAGACAGTGTCGCGCAGCCTGCTGCAGCGCGTGCAGCGCGAAGCGGTCGGCCGCGTGATCGACGACGACACCCGGCAGTTGCTCGACGACCTGCTCGCGAGCCCCGATGCGCCGCGCGACTGGAAAACGCCGCCGGCGCCAGCCGCCGCACCATCGCTGCCGGTCATCCCGATCGGCTTCGTGCATGAAGGCGTCGTGCTGCGTTACTTCTCGCTGGTCACGACGGTGGGGACGCCGCAAAGCGCCGCCGCGCAGGAACTGCGCATGGAGTGCATGTTCCCCGCCGACGACGCGACCGAAGCGCGTCACCGGCAGTTGCTCGACACGCACGCACCGGTGCGCTGAGCGGCGGGCCGGGCGGCCCGCCGGTGCAACTCATTCCGCCAGCGCGGACCCCACGCCGACACGCTTCGGCACGCCGGTCACGATCGTCGCGACCGCGACGGCCAGCACGACGGCCGCGGCAACGAACACGCCGGCCGCCCCGTTCGCGTCGAACACGACGCCGCCGGCCGCCGCGCCCGTCGCGATCGCGAGCTGGATCGCCGCGACGATCAGCCCGCCCGCGCTCTCGGCTTCATCGGGCACCGTGCGCGTGACCCACGTCGACCACGCGACGGGCACGCCGCCGAATGCCATCCCCCACAACGCGACGAGCACCGCGTCGATCATCGGCGCGCGGCCGAGTGCGACGAGCGCGACGCCGAGCACGACCATCAGCGCAGGCATGCCGATCAGCATCGGCCGCAACCGGTGTTCGAGCACGCGGCCGGCGAGCGACGTGCCGACGAAGTTCGCGATGCCGTAGCCGAGCAGGATCGCCGACAGCCCGTTCACGCCGACGCCCGCGACCTGTTCGAGGAACGGCCGCAGGTACGTGAAGAACGCGAAGTGCCCGGTGAACACGAGGATCGTCGCGAACATGCCGAGGCCGACGGTCGGCCGGCGCAGCACGTCGATCAGCGTGCGCAGCCGCGTCGTGCCGCTCGGCGGCATCGACGGCAGTGTGAGGATCTGCGACACGAACGCAATGCCGCCGAGCGCGGCCGCGATCAAGAACACGTTGCGCCAGCCGATCAGGTGCCCGAAGTAACTGCCCATCGGCGCGGACGCGATCGTCGCGACCGCCACGCCGCTGAAGATGATCGACAGCGCACGCGGCACCATCGCCGTCGGCACGAGCCGCATCGCGGTAGCGGTGGCCATCGTCCAGAAGCCGCCGAGCGCGATGCCGAGCACGACGCGGCCGACCAGCAGCATTGCCAGGTTGGGCGCGAACGCGACCGCCAGGTTCGACGCGACGAGCAGCACCGAGAACACGAGCAGCACGCGCCGCCGGTCGATCGTGCGCGTCAGCGCCGAGATCAGCAGGCTCGTGACCAGCGCGACCGTCGCGGTGGCCGTGACGGCCTGCCCGGCCACGCCTTCGGTCACGCCGAGGCTGTCGGCCATCGGCGTCAGCAGGCTCGCCGGCAGGAATTCGGCCGTGACGAGCCCGAACACGCCGAGCGTCATCGCGAATACCGCGCCCCAGGCCGGTTCGCGGGGGGCCGCCGTCGAGGCGGCCGTGGAGGTTCCGGGATTCATGCGTGGTTCCGTGTCGGTTAGGGAAAGTACTGATGAGGGCGTATCGTAAGGAACCACGTCAGGACGGTCTATGACATACAATCCGTTCTTGTTGATCGATCGTCCGTATCTCGCTATGTCCGAGCCCCTTCTGCCCCCTATTCCCGATGTGCACGACCTCGTCAGCGAGCTGCTGCTGGGGATGCGCCTGAGCGGCGTCCAGTACCGCCGCATCCAGGTCGCGCGGCCGTTCGGGCTGAACTTCGGCCACGTGACGGGCCGCGCGCAGTTCCATTTCGTCGGGCGCGGGCCGGTGCTGCTGCGCGACGCGTCGGGCGCCACGATGCGGCTCGAAGCCGGCGACGCGATCCTGCTGCCGCACGGCGGCATGCACGCGCTGGTGTCGGACCCCGATGCACCGTGCCGCGAGATCAACGGCTTCGAGGTCGCGAAGATCTGCGACACGGTCGCGTCGGTGGCGTCGGCCGGCGTGTCGCCCGCCAGTTGCGCGACGACCGAGCCGGGCGCCGGCGATGCGCTGATCTTCAGCGCGTGCATGGAGCTCGATCTCGGCGGCATGCAGCCGCTCGTCGGCACGATGCCGGAGTTCATGCACGTCGGCACGCTGCTCGCGCGCTACCCGGAAATCCGCCCGATGCTCGATGCGATGGAGCGCGAAGCGTGCTCGGCGCGCGCGGGTTTCGCGGGCATCCTCGCGCGGCTCGCGGATGTGGTCGCCGCGTTCATCGTGCGCGGCTGGGTCGAATGCGGATGCGGTGATGCGACGGGCTGGGTGCAGGCGCTGCGCGAGCCGAAGCTCGGCCGCGCGATCGTCGCCTTGCATCGCGACCCGGGCCGCAACTGGAGCGTGGCGGAACTCGCGACCGAAGCGGGCGTGTCGCGTTCGGTGTTCGCCGAACGCTTTCTCGCGGCCACCGGGATGACGCCGGTGCGCTACCTGACCGAGCTGCGGATGCGGCTCGCCGCGCAATGGATCACGCGCGACCACGAGACGATCGAGGCCGTCGCGTACCGGCTCGGCTACGGCTCGCTCGCCGCGTTCAGCCGCGCGTTCAAGCGCGTGGTGGGCAAGCCGCCGGGCGCCGTGCGCGCGGACGGCGAGGTGCGTGTCGATGCGTAATGCGTGACGTGGCACGCGTCACGCTTCGCGCGTGATGCCGGCCGCGGCCGCCAGGCGTCGTTTCAATGGCCTTCAGACGTGAGGGCAGCGTCGCTCAGTCGCTGCGCGCTTCCAACGTGTCGATCAGCGCCGTCGCGCACTGCACGGCAAGCGCCGCGCACTGCTCCACGTCCACGACCGCACCGCTCGCCACGGTGCCTTGCACGATCCGGCCCAGCAAATCCTTCGAGAGATCGGCGATCTCGTGATCCCGTTCCGTCATGATGTCCCTCCTGCGCATCGACCGATCGCATCGATGCATTCACCTTCCCTGCCCGTTCAACGCCCTTTCGCCCGCACGACGATCTGCGCCTGCGTGTCGCGTTCGATGCGCTCGAGCGACGCGCGCAGCGCCGTGAATTCGTCCGCCGTACACACCTGACGGCCGAAATCCGCCGTCATGCGCCGCGTGACCTGCACGACGCGCGCGGCCGCGTCGAATACGTAATGCGACGTGAAGTCGACGAAGCGGTCGTGCACGGCCGTATCGGCCGGCAGGTCGGTCACCGCGACGTCCGCCGGCAGCGCGATCTGGCCGGTCTCGTCGAACGTGCCGCCGATGCAGCCCCATGGCTGCGTGCGCACGGGCTCGGCGAGCCAGTTCTCGACCTGCGTCGCGATGCCGCCCGTCAGGCTCGACAGCGCGGGCAACGCGGTCGTGCCGTCGGGCCACACGAAATGATCGAGCGTGCCCGACATCGTCACGTCGAACGGCCCGTCGGTCGCGCGCCGGTCGCTGGTCGACAGCTGCGCGCGGCCGCGCAAGCCGCTTTGCCGCAGCCGGTTGTTCGCGAGTTGCGCGATGGCATCGGGCGTCGCGCGGCGAAACAGGTTGCGTTCGAGTTCGGCCGTCCAGCCGTCGTCCTCGATGTACGCATGAAAACGCGTGGCGCCCGGCCCCGCCGCATCGATCTCCACCCGTGCGACGCGGCCGCGCGGTTGCGTGGCCGGCGTGCGCGACAGCACGCCCGTGTCGACCAGCAGCGCGGGACGGTCCATCACGATCGGCGGCAGATAGCCGAATGCGATGCCGGCCGTCGTCGTGTCCGCAAAAAGCGCGAGATCGGGCAGCCACGTGATCGCGTGATTGATCGCACCACCGCCGTAACCGGGCACCGCCGGCAGCGTGTAGACGGACCCGAGATTGAGCAGCACCGGCTCGCTGCGGATGCCGACCGCCGCGAGCAGCGCGCCGAACAGCGCGACATGATCCTTGCAGTCGCCGTAGCGGTTGCGCAGGATGTCCGTCACGCGATGCGGCGCGGCGGCCGTTTCACCGAGAAACAACCCGACGTAGCGGATGTTCGCCTGCACCCAGTCGTACAGGATGCGCGCCTGGTCGTGCGGATCGGCGACACCCGCGGTGAGCGTGCGCGCCAGTTGCGCGACGGCCGGATCGTCCGCGCCCGGATCGACGGCCGCGTTGCGATAGCGCGCGGCGAACGCTGCATAGTCGGGCAGCGTCGACACGACGAGCCGGTCGCCGTAGGTCGCGTAGCCGACCGCGCCGCTTTCGATGCGGTCGTACGGGCCGTGCCGATAGTCGAATTCATAGCGCGTGCGGCCGTTCGCGGTGACCGGCGGCAGCGCGACGTAGCCGCGCGCATCTGAATACAGCGGCATGTCGGCCGGCACGTCGAAGATCAGCCGCTGGCGGTCGACCGGCTCGCGCGACGGCTCCACCGTATAGCCGAAGTAGCCGCGATTGACCGGCTTCGTGCGGGTCTTGCGGAACGCCACGCGCGTGCTCGACCCGGCTTCGACGCCGGGAAACACGACGGTGCGCAGCAGCCCGTCCTGGAACGTCGGCGCGCCGGCCGAGCGCGGCTCCTGCACGTCGCGAATGCCGTCCGCGCCGACCGGATGCGCGACCCCGTCGCGATCGATCGTCTCGGCCGCGAGCAGGTCCACCTTCTCGAGATTCCTGTCGAACCACACGTAGCGCTGCGCGATGGCATCGATACCGTTTGCATCGTTCGCGCGCAGCGTCGAATCGTCGTGCTCGTCGAGCGCGCCGTCGTGCTGGATCACGAATTCGTGGACATCGCTGACGACCGTGACGGGCGCGCCGCCGCCCGTGTCGATCGTGTTGCCGTGGTCGCGCACATCGGCCATGGCCGCACCGGGGCCGAGCGCGATGGCGCAGGCGAGTAGCCGGCCGGTCCATCGGATAGGAAAAAGCACCACGTCGAAGCTCTCCGCGCGTTCGTTGCCGGGCGCCAGGGCCGCGCGCCGGCGCGAATGGTTCGATCCGCGTGACGCGCACATGACAACACACGCCGCGTGCCCGTCGTGCGAACCAGTGTGGGTGACGTGCCGGCGAGCGTCAAGCCGCGCCGCGGCGAGCCGGCTGCGCGATGCGGCGAGCTCGCCGGGCGTGCAGCGCAGGCTTCGCCACGCCGATGTGCCGCCGCCGTGCATCGTGCCCTGAGCCAGAGCGCCTTTTTTGCATCACGTCGCAACCTATCATTCATTCAGATCATCCCTGCATGCAACGTCGACGGAACGACGCTCTGCCGGACACGACGTACCGGCATAGGGAAGGAGGCATCATGGCGATCATCAATAGCGACTTCGAAATGGGTTACCTCGTGATCGCGTTCACGCTACTGGGCCTGATCCTGTTCGGCGCACTGCTGACGGCGCTGCATCTACGGTGGCATCCGAGACTGATCGGCGCCGCGATCGGTGCGTTGCTCGGCATCGCGCTGATCGAAGCGATACCGATGCTGACGTGAGTACGGCCCGGCGCCCCTTCGTCCGGTCACGCGCCGCGCGGGGACGGAACGGCCGGCGCCTGCCGCAGAGGCCGTCGTGGCTTCGCCGCACCAGAAATCGGGCCGGCGGCATGCGCGATGCGCGCCTGCACACCCCACATCACGCTATCGGGTGCGGCGCAGGGCCGAAACATGATCCGCATCGTCATCGCGCCTGGTCGTCACCTGGCGGGGAACACGACGTGCACCGCTACCCGACGTTCATCGGCAGCAGCACCATCTGCTTGCCCTCGACGTGCAGGCGCGCCTGCAGCTCGACGGGCGTCTGGTTGTGCAGCCAGGCCGTGAGGAAATTCACGCGCCGGAAGATCAGCTTGCTCGCGAAGCACACGGCGTTCGGGTATTCGTCGAGCGTCGACGAAGCCAGGTTCATGAACTCGACGACGGGGTTCGTGCCGAACGCGATCCGGTAGTCGGCCGCGATGCCGTGGCGGCGGCAGTGCGCGACATAGTAGTCGAGCGCTTCGGTGATCGTGTGGCGCAGCCGCTCGAGGTGTTCGTGACCGTCGTACGCCTTCGCGTCGACTTCGCCGACCGCGAGGAAGATCACGTTGCGGAAATGCCCGGGAAACAGCCGGTTGACCCACAGCAGCGCGTGCATGCTCGCGCCGCGATGCTTGCCGACCAGCAGCACGGCCGTCGGTTGCGACGGGTCGGGCTTGCCCGGTGCGGTGGCCTCGTCGACTTCGGGCGGCTTGCCCGAGAACAGCGCGTCTTCCTTCGCGAGCTGCGCGCGCGTATAGGCGTAGTGGCGATTGATCATGAAGCACAGCGCGATCACCGCGCTCGTCACGAGCACCGTGAGCCAGCCGCCCGCCGTGAACTTCTCGATCAGCGTGATGACGAGCACGGTCGCCGTCACGCTCAGCCCGAGCGCCGACAGGAAGAAGTGCTTGAACCAGCCCTGCTGGCTGCGATGGCGCCACCAGTACGTGCACAGCCCGAGCAGCGACAGGCTGAACGTCAGGAACACGTTGATGCTGTACAGCACGACGAGCACGTCGACGTTGCCGTGCGTCCACAAGAGGATCAGCAGGCTCGACAGCCCGACGACGATGATGCCGTTCTGCCGCACGAGGCGCCCCGACAGGTCGCGGAAATGGCGCGGCACCCACGAATCCGACGCCATGTTCGACAGCACGGCCGGGCCGTCGAGGAAGCCGGTCTGCGCGCCGACCAGCAGCAGCCCGGCCTCGAACGCGAGCACGGCCGCGAGCAACGCGTGGCGCGCGAAGGCCGAGCCGAGCCCGAGATGGTCGATCACGCTGCCGAACACGACCGCGTTGAGCGTCTGGCCGTCGACAGGCTTCGCGTGCCACAGCATGTACAGCAGGATGATGCCGCCGGCCGTGAACGCGAGCGACGTCGACATGTACCACATCGTCACCTTGCCGTTCGGCACGCGCGGATCGGCGAGCATGTTCACGTTGTTCGACACGGCCTCGAGGCCCGTATAAGTCCCGCCGCCGAGCGAGAACGCGCGCATCAGCAGCGCGAGCAGCACGAACAGGCCGAGCGATTGCGACATGCCGTGCGCTTCGTGCACGGCGTCGGGCACCACCATCGCGAGGCTGCTGCCATGCACGGCGACGCCGTACACGATCAGCCCGAAGTGCAGGATCACGAAGCCGATGAAGATCGGCAGCAGCACCATGATCGATTCGCGCATCCCGCGGAAGTTGAGCCCCGTCATCATCAGGATCAGCACGATCTCGGTCGTGAGCTTGAACGCCTGCGCGCTGACCGGCAGCAGGCTGAAGAACGCGTCGACCCCGCTCGCGAGCGACGTCGCGACGGTCAGCACGTAGTCGACCAGCAGCGCCGCGCCGGATACCAGCCCCGGCTTCGACCCGAGCAGCGACGTCGCGACGCGGTAGCCGCCGCCGCCGGTCGGGAACAGCTCGATCACCTGGTTGTAGCCGAGCGCGATGATGAACACGGTCGCCGCCGTCGCGAGTGCGAGGAACAGCGCGAGCGCATGATGCTGGCCGAGCGCGAGAAACGCCTCCTCCGGCCCGTAGCACGACGACGACAGCCCGTCGGCGCCGAGCCCGACCCAGGCCAGCAGCGGCGTGACGGCGATCGCATGCCGCGTACGCGGATCGAGCGGGTCGAGCGGCTTTCCGACGAGCAACTGCCACACTTTCTGGAACGTGGTCATGGTCCCCTCCCGGCACGCCTGGCGCCACGCGCGGCGTGATCCTTTAAAGCTAATCGACGCACGGGCGCGGCGCCAGTCCGCATCTTCCATAGGGGCCGCACGGCGGCCCCGCAGCGCTTTCAGCATGTAAGCGGACAACGCCGGCGGCCACGCGCCGGATCGGCCGTTTACACGCATTCGCGCAACGCGGCGAACCTGCACGGCCCTCCCTTTCCGGCCGCCTTTACATGCCTGCCGGCCCCGTCCGGCGCACCGGCCGACGCGCCGCCCACCTTCGCCCGATAGCGGCCGGCCGTGCTCGCCGCCCCCTTCCCCGCCCATACCGATGCGACCGGCACCCGCGTCCCGGTCGTGCGTGGTTCCTCGCAATTCGACTTTTGTGCGCGCGCAACAATGGCGATGCCTCGCGCCCGGCGCCCTGCGGGACACTCGCCTCCCGCTCGGCACCGGGCGCGACGGTCTTCAAAAACCACATCTCACGAGGACATACCATGCAACTCCAATCCCATCCCGCGTGCCGCCCGTTTTATGAAGCCGGCGAACTCACGCAACTGACTGCCTTTTATGAAGAGGGACGTAATGTCATGTGGATGATGCTGCGATCGGAGCCGCGGCCGTGCTTCAACCAGCAACTCGTTACCGACATCATCCATCTCGCACGCGTCGCACGCGATTCGGGCCTGCCGTTCGACTTCTGGGTGACAGGCTCGCTCGTCCCCGAGCTGTTCAACGTCGGCGGCGACCTGAGCTTTTTCGTCGACGCGATCCGCAGCGGCAAGCGTGACCTGCTGATGGCCTATGCGCGCTCGTGCATCGACGGCGTGTACGAGATCTACACGGGCTTCGGCACCGGCTCGATCTCGATCGCGATGGTCGAGGGCAGCGCGCTCGGCGGTGGCTTCGAGGCCGCGCTCGCGCATCACTACGTGCTCGCGCAGAAGGGCGTGAAGCTCGGGTTTCCCGAGATCGCGTTCAACCTGTTCCCGGGCATGGGCGGCTATTCGCTCGTCGCGCGCAAGGCCGATCGGGGCATTGCGGAGCAACTGATCTCGACCGGTGAAGCGCACGCCGCCGAGTGGTACGAGGATCGCGGTCTCGTCGATCAGACGTTCGACGCGGGCGACGCGTATCTCGCGACGCGCACCTTCATCGACGTGACCAAGCCGAAGCTGAACGGCGTGCGCGCGATGCTGCGCGCACGCGAGCGGGTGTTCCAGCTGACGCGCTCCGAGCTGATGGACATCACGGAAGCCTGGGTGCATGCGGCGTTCACGATCGAGCCGAAGGACCTCGCGTACATGGAACGCCTCGTGATGCTGCAGAACCGGCGCGTGTCGAAGCTGCGCACGGTGTAATGCGACGGGCGCCGCCGCTCGCCGGCGGCGCCTGTTCGTGAACGAAGCTCAGGCGATCAGCCTGAGCTTCCTCGTCTCCGCGAGCCACGCCTCGAACGCCTGGGCCGGCATCGGGCGGGCGTAGTAGTAGCCCTGCGCATGATCGACGTCGAGCTGCTTGAGGAATTCGGCTTCCGCATGCGTTTCGACGCCCTCGGCGACCACCGCGAAATTCAGCGCCTTCGCGAGCGACACGACCGAGCGCACCAGCGCCTGCGAGCGCGGATTGCGGTCGATGCCCGTGATGAAGCTGCGGTCGAGCTTGATCGCGTCGAGCGGCAGGCGCGACAACTGCGACAGCGACGAATAGCCGGTGCCGAAATCGTCGAGATGGATCTCCGCGCCGAGCTGGCGGAACTGTCGCATCAGCCCGTTGGCCGCATCCTCGTCCTCGATGAAGCAGCTCTCGGTCAGCTCGATGTCGAGCAGGCCGGGCTTGAGGCCCGCGGCGTCGAGGATCGACGCCAGCTGGTGCACGATGTTCATGTCCTGCAACTGCCGCGCGGACACGTTCACCGCGATCCGGATGCCGAGCCCCTTCGCCTTCCAGGCGGCGGCCTGCGCGGCCGCGGTTCGCATCACCCAGCGCCCGAGCGGCGCGATCAGGCCCGACTCCTCCGCGAAGCGGATGAACTCGACCGGCGCGACGAGCCCGCGATCGGGCGACTGCCAGCGGATCAGCGCCTCGACGCCGTGCACGTCGCCGGTCGCGATATCGACGACCGGCTGGTAGTGCAGCACGAACTGCTCCTCTTCGAGCGCCTTGCGCAGGTTCGTGTCGAGCCACATGTACTTCGCGACCTTCTGGTTCATCTCCAGCGAGAACACGCGATACGTATGCTTGCCCTCTTCCTTCGCGACGTACATCGCGGTATCCGCGCTGCGGATCAGCGTCTCGAGCGAGTCGCCGTGCTGCGGATGCATCGCGATGCCGATCGAGCAGCTCGTGTAGACCTCCATCAGCCCGAGATGAATCGGCGTGCGCAGCCGTTCGAGAATGATCTGCGCGGTCGCTTCGAGCAGCGGCCGCGTGCCGTGCTCGAACAGCACGAGGAATTCGTCGCCGCCGAGCCGCGCGAGCGTCGCGCCGGACGGCAGGCAGCCGCTGATGATCGCCGACACGTCCTGCAGCAGCCGGTCGCCGGTGATGTGTCCGTAGTGATCGTTGACGCGCTTGAAGTTGTCGAGATCGAGGAACAGGATGCCGACCTGCCCGCGCGTCGCGGCGGTCTCGGCGGCGATCGCCGCGTGGATGCGCTCGCTGATCGCATGGCGATTCGGCAGGCCGGTCAGCACGTCGGTGTTCGCGAGCTCGATGAGCCGCTGCTGCGCGCTGCGCTCCTCGGTGATGTCGATGCCCGAGCAGATCAGGAACTGCTCCTCGACGCCGCTGCCGCTCTGCACGAACTTGTTGCGGAACTGGAACAGGCGCGGCCCGTTGACCGTGTTGATGTAGCGCTCGACCGCGAACGAATGGTTGCTCGCGAAAAATCCCGTGATGTTGCTGCGCGACTGCGCGCCCTGCTCGGGGGTCATGAACAGCTCGAACGCGCTGCGGCCGATCACGTCGACCTCGCGCTTGCCCGTCACTTCCTCGCACAGACGGTTGAAGCGCTGCACCATCCCGTTGCGGTCGAGGATCACCACGAGCGAATTCACTTCGGACACGACCTGCTCGGCGAATGCGAGCCCGTGCGCGAGATCGCCCGCGACGGACTCGGCATCGGAATAGGCGGACGCCGTGCCGGCCCAGTTGGTCGTGTCGACCTTCCGGCCGACGAGATGGAGCTTGACCGGTTCGCCGAACAGCGCGATGTCGAGCACCAGGTGCGACGTGACGCCGGTCAGCGCGCGGATGCACGCGGCCTGTTCGACCGTCAGCGCGACGGCAACGTTGGTCAGGCCGCGGACGGCCGCCAGTTCGAGTGCGTTGCTGTCGCTGCCGAGACGCCAGCAGGGGCTGCGCGTACCGACGTGCGCCTCGAGCACCGCGCTATCGTTTTCGTCATCCATGGAGACGCCCCGATCCAGAAAAAACGCACAGTTTAGACGGAGGCGAGCCGGCCGGCCGCCCTGCCGGGTCGCGCGTCATGCGCGCCCGGCAAGGCGGCCGTGAGTGCCGTGCTGATGGGCCTCGTCCCGTACTTGTTTCCCGCTAATGCGACCCGGCGTTCGCGCGTCATGCGCGCAGGTGCTGCCTAACGAATGATGAGAGCCATCTTATCAAATGACGATCAGGATTGGCACTCACATTTAGAGCAGAGTGTCAAGGAATTGGGACTCGATTGGCAAGCCGGATTTTTCATGATTGGCAGCCGGCTCAATTGGGGTGGCGGCGCTGCGAAGCGGGTTCGGCGGGTTGGCTGAGCGCCCCGCCAGTCGGGCGTTTGCGGCTGATTCCAGCATTCGGGGAGCGCGCGGTGACGCGACCGCGAGGACAGGGTCGGATCGCCCTCCGGCGACCCGACCTTCCGTCGAATTTGATTCCTTTCGTGCGTTAATGCGCAGCTTTATTCCACAGTCCGTTGCAATGCCGGCCGAGCGCCGGCGCGACGCGCCGGCACCGGCTGCCCGGCTCAGCCCGCGGCGCCGTATCCGCCGCCGCCCGGGGTTTCGACGACGAATACATCACCCGGCGCCATCTGCGCGCGGCCGATATGGTCGAGCGCCTCGACCGTGCCGTCCGCGCGCTCGATCGTGTTGCGGCCGAGCGCGCCGGCCTCCCCGCCCGCCGCGCCGAACGGCGCGTGGATCCGGTTGTTCGACAGGATCGACGCGGTCATCGGCTCCAGGAAGCGGATCCGCCGCACCGCGCCGTCGCCGCCGCGCCAGCGCCCGCCGCCGCCTGACCCGGCGCGGATCCGGTGCGAGTCGAGCCGCACCGGGTAGCGCCATTCGAGCACCTCCGGATCGGTGAGCCGCGAGTTGGTCATGTGCGTCTGCACCGCGCCGACGCCCGCGAACCCGTCGCCGGCGCCACTGCCGCCCGCAATCGTCTCGTAGTACTGGTAGCGATCGTTGCCGAATGTGAAGTTGTTCATCGTTCCCTGGCTCGACGCGACGCAGCCGAGCGCGCCGTACAGCGCGTTGGTGATCGCCGACGACGTTTCCACGTTGCCCGACACGACCGCCGCCGGATACTCGGGGTTCAGCATCGAGCGCGCGGGCACGATCACCGTGAGCGGCTTCAGGCAGCCGGCATTCAGCGGGATGTCGTCGCCGACCAGCGTGCGGAACACGTACAGCACGGCGGCCATGCACACGGCCTTCGGCGCGTTGAAGTTGTTGTCGAGCTGCGCGGACGTGCCCGTGAAGTCGATTTCCGCGCGCCGTGCCGCACGGTCGACGCGGATCGCGACGCGAATCTCCGCACCGTTGTCGAGCGGGTAGCGGTACGCGCCGTCCTGCAGCGCGCCGATCACGCGCCGCACGGCTTCTTCCGCGTTGTCCTGCACGTGCCCCATGAACGCGAGCACGACGTCGCGGCCGAACTGCGCGACCATCCGGCGCAATTCGTCGACGCCCTTCTGGTTCGCGGCGACCTGCGCGCGCAGGTCGGCCATGTTCTGCTCGACGTTGCGCGCCGGGTAGCGGCCCGATGCGAGCAGCGCGCGGGTTTGCGCATCGCGCAGCGTGCCGGCCGACACGAGCTGCCAGTTGTCGATCAGCACGCCCTCCTCGTCGATGTGGGTCGAATCGGGCGGCATCGAGCCCGGCGTCGTGCCGCCGATGTCCGCGTGGTGGCCGCGCGAGCCGACGTAGAACAGCGGCGTGTCCGAACCGTCCGCGAACACCGGCGTGATGACCGTCACGTCCGGCAGGTGGGTGCCGCCGTGATACGGGTCGTTCAGCATGAACACGTCGCCGTCGCGCATGCGGCCGCGGTTGCGCTCGATCACCGTGCGGATGCTCTCGCCCATCGAGCCGAGGTGCACGGGCATGTGCGGCGCGTTCGCGATCAGGTTGCCGTCGCCGTCGAAGATCGCGCACGAGAAGTCGAGGCGCTCCTTGATGTTCACCGAGTACGCGGTGTTCTGCAGCCGCAGCCCCATCTGCTCGGCGATCGACATGAACAGGTTGTTGAAGATTTCGAGCCGCACCGGGTCGGCGTCGGTGCCGAGCGAGCGGCGCGTCGGCAGCGGTGTCGTGCGCGTCAGCACGAGGTTGCCCTGCGCGGTCATCTGCGCGCGCCAGCCGGGCTCGACGACGGTCGTGCCGTTCTGCTCCGCGACGATCGCCGGGCCGTCGATCGCGTCGCCGGCCCGCAGCGTGTCGCGCACGTAGAGCGCCGCGTCGTGCCATTGGCCGCCGGAATGGAAGCGCACCGCGGAATGGGCGCGCAGTGCGGCATCGTCGCCGTTGCCCGCGTGGCGCGGCGCGAGCGGGGCGATCTCCACCGGCGCGTCGGAGCGGCCGATCGCCTCGACCGACGCGAGCTCGGCGACGAGCGGCGTGCCGGGCATCAGGAACGCGTAGCGCTGCCGGTACGCGGCCTCGAACGCGTGCTGCATCTCGGCGACGCTGCCGGCCGGCACGTCGAGCGCCGAATCGGTGCCCTGGTAGCGCAGGTGCACGCGCCGCTCGGTCGCGATCCGCTCCGGCGGCACGCCCTGTTCGAGCAGCGCGCCGACGGCCTCGTCGGCCAGCCGGTCGAGCGCGGCATTCAGCGCCGGCAATGAATCGTCGGACAACACCGCCTCGACCGCGCGCTCGCGCATCGCGGTCTGGTCGGCGAGGCCCATCCCGTATGCGGACAGCACGCCCGCGAGCGGATGCGCGAACACCTGCGTCATGCCGAGCGCATCGGCGACGCCGCACGCGTGCTGGCCGCCCGCGCCGCCGAACGTCGTCAGCACGTAGCGCGACACGTCGTGGCCGCGCTGCACGGAAATCTTCTTGATCGCGTTCGCCATGCTGCCGATCGCGATTTCCAGGAAGCCTTCGGCGAGCGCCTCGGGCGTCTCGCGCCGCCCGGTCGCTGCGTGAATCTCGTCGGCGAGCGCGGCGAACTTCGCGACCACGCCGTCGCGGTCGAGCGGTTCGTCCGCATGCGGGCCGAACACGCGCGGGAAATGATCGGGCTGGATCTTGCCGAGCATCACGTTGCAGTCGGTCACCGTCAGCGGGCCGCCGCGCCGGTAGGCCGCCGGCCCCGGGTTCGCGCCGGCCGACTCGGGCCCGACGCGCAGCCGTGCGCCGTCGAAGCCGAGCACCGAGCCGCCGCCCGCGGCCACCGTGTGGATGCTCATCATCGGCGCGCGCATCCGCACGCCGGCCACCTGCGTCTCGAACACGCGCTCGAACTCGCCGTGATAGTGCGACACGTCGGTCGACGTGCCGCCCATGTCGAAGCCGATCACGCGCTCGAAGCCGGCCGCCTGCGCGGCGCGCACCATCCCGACGATGCCGCCGGCCGGGCCCGACAGGATCGCGTCCTTGCCCTGGAACGCATCGGCGCGCGTCAGCCCGCCGCTGCTCTGCATGAACTGCAGGTTCACGCCCGGCATCTCGTGCGCGACCTGCTCGACATAGCGGCGCAGGATCGGCGACAGGTAGGCGTCGACCACCGTCGTATCGCCGCGCGATACCATCTTCATCAGCGGCGACACCTCGTGCGACACCGACACCTGCGTGAAGCCGATGCGGCGCGCCAGGTCCGCCAGCGCGCGTTCGTGCGCGGTGTAGCGATAGCCGTGGATCAGCACGATCGCGAGCGCGCGCACGCCCGAGTCGAACACGCGGCGCAGCGACGCCTCGGCGCCCCGCGCATCGAACGGCACGACGACGTCGCCGTGCGCGCCGATACGCTCGTCGATCTCGACGACGGTCTCGTACAGCGCATCCGGCAGCACGATGTCGAGATCGAACAGGCGCGGCCGGTTCTGGTACGCGATGCGCAGCACGTCGCGAAAGCCGCGCGTCGTCGCGAGCGCGGTGCGTTCGCCCTTGCGTTCGAGCAGCGCGTTGGTCGCCACCGTCGTGCCCATCTTCACCATGTCGACGCGCTCGGGCGTGATCGGCTCGCCGGCCGCGAGGCCGAGCAGGTGGCGAATCCCGGCCACGGCCGCATCGCGGTACTGCTCGGGGTTCTCGGACAGCAGCTTGTGCGTGACGAGCGTGCCGTCGGGCCGGCGCGCGACGATGTCGGTGAAGGTGCCGCCGCGGTCGATCCAGAATTGCCAGCGTGCGGCGTCGGACGGAACGGAGGAAAGGTGTCGGTCAGTCATGATGTCGGGTCGATGCGTCGTGGAATCGAGGGATGAGCGCCGCCGCACGGCGCGCGTCGCACGCCGTGTCGCGGGGTCGGTCAAGGGGGAAGAAAAACGACGGGCCGGCCGCCCGTGCCGCTTACGCGGCGTCGAGTTCGCGGCCGCGGGTCTCGGGCAGCGTCAGCGCGGCGACGATCACCACGCCGTACGCGGCCACCGCGAAGAGGCCGATGCTCGTGCCGAGCCCGTATTGCTTGGACAGCGCGCCGATCAGGAACGGGAACAGCGCACCGATCGCGCGGCCCACGTTGTAGCAGAAGCCCTGGCCGGAACCGCGCACGCGGGTCGGGAACAGTTCAGTGAGGAACGCGCCCATCCCCGAGAAGATGCCCGATGCGAAGAAGCCGAGCGGGAAGCCGAGCCACAGCATCGACGCGTTGGTCAGGTTCAGCGACGTGTACGCGAACGCGATCACCATCGAGCTCACCGCGAACAGGATGAAGTTCGGCTTGCGGCCCAGCCGGTCGGTCAGGTACGCGCTCGTCAGGTAGCCGACCCACGAGCCGAAGATGATCATCGCGAGATAGCCGCCGGTGCCCATCACCGTGAGGTGCCGCTCGGTCTTCAGGAAGGTCGGCAGCCACGTCGTGATCGCGTAGTAGCCGCCCTGCGCGCCGGTGGTCAGCAGCGCCGCGCGCAGCGTCGTCGTGATCAGCTTCGGCGCGAAGATCTCGGTGAGGCGCGGCGCATCGGCCACTTTCGCCTGCGCGGCCTTCTCCTTCTCGTAGACGTCCGGCTCCTTCACGTAGCGACGGATCGCGACGACCAGCAGCGCGGGCGCGAGGCCGACGAGGAACAGCGCGCGCCACGCCTGCTCGGCCGGCAGCACCGAGAACAGCAGCGCATACAGCAGCGCGCACAGCCCCCAGCCGATCGCCCAGCCCGACTGCACGAGGCCGACCGCCCTGCCGCGGTCGCGCGCGCGGATCACCTCGCCGATCAGCACCGCGCCGGCCGTCCATTCGCCGCCGAAACCGAAACCCATCAGCGCGCGCGCCGCGAGCAGCTGGTGGTAGTTCTGCGCGAGCCCGCACAGCGCGGTGAACACGGCGAACCACAGCACGGTGAGCTGCAGCGTGCGCACGCGGCCGATCCGGTCGGACAGGATGCCGGCGATCCAGCCGCCGGCCGCCGACGCGAGCAGCGTGATCGTGCCGATGAAGCCCGCGTCGGCGAGCGAGATGCCCCAGGTCGCGACGAGCGTCGGGATCACGAACGACAGCATCTGCGTGTCCATCCCGTCGAGCATGTAGCCGACCTTGCAGCTCCAGAACGCGCGGCGCTCGCGCGGCTGCGCGTCCCCGTACCACGAGAACAGGCCGTTACGCTCGGGGCTCGCGGGCTCCGCGGCGTGCGCCGCGAGGGTCTTGCTTTCCATGGTGGTACTCCTGTCGTTATGCGCCGTCGAATGATTGTCGCGCGTGCGGCGTGCCGTGCGGGTCGGGTTGTCGTCGTCCTGGCTCAGAACACGGCCAGCGACGCGTTCGTGATGTCGGTCATCAGCATGTGGCCGGGCGTATGCGCGATCGCGATCGGCAGCTTCGCGTCCATCAGCGCGGTTTGCGGCGTCACGCCGCACGCCCAGAACACCGGAAGCTCGCCGTCGCGGATCGTCACCGCGTCGCCGAATTCGGGGGCGTTCAGGTCGGCGATGCCCAGCTCGCGCGGATCGCCGAGATGGATCGGCGCGCCGTGCACGCCCGGAAACCGGCTCGTGATCTGCACCGCGCGAATCGCGTCGGCGCCGCGCATCGGCCGCATCGACACGACGAGCTGGCCGCCGAAGATCCCCGCGCGGCGATTCGGAATCGACGTGCGGTACATCGGCACGTTGCGCCCCTCCTCCACATGGCGCAGGCCGATGCCTTCGCGCGCCAGCATGTCCTCGAACGAGAACGAGCAGCCGATCGCGAACACGACGAAATCGTCGCGCCACAGTGCCTCCAGCGATTCGACGCGCTCGGTCAGGCGGCCGTCGCGGTAGACGTTGTAGCTCGGCACGTCGGTGCGGATGTCGAGATCCTCGCCGAGCACGTCGACCCGGAACGCGCCCGGTTCGCCGACGCCCAGCAGCGGGCAGGCTTTCGGGTTCGCCTGACAGAAGCGCAGGAAATCGTGCGCGAACGCGTCGGGCAGGATCGCGAGGTTCGCTTGCGCGTACGGGCCGCAGTGGCCGGCGGTCGGGCCGCGGAACGCGCCGTGACGCACGGACTGGCGGAATTCGGAAGGGGTCATGAGGTTCTGTCGCAGATCGGTGTGTCGTCGGGATGACGGTGCCGTGTCATCGGATACAGCGAAGAGTAGAAAAGAAAAAATTTTGTCGCCAACGAGTTTTTTTGCGCTTCGTGTATAGAATTTCTTAACGGATCTCGGGGTTTTCCCCGGCTCCGTTCACTTTTCCTCACCGGCAAAGTGCGCGCTCACCCTCCGTCCGACCGCCATGAACACGCGTTTTCTCGAAACCTTCGTCACGCTCGCGAAGCTGCGCAACTTCCGCACGACGGCCGCCGCGCTGCACGCGACGCCGGCCGCGATCTCGCAGCGCCTGAAAGCGCTCGAGGACGAACTGCAGACGGTACTCGTCGACCGCGACAGCCGCGAATTCCGGCTCACGCCGAACGGCGAATACCTGCTCGGCTATGCGAAGGCCGTGGTCGAGGCGACGCAGGAGCTGCAGGCCGCGGCCTCCGGCGAGCGCGCGCTGCGCGGCAAGCTGCGGCTCGGCGTGATCGAGACCGTCGTGCACAGCTGGCTGCCGCACTACATGCGGCGGCTGGCGGCCGACTATCCGCAGCTCGAGATCGACCTGACCGTCGACGTCAGCGTCGTGCTGCAGCGCCGGCTGATGGCCGGCGAGCTCGACCTGATCATCCGCGTGGAAGGCAGCGACGAGGCGTCGGTCGTGTGCGATGCGCTCGCGAACTACCCGGTGCGCTGGATCGCGCGCGCGGGGCTGCTGCCGAACACGCGCACGGGGCTCGCCAGGCAGGTGCTGCGGCAGCCGATTCTCACCTACGGGCGTGGTACGGCGCCGCATCGCGCGCTGGAGGATATCGTCCGCACGCTCGCGCATGCGCACGGCGTGCCGTTGTCGGACACGCGTATCACCGGGTCGCCGTCGATCTCGGTGATCGTGCAGCTCGTGCGCGACGGGTTTGGCGTGGCGGCGATTCCGGTGCTGTTCGTCGATGCGTTGATCGAAAGTGGTGAAGTCGTGGAGTTGCCGCTGCAGCCGTCGCCGCCGTCGATCGTCGTGTCGATGTCGCGGCGGGCCGATGCGCCGCGGTTCGTGCATGGCGCGTCGATTGCCGCGCGGGCGGCTTGTCACGAGTATTGCGAGAAGAGCAAGCGGTTGCTGGTTGAGGCGCTTTGATGCGGTGCAAGCCGGTGAATGGCCGGGCCGGGTATCCGGCACGCATTCGACATCGCGCGAATCACCCACACTCGCCTGCGACGCGTGCGCCCCATGCGTCGTGCATGCCGGGCATCGATCACCGCAAGGTCATCGACGCGCAGGCATCAGACAAGAATGCGATGTTTCCGATCTGGCGGCGTGCGGCTCGGGCTGAGCCGAAAGACAGCGAAACGCAACGCGCCGGCTGAATCCGTACCACGACAAAGTCGAAGGGCACGGCCACACCAACGCGCGGCCGTGCCCGAGTCACCCGGCATCAATCAGCCCGGGGCTCTGCTACTTCAGTGCGACCGCCCCGCCTCCGTCCCCGGCGCGAACTCGATCCCCCGCAGCACTTCCGCGAACTTCGCAGTCCGCAGCACCGCGAATTGCTCATGCGCGGCCGTCGCCGCGCTCGTGTTCTTCAACACGTCACGCACCGCCACCAGCCGGTTCGGATCCGCACCGACGTCGCCGTTGCCGCTGACGGTCGACGTAATCGCCCAGATCGTCACCGTGCCGTCGCGTTCGACGCGGCCCGTCAGGTTGCGCAGGCCGGCCGTCGCCGGTGCCCACGGCAGGCCCGTCGCCGAATTGTTGCCCGCCGGATAGCCGGCGACCGAATACGGCTGGCCGAGGTTCAACCCGTTCTGCAGCGTGTACGCGAGCTTCCACTGCTTCGTACCCGCGTCGTAGACCCACTTCTGCAGGCCCGCCGTCTTCTGCGCCGCGGCATGCGTGTACAGGTCCGCGCCGCCCGTGTAGCCATCGCCTTCGTCCGCGACATACAGCGTGTTCGCGTCGGCGAACCAGATCCCGAACGGATAGGCGAGCGTCGTCGCGGTCTTGTTCGGCGTGCTCGGGAAGCCGGCCAGCACGCACATGTTGTTCGGCAGGCCCGCCGTCTGAAGCGTGGCGGCGTTGTACGCGAGCGGCGCCGTCGGCAGCACGGCCTTCGGCGACGGCACGCCGACGCCCGACGGGCACGCGGTGCCGGTCGTATCGACGAAGTACACCGTGTTCACGCCGTTGCCGCCGCTACCCTTCGTGTAGTACACGACGTTGTCGTGCACCGCGATGCCGCGGAAGTTGTCGTCCTTGCCGATCTTGTCGGCCTTCGCGCCGAGTTCCGTGACCGAGAAGCTCGCGAGCGGCGTCGGCACGCCCGGATCCTGCTGCGCTTCGTGATGCTTCGCCCCGTCGATGAGCTGCGCGCCCGCGCCGAGGATCACGTTGTCCGGCTGCGGGTTCGCGCCGTTGCCGGCGTTGCCCGACGTGTAGTAGATCTCGCGGCCGTCGCGATTGTTCAGGATCGCCGCGCGGCCGTTGTTGCCGCTGTACGCGTTCGTCTCGGTGAAGCGGACATGCCCGTGGCGATCGATGCGCGCGATCGCGCGATAGAAGTTCTGCCCGTCCGGGTTGGTCGTATCGACCGCGAGCGGCGTGTTCGAGTTCGACACGTCGATCGCATTGACCGGCGCGACGTAGCCCATGAACGTCAGATAGCGGCCGTCGAGCGACAGGTGCAGGCCGAGTTCCGACTTCGAGCTGAAGCTCGTCACCAGCTGGTCGTGCGCGAAGCCTTTCTGCAGGCTGTTCGGCACTTCGAGCGTGCTGACGACACCACCGGCCGGCGTGATCTGGTCGAGGAAGATACGCGACGTGATGCCGAAGCTGCCGTCGTAGCGGTCGTTGTTCCACACGGTCGGATAGGTGCCGTCGTTCGGCGCGCCGGATGCCGCGCCGCATCCGCCGGTGGTCTTCGCGCAGTTCGGCGGCAGGATCGCGCCGGGCTGGACGTTGGCCGACACGTTGTCGTACACGCTGCGGCTGACGACCAGGAAGCCCGGCACGAAACCCGGCTCGAAACGGCTGTCGCCGTCGTTGTCGTGCGGGGCAGCGTGTGCGCCGATGCTCGCGGCAATCAGCGTCAGTGCGAAGACGGGAACGGTGCGATCGCGCAGCGCACGGCGGCGCTTCGCGGACAAGGCGAGATTCGGCATGGACAAGGCTCCGTACGACATCGAGTGAGGACGTTGTGGGTGGACAGACTGACGACGTGAAGCCCCGCCACCTTAGCCATGCTTGATGAAGAATTGATTGCACGCGATCCCGCGGAAACCCGCGTGAAAACACGGGCTGCCGCGCACGGCACCTTGTTATTGATCCGTAATGCGAAAGAAATGAATCAGACAGCAATTCGGGCGCACTGCCCCGCATGCGGCTGCGCGAGCTTGCCGTCGCCATACTCGCGCAACACTTTCGAAATCACGACGCGATAGCCGTCCAGCCAGCGCGCCTGTTTCGTCTTCGCCTCGAGATGCGCCGGGTGCTGCATCAACTGCTGCAGCGCCGCCTCCGACTCCCAGTAATAGACGTTCTGGATCAGCCCCGATGCTGCGTTCTCCCACGTCTCCTCGCCCAGATAGCCGGGCGTTGTGCGCGCCATGTCGGCGATCTGCCGGTCGAGCCGGTGGAATTCGTCGTCGTATTGCCCGGCACGGAAAATGAAGGTCGACGCGTACATGCCCGCTCCATCGAAAGCGATTGAAAGAGCGCAGATTGTAAGGCACGTGCGGCTGGCCGCTGTCGCTACGCGGCGAGCGTATCGAGGTCGGGCCGGTCGGCGAGCCACGCGTCGATGCGCGGTGCGTCCTCACGGATGCCGGCCGTGGGCGCCGGCATCGCGGCCAGGGCGTGCCGTGCCCGTTCAAGCGCCTGCGCGAAACCGCGCAACTCGCGCGTCGCGGGCCGGTCGTCGGCGTGCCGGCGCGCGAGTGCTGCTTCGATGTTCAATCCGATCAACGCGAGTTGCGCGTCGATGAACGCAAGGCAGCGTGCGCGGCAATGGGCTGATATCGAGGCGACGGCCAGCAGCACCGGCACGATCGACACGGTCAGATAGCCGCCGGGCGCAAGCCGCGACAGGGCATGCCGCACGTCCTGCCCGCCATCGGTCAACGATGCGAACACGGCATCCCGCCACACCGCGCGCTCGAACACGAGCGCATCGCGATACGCGTCGAGCGCCGCGCGGTCCGCGACCTCTCCGGCCGTCACCAGCGGAATCGGGAATGACGATTCAACGGACGATTGCGCGCTCGCCGTTTCGACGATGCAGTTCGCGCCGAGCCATCCCGCATCGTCGCGCCGCGCGGCCAGCACGCGCGACTGCAAGCGATCCGGCAGCATCGGATCGAGCGGCACCGCACGGCAGATCGACGGCTTGTCCGCATGCACGCTGCAGCGCCCGTCGTCGGCCAGGGCCGCGCAACGACCGAGCGACGGATAGTCGTAGCCTTGCAACGTCAGCGCGATCCAGTCGCTCCCCGCGCCACCGCTGCGATGAAACAACCGCGCCGACAGCGCATCGGAAGCCGCGACGTCGTCCGCATCGAGCGCGTGCTCGCGGCCGCCCGCACGCCAGCGCTCGCCGGTTCGCCGCGTCGGCACGCGGCGGATCGTCAGCACACCGACGAAGCGATGCCCGTGCCGGAACAGTTCGCGCAACGACAGCGTCGGTGCGCTGTTGCAGCAGCGTCCGCATGCGTTGCACGCGAGCAGCCAGGTGTCTACCACGGCCGTCGCACCGAATCCTGGTAGCGCGTGAGGATGAAGCGCGCGACGTCGTCCGAATGATACGCGGCGACGAGCTGCGTGACCCACGGCTTCGCGCGATCGGCCTCGCGCACCGTCAGCACGTTCGCATACGGCGAGCGCGCATCCTCGATGCTGATGCTGTCGCGTGCGGGTTGCAGCCCGGCATGCGCGGCATCGTCGCTGTCGATCGCGACGAACGCGGCCGAATCGAGCGCGGCATAAAGGCGATCGCGGCGCAGCGCGACGAGCTTCAGCCCGAGCCGGTTGCCGGTCACGTCGCGCAGCGTCGCACGCAGGCCGGCCCGCTCGCGCAGCGTCACCAGCGTGTCGTTCTGCAGCAGCACGAGCGCGCGCGCCATCCCGCGCGGATCGGCGGGAATCGCGACCGTCGCCCCGGGCTGCAGTTCGTTCAGGTTCTTCAGCTTGCGCGAATAGAGCGCCATCGGCAGCGTGACGGTCGGCGCGATTTCGGTCAGCGCGTAGCGTTTCTGCGCGCGCGTCGCGGCAAGCTGTTGCGCATCCTCGAAGCTGGCTGCGTCGATCCGGCCGTCGGCCAGCGCCGCGTCGATGCGCGATGCATCGTCGAATTCGACGACGTCGATGCCGAATCCTCGCGATGCGGCGACCCGCTTCACTTCGTCGAGGATCTGCGCATGTACGCCGCGCGTCACGCCGACGCGCACCGCCGGTGCGGCCGATTCGGCGGCCAAGGTCAAACCCGAATGAACGATTGCACACGCCGCCATCAGCCACGCGCCCACGCAAACCATGACGCGCTTCATGACGCATCCCTCAGAATCGTGCGAAATCCGATATGCGACGCGCCGAGATCGGCTTCCTGCTGTTCGCGCGACGACGCGCGATAGCGCACGCAGTAGTCGCGCGAGCACAGGAACGAGCCGCCCTTGATGACCATCGGCGTATCGTGCTTCCGCGTCGGCGGCGCGACGGCCACCGTGTCGCCGTTCGTATGCGACTGATGCGGGCCCGTGTACGTGTCCTTGGTCCATTCCCATGCATTGCCGATCATGTCGTAGAGCCGGAACCCGTTCGCCGCATAGCAGCCGACGGGCGCGAGCCCCGCATGGCCGTCCTCGGCCGTGTCGAGCACCGGGAACACGCCCTGCCAGTAGTTCGCGGCCGGCTTGCCCTGCGCGTCGCGCGGCGCCGCGTCGAGCGCTGCGTCGTCGCGGCCGGCCTTGCCCGCGTATTCCCACTCGGCTTCGGTCGGCAGGTCGCGGCCGAGCCAGCGCGCATACGCGAGCGCATCGCGCTGCGTGACGAGCGTGACGGGCAGGTTGCCGAGCCCGTCGATGCCGCTGCCCGGCCCGTGCGGATGACGCCACGACGCGCCCTTCACCCACGACCACCAGGCAAGATCGCGCGCGTTCATCTCGTCGCGCGTCGGCACATGGAACACGGCCGCCCCCTCCTGCTGCTCGGCCTCGGTCACGTAGCCGGTCGCCTGCACGAACGCGGCGAACTGCGCGATCGTCACGTCGGTCTGGTCGATCCAGAACCCGCCGACACGCGTGCGGCCGTCGCCCGCCGGGCGCTCGTCCGCATAGCCGCGCGTGCTGCCGAACACGAACGCGCCGCCGCGCAGGTGCACCATCCCGGCTTTCGGGTCGTCGCGCCATCCGGCCGGCAGCCCCGAATAACGCGCGCACTGTCGCTCCGAACCGAGCGGCGCGAGCGCGCGGCCGCGATTCGCGTCGTCGAAGGCGCCGCCCGCCGGCGCGACGGGATTCGCATAGCCGGCCGCGAATGCCGCTGCGAACAGCGTGCCGGCCAGCGCCGCGCCGATGGTCCAGAACCGGAACCGCATCGTGTCGCTCCCGGCTTCAGTAGTAGCCGCGCGGACGCAGCGGTTCGACACCGCCGACGTTGCTCATGTAGGTCTTCCACTGGTCGACGAGCGTGCTGATCACCGACGGGTTCTGCGCGGACACGTCGGTCGTCTCGCCGCGATCCGCCGCGAGGTCGTACAGCTGCCAGTGGCCGTCGAGCGGCCCGAGCGGCGGCTCGGTCCACAACGCCTTCCAGCGGCCGTCGGCGCTGCGCAGGTACGCGCGGCCGTACGCTTCGTCGCCGAACGGCGCGGTATGCACCTCGCCCGTCGCCGTGCCCGTCAGCACCGGCAGCAGCGACTGGCCGGTGACCGGATACACGTAGCGGTTGTTGTAGACGACCTTGCCCTTGTTCTGGTCGACGCCCGTCAGCGTGTTGACGAGCGGCGGCGCCGGCTGCGACGGCGGCGTGACGCCCGCGACCGCGAGGAACGTCGCCGTGTTGTCGGTCACGTGCGTGAACGCGCGCAGCGTCGGCAACTGCTGCGTCTGGCCCGGCAGGCGCACGATCGTCGGCGTCGAGACGCCGCCTTCGGCCGAATAGCCCTTCGTGAGCCGGAACGGCGACGCGCTAACTTCGGCCCAGCGCAACCCGTACTGCAGGCGCTGCGCGTTCTGCTTGCCGTTGTCGGTGCCGAGCGTCGAATAGATCGGGTCCTGCCCGTTCG
The DNA here is from genome assembly GCF_020419725.1 of Burkholderia sp. AU38729. Taxonomy (NCBI): domain Bacteria; kingdom Pseudomonadati; phylum Pseudomonadota; class Betaproteobacteria; order Burkholderiales; family Burkholderiaceae; genus Burkholderia; species Burkholderia sp. AU38729. The sequence goes on along the minus strand of NZ_JAIZQO010000005.1, from coordinate 211,568 downwards.
CGGTATCGGTCGCCGTCGGGTCGGCGCCCGAATCGATCGGCCAGCCTTCCGCGCCGTTGTCCGACTGGAACATGATGAACGTGTTGTCGTATTCGCCGATGTCCTTCAGGTGCTGGATCAGCAGGCCGATGTTGTAGTCGAGGTTCTCGACCATCCCCGCATAGATCTCCATGTAGCGCGCCTGAGCCTTGCGCTCGGCCGGCGACAGGCTCGCCCACAGCTTGTCGACCTTGCCGGGGCCGTAGTCGCTGTAGCCGTCCGCGGCCGAATGCACCGCGCTGATGTACTTCGCGGCGGCCGTGCCGTTGTTCGCGGTCGCGGGCGACGCAGCCGTGGTTTCAGGCAGGCCGTCGAACGGCTTGAAATCGGCGGGGATCAGGCCGAGCGCCTTCTGCCGCGCGATCCGTGCGTTGCGGATCGCGTCGTAGCCGGCGTCATAGACGCCCGCGTACTTGTGCAGCCACGGCTCGGGCACCTGCAGCGGCCAGTGCGGCGACGTGTAGGCCGCGTACGCGAAGAACGGCTTGCCGTCGCGCTGGTTCGAATCGATGTACGAGATCAGCTTCTGCGTATAGAAATCGGTCGAATAGAACACGGCCGGGCTGCCGCCCGTGCCGCCCGGCTGCCCGGGCTGGCCAGGCTGCACGTAGCGGCCGTCTTCCGTGTAGTTCGACGAGCCGGCCGGCTCGTGCGCGAAGTGATTCGTCGCCGCGCCGCCGAGCAGCACGTAGCTGCGCTCGAAGCCCCACTGGTCGGGCGTCTGCCCGCTGCCCGTCGCGCTGCCGACGATCCCCGAGCCGATGTGCCACTTGCCCGCGATGTACGTGTGGTAGCCGGCATCCTTCAATAGTTGTGCGAACGACAGCGCACGGTCGTTCAGGTAGCCCTCGTAGCCGGGCAGCCCGCGCCGTTCGTCGGTCGGTACGCCCATCGTGCCTTCGCCGACGAGATGGTGGTCGGTGCCGGACACCAGCATCGCGCGCGTGATCGCGCAGACGGTGCCCGTGTGATGGTTCGACAGGATGCGGCCCGACGCGACGAGCGCGTCGAGGTTCGGCGTGTTGATCTCGCCGCCGAATGCATGGATGTCGGAATAGCCGAGATCGTCGGCCATGATGTACAGGATGTTCGGGCGTTTCGCGGCCAGCGGCGGCGGGGTGTTCGTCTGGGACGACGGCGAACCGCTGTCGACGCCGCCGCACGATGCAAGCGACAGCGCGCCGGCAATCGCGGCGCAGACGACACGGAAACGAAAGGCATGCAACGGCGACGCGGACTTTTTCATTGTTCTGGAACGCTCGATCTACGGGATCGGCGATCTTAGCGTCGCGTGCGCGGCACCCAAAGTCCGATTCGTCACATGCTAACGGGGTGGCGGAATATGCGCGCAAACAGAATACCCGCCATCAGCGCGCACACATATGCGCGAGCGCGATGCGCGCCGACACCGGCGCGCGGGCATCGTCGCGAGCACCGGAACCCTGCGCTTTTCATCGGACGATTCCACGTGCGTAACGGCACGTTACGTCGTGTCGTTACGGCCGAACCCGTAGCAACACGTTACGTTTTCTCCGCGTCAGCATCGCGAGGAATTTCCAAATCACGATTTTCAGAAAATATCGTCTGATTAAACTGTAATACTCCATTTATAAAAGAAAGCTTGTTAATGAATATCCAACTCGCAAACGTTTTACGCGACGAAAATATGCGATTAAAAAATTAGACGAATAACGACTTAACAAAATATACCGTTTAAAACAACGGCAGGCATGCCTCTTGCTGACTCCCCCCACCATGTGCCGCGTTCGACCAGGAACGAATAACCCGAAAATCGGGCGGGGCCTTATTTCGTACAAATGATTCCGGGGTCGGGGAAATGGTATCGAGCGCAAGCAGGCGATTGGCCTGGGGGGCCGTGACGTGTCTGTCGCTATTCGCGACGGCGCGCGCGCAGGCACAAGACACCGTCGACGCACCGCCTGCCGCGGCGGTGAATGGCGGCCATCCGATTGCGCCGCCCTCGACGCTGCTGAACGCCGAACGCGTCCTTGAAGCACCGAAGCCCGCGCCCGGCGCGGGCCCGGCCGCGGCGAAGCCGGCCGCCGGCGCCGCGTCGGCCGGTGCCCGGGCCGCCGCCCGCCGCGCCCTTCCGGAAGACCAGCTCGGCGGCACGGTCACGACCGATGCCGTGACGCTCGCCGGCCGTGATTTCTATACCTACTTCTCGCAGACGTGGTCGGAAATCCCGCTGAGCGAGCGCTACATGGTCGCCATTCACGAACGTCCGTCCGGGCGTTACGGCAGCCTGATCTGGGTCGAATTCCAGCAAAAGCGCGTATTCCAGACTTTCCTGCCGATCGCACGCGCAAACGTCAAGGCCGTGGCCGAAAGCGCCGCCAGTATTTCCTTTCAGACCGTCATTCAGGACGATCTGTCGAATTTGCTGTTTCCCGATTCGGATCTGGCCAAAGACGAAATTTAATCGATTAATCAAAAACGGGGGTTGGAGAAAATGAATCGAATCAGATTGAGCGTGCTCGCGCTGGTCGCGATGACCGCGGTGTCGCCGTATGCGTGGTCGTCGACGCTGGTTTATCAGCCGAACAACCCGAATTTCGGCGGCAACCCGGCAAACGGTCCCAACCTGCTCAACGAGGCCAACGCGCAGAACAAGCATACGGATCCGTCGCTGTCGGCCTTTTCATCGCCGACGTCCACGTCATCGCTCGACCAGTTCAACGCGCAGTTGCAGCAGGCGATCCTGTCGCGCGTCGCCGGCTCGGTGACGAACTCGATCGTCGGCACCAACGGCGAGCTCAAGCCGGGGACGATCAGCACGGGCAACTTCACGATCGTCGTGAGTGCGGCCGGCAACGGCAACCTGCAAGTGACGACCACCGACAAGACGACGGGTGCGACCTCGACGTTCATCGTCAGCAACGGCCAATAAATCAAAAAACGACTGAGCGAATCATGAAAAAAAATGCTGAACGCACACGCTTGAACACGGGGACGACACGGATCGCCATGGGCGCGCTGTTGCTGCTGTCGCTGGTCGGCTGCGTCACGCGGCCGATGCCGGCCTTGAGCAACGCGACGCTGACGCCGCCGACGCGCACCACGCGCGACCTCACGCACCTGCCGCCGCCGAAGGGCAAGATCGTCGCGGCCGTGTACGGCTTTCGCGATCTGACGGGGCAGTACAAGGCCTCGCCGGACAGCTCCTTCTCGTCGCAGGTCACGCAGGGCGGCGCGTCGTTCCTCGTCAAGGCGATGCGCGACTCCGGCTGGTTCACGCCGGTGGAACGCGAGAACCTGCAGGACCTGCTGACCGAACGCAAGATCATGCGCGCCACCGACGGCGCGGATGCGAAGAAGGCGCAGAACGATGCGATGGCGCCGCTGATGCCCGCGAACATCGTGCTCGAGGGCGGCATCGTCGGCTACGACACGAACGTCCGGACCGGCGGGGCCGGCGTCGCGTACCTCGGGATCAGCGGGTCGACGCAATACCGGATCGACCAGGTCACGGTCAACCTGCGCGCGATCGACATCCGCACGGGCCAGGTGCTCAACAGCGTGTCGACGACCAAGACCGTCTACTCCTATCAGGTCGACACGGGCATCTATCGCTTCGTCGGCTTCAAGGACCTGCTGCAGGCGGAAGCCGGGCTGACACGTAACGAACCCGCGCAGATCTGCGTGAACGAAGCGATCGAATCGGCGCTCACGCACCTGATCGTCCAGGGGGTCGCGAATCAGACCTGGGTGCTGAAGAACGACCAGGACTGGTACGACCCGACGATGCAGCGGTATCTGCAGGAAGACCGGAAATACGCGCAGGACATGGAGGACGCGAACACCGCGTACGACCCGCAGAAGATCGATCGCTCGGGCGTGTCCACTCATTAACCGGCATCAGGCCGGCCAGCGGAGAAAACAGGATGAATCGACACCATGATCGAAACGGGCGCGCCCGCGTGGCATGGCAGGCGCTCGCGACCGTGTGGGCAGCGGCCGCCATGCAGGCAGCGTGTGCGGCACCCGTGCCGCTCAACGATCTCGGCCCGCCCGAACCGGCATTCGACTACAGCGGCAACATCGTCGCGGTGCGCCAGAGCGGTGTCGGCAATGCCGCGTCGCTGGACCAGGCCGGCCACAGCGGTGCGCTGATCTGGCAGGCCGGCGACGGCAACGCGATCGTCGCGCGGCAGGCCGGCGCGCAGAACTGGATCGCGGCGTCGCAGGCCGGCGTCGGCAACAAGCTGAATGCGACGCAGCGCGGCAACGGCAACACGTTGCAGGTGCAACAGAACGGCGCCGGCAATTCGGTCGACTCGACGCAGGTCGGCACGTCGCTGTCGGCGCGCGTCACGCAGAACGGCAGCAACAACGCGGTGAACCTCGTGCAGGGCGGATCGAACGCCGGCATCCAGGTGATCCAGACCGGCAACGGTGCGCGCGCGACGGTGCTGACGCGGTAACGGTGACGCAGTTTGCAGGTGCTTTGCTTCAAGTGGTGTGAGGTGTGGGACGTGAGAGCGTCCTCAATTGGCGGGGGTGCCGGCAAAGACCCACTTTTCCGGCGAATTTTCTTTCGAATCAGGAGCAACAAATGAAGGTGACCAAGTCTGCAATCGCAATCGCAGTGCTGATGCTCGCATCGGCTGCGGCACAGGCCGATTCGTCGGGTAACAACGTGACCGTCGGGCAAACCGGTAGCTTCAACTCGGCAACCGTCGAACAGACGGCGACGAGCGGTGATTCGGTGTCGATCAACCAGTCGGCAGCCGGCGACGATCCCCGTTACGGGTTCGTCGCCAACGTGACGACCGTGGGCGGCAGCGGCGACACGACGGTGATCCAGCAGAACTCCTGGTGGGCGGAGCCGTATTCGAGCGTGAACGTGTCGCAGACGGGCACGTCGCATGAGCGGAACTATGTGACGCAGTCCGGTGGCGGCGACTTCTCGGCGACCATCACGCAGACGACGTCGGCCTACACGGGCGGCCCGCAATACGACACCAACACGATCAACCAGTACAGCTATATCGACAGCGCGTCGATCTCGCAGCAGGGCGGCGGCTGGAACGCGGTGACGATCAACCAGGGCTCGCCGAGCCAGTCGGCGATCGGCAACAACGCGACCGTCGCGCAGACGGACACGGTCGGCAACACCGTCGGCATCACGCAGACCGGCAACAACGGCACCGCGAACGTCCAGACGACCTGGGGCGGCGGGAACGCGACGTCGATCACGCAAACGGGCGGCACGACCAACGCCAGCGTGACGCAGTTCGCCGAGATTGGCGACCAGGTCACGACGACCCAGAGCGGCACCGAAACCGCCACCGTGAATTCGTCGTTCGGCGGCGGCAACTCGACGACGATTTCGCAATCGGGCGGCGTGAGCGGCAACAACGCAGCGGTGCACCAGCTCGCGGCGGCCGGCAACGCGACGTCGATCACGCAGACCGCCGACGGCAACAACGCCACGGTCAACCAGTGGTTCGAGTCCGGCGACAGCGCGACGATCAACCAGTCGGCCGCATCGAACAACGCAACGATCACGCAGCAGTACGGTTACGGCAACGGCGCGTCCATCACGCAAACGGCCGCGTTCAACACGGCGTCGATCACGCAGAGCAGCTCGAACGGTTCGACGGCATCCATCACGCAGGCTTCGGCGGACAACGTGGCGTCGGTGACGCAGTCGGCATCGGGTTCGTCAACGACGGTGAGCCAGTCGGGCGACATCGGCAACTACGCCAATGCGTCGCAGACGGGTGCGGATGACCTGCTGAGCCTCTCGCAAACCGGTGGCTTCAACATCATCAACGCGTCGCAAGTGTCGGGCACGGGCAACCAGGGCTACGTGACGCAGATCGGCTACAGCAACAATGCCACGCTGCTGCAGCAAGGCAACGGCAACTACGCGAGCATCAGCCAGACGGGCGCCTTCAACACCGCATCGATCAAGCAGCACTGAGCACCGCCGGTGTAACGAAAAGGCCGGACGGTTGCCCGTTCGGCCTTTTTTTTCATTCGACAGGGGACGATCATGGTCGGCATTCACGATCTCAACGCCTATTTCGACATCGCCGCCAGTGCCGGCGGCGTGAACATCGTGCCGCACGTGCGGGCGGCCGCGCCGGTCGACGTGTCGTACAGCCTGCGCATTACCAAAACCGGCGGCGCCGGCTCGGCCTCGCTCACACGCTCCGGCGAATCGCGGCTCGCCGGCGGCGAGGATCAACCGCTTGCGACGCTGCGGCTGAGCGTCGATTCGGGCGACATCTGCACGGCGACGCTGGTATTGCACGTCAATGGCGAGCACGCGGAGTATTCGGTGGACTGCAATCCGCATCGGGCCGCGAATTGAGCCGGCGCGGCGCGAGCCTGTCGCGAACGCCGCACCGCGCCCGCCTCAATCATCCGACGCCAGCATGCGCGGTATCTCGTCGACGAGCGCATCGATGACCACGCGCACCTTCGACGGCACCTGGCGCGAGGCCGGCCGCACCGCGAACACTTCGGCGCCCGACACGCTGTTGCTGTCCATCACGAGCGCGAGGCGGCCGTCGCGCAGGTAAGGCGCCATCAGCCAGCACGGCAGCCACGCGAGGCCCGCGCCGGCGGCGGCCGCATCGGCGATCGCCTGCAGGTCGTCGAGCCGCAGGCGGCCGGCCGGGCGATGGTCGTGCACCGCGCCGTCCGCGCCGAGAACCCGCCACGGCGTCGGTTGCCCGCCGCGCGAATACGCGATGCCGACGTGCGACGCGAGCGCGTCGAGCCCCGCCGGCCGGCCATGACGGTCGAGATACGCGGGCGACGCGCAGATCCCCATGCGCTGCACGCCGAGCTTGCGGCCGACGAGCGCGCTCGTGTCGGCCAGCTCGCCGATGCGCACCGCGATGTCGAAGCCGTCGTTCACCAGGTCGGCCACGCGGTCGCTGAACGACACGTCGATCTCGAGCCGCGGATGGCGCTCGACGAGGCGCCGCATCACGGGCGCCACGCATTGCCGCCCGAACAGCACCGGCACGCTGACGCGCAGCCGCCCCGCCGGCTCGCGTTGCCCCGCGTCGAGCGCGGCCTCCGTCTCGCCGAGTTCGGCCAGCAGCCGCCGGCATTGCTCGTAATAGACGAGCCCTTCGTCGGTCAGGCCGAGCTGGCGGGTCGTGCGCTGCAGGAGCCGCGCGCCGAGGCGGCGTTCCAGCCGCGCGACGACCTTCGCGACGGCCGAGCGCGTGACGCCGAGCCGCAGCGCGGCCGCCGCGAAGCTGCCCGACTCCACCACGTCGACAAATTCGGCCACGCCTCTCAGCCGCTCGTCCATGCGATTCCGCTCCAGTTGGGTCACAGGGTTGTGTCCACACAGGCGACAGTCGTCGGCCGAATTCTCGCCAATGCGTCCGCGTGCGCAACACTATGATAGTCCGCTCTATCTCGAAAAGGAGTCGACATGCACGCATGGCAAGTGAAACCGGGCGACGGCGCGGCCGGGCTTCGGCGCATCGACGCGACACGCCGCGCGGTCGGGCCGACCGACGTCGTCGTGAAGATCCATTCCGCCGGCCTGAACTACCGCGACCTGATGTTCGCGCGCGGCGACTATCTCGGCATCGGCACGGACGCGCTGATCCCGGTGGCCGACGGCGCCGGCGAAGTCGTCGAAACCGGCCGCGACGTCACGCGCTTCAAGCCGGGCGATCGCGTGATCAACACGTACTTCCCGCACTGGATCGACGGGCCGCCCACGCCGCGGAAAGTCTCGGGGTCGCCCGGCGCGCAATTCGACGGCGTGCTGGCCGAACATTTCGTGTCCGACGAAGCCGCGCTGGTCGCGATTCCCGCGCATCTGAACTACGACGAGGCGGCGACGCTGTCGTGCGCCGGGATTACCGCGTGGAACGCGCTGTTCGCCGACGGCGGCCTGCGGCCGGGCGCGACCGTCGTGCTGCTCGGCACCGGCGGCGTGTCGATCGTCGCGCTGCAGCTCGCGCATGCGGCGGGGCTGCGCACGATCGTCACGTCGTCGAGCGATGCGAAGCTCGAGCGCGCGCGCGCACTCGGTGCGGACGCCACCATCAACTATCGCGCGACGCCCGAATGGCAGCACGAAGTGCTGCGGCTCACCGGCGGCGCGGGGGCGGATCTGGTCGTCGAGGTCGGCGGCAAGGATACGCTGCCGCGCTCGGTCGCCGCGACGAAGCTGGGCGGCATCGTGTCGGTGATCGGCGGCCTCAGCAGCTTCGCCGGCCCCGAACTCGGGCTGCTGTCGCTGATCGGCGGGATCCGGCAGTTGCACGGGATCATGGTCGGCAGCCGCGCGATGCTCGACGATGTCGTGCGGCTCGTCGACGCGAAGCAGATCCGGCCGGTGGTCGATCGCGTGTTCGGCTTCGACGAGGCGCCGCAGGCGTATGCCTATCTGCAGTCGGGGCAACACTTCGGAAAGGTCGTGATCCGCGTTGCGCAGTAAGCGCGTCGAGGCGGCGGGTCGCTCGGCCCGCCGCCTCTTCCGTCATCGCACTCAGAACTTGTGACGGATCCCCGCGTGAACCATCAGCTGCTTCGAGGTCGACGACAGGTCCGCCGCGCCGGGAACATAGGCCTGGTCGAGCGACGAGCCCGTCGCGTCGCCCGCGATCCGCTGGTACGCGCCCATCAGGTACACGTCCGTGCGCTTCGACAGGCTGTAGTCGGCCATCAGCCCGAGCGAATGGATCTTCGGCTTCGCGCTGCCCGTCGTCGCGTCGTAGCGCACCGTCGTGTACACGTACTGCGCCCCGACGAACAACGCCGGCGTGAACTGGTATTTGCCGTTCACCTCGAAGTTCTGGTACTTGATCGACGACACCGTGCCCCCCGCGAGCGGGCCGGTCACCGGCTCGATCGTTTCGTCGCCGAACAGGTAGCCGACGTTCGCGGTCGGCCGCGTGACGTTGCTGTTCGTGTACGCGAACCCGACCGTCGCGGGCCCGGCCGTGTAGTTGATGCCCGCACCGAAGATCCGCAGCCGCGCCGACGCAAAGTTCGCATCGGCGCCGACCGATCCCGAGCCGGCGATCGCGCCGCCCGCCGTGGCGCCCGGGTTGTCCGCATTCAGGAAGGCTGCGCCGACCAGCAAGCCGCCCTGCTCGTACTGCGCGCCGACGCTCCACTGCCGGTTGTTCGCGAAGCCCGTGTCGTTGCTGAAGCTGTATGTGCCGCCGAACGAGAAGCCGGCGAAATCCGGGCTCGCATACTTCACCGTGTTGTTCACGCGGAACGTGTTGCCGGTGTTGTCGTTGTCGAGCGGATGCGAGAACGGGTAGACGCCCCAGCTTCCGTTCGCGGTCGTCGGCGCGAGATAGTCGACCACCGCATCGTATTGCCGGCCGAGCGTCAGCGTGCCGAACCGCGCGCTGCCGAGCCCGACGTACGCCTGCCGCCCGAACATGCGGCCGCCCTGCGCGAGCGTGCCGTTGTTCACGTTGAAGCCGTTCTCGAGCTGGAACAGCGCGCTGTAGCCGCCGCCCAGATCCTCGGTGCCCTTCAGCCCCCAGCGGCTGCCTTGCGCGAAGCCGCTTGCCATCTGCCACGCGCTGTGGCCGCCGACGTTGTTCGTGTAGTCGATGCCCGCATCGACGAGGCCGTACAACGTGACGCTGCCTTGCGCGAATGCGAGCGCGGGCGCCGCACACAGCGCCGGGACCGCGACGAAAGCCAATCTCCAGTTCATTCGTTTTCCTTATTTATCGTTTCGTGACTGCCCGTGTTCCGGGCGTCGCTGCTTACTTCGCGCCGTAAATGTCGAAGTCGAAGTACTTCTTGTTGATCCGCTGGTACGTGCCGTTCGCGAGGATCGTCGCAAGTGCGTGGTTGAAGGCGTCGCGCAGGTCGTTGTCCTGCTTGCGCAGCCCGAGCCCGTCGCCCTGCCCGAAGTACTTCACGTCGTCGATCGCCGCGCCGACGAACGCGAAATCCTTGCCCTGCGGCTTCTTCAGGAAACCGTCGCTGGCCGCGATCGATGCCTGGAACGCCGCGTCGAGCCGGCCCGTCACGAGATCGGCATAGACCTGGTCCTGGTTCTGGTACGACACGACCTGCACACCGGCCGGCTGCCAGTTCGCGACCGCGTAGTCGGCCTGCGCGGAACCCTGCTCGACGCCCACGCGCTTGCCCTTCAGCGCGTCGGCCGTCGGCAGCAGCGGCGAGCCCTTGCGCGCGACGAGACGCGCCGGCGCATTCGAGATCCGGTTCGTGAACGCGATCTGCTGCTGCCGCTTCGGCGTGATCGTCATCGACGACGCGATCACGTCGAACTTGCGCGCGAGCAGCCCCGGAATCATCCCGTCGAAACTCGACTCGACCCACACGCAGCGCGCATGCAGCTCCGCGCACAACGCGTTCGTGATGTCGATCCCGAAGCCCGTGAGCGTGCCGTCGGGCAGCTTGTATTCGAGCGGCGGGTACGTCGGATCGACCGCGAGGCGGATCTCCTTGCCCGCCCAGTCGCCCGCATGCGCCGCCCCCGCCGCCAGCGCCACCGCGAGCGCCGCCATCCGTTTCCACTGCTTCATTGCCAGTCTCCTTCCTTGTGTGAATCGTCAGTCAAAATCGTGCGGGCCCATCACGCGAGGTAGCGCTCCGCCAGTGCAATCCAGTAGCTCGCGCCGGTGGCGAGGCACGCGTCGTTGAAGTCGTAGCCGGGGTGGTGCAGCCCGCATCCGGCGGCGCCGTCGCCGTTGCCGATCGACAGGTAGCTGCCGGGGCACGCGTCCAGCATGAACGCGAAGTCCTCGCTTGCCGCGATCGGCCGCAGGTGCGGGATCAGCGCACCGTCGCCGCCCCATTCGCGGGCGACGTCGCGTGCAAACGCGGTTTGCTCCGCGTGATTGACGAGCACCGGGTACGCGTGCCGGTAGTCGATTTCGGCGGTCGCGCCATAGCTCGCGGCCTGCCCGTGCACGATCTCGCGAATGCGCCGTTCAAGTAGCGCCCGCACGTCCGGCGACAGCGCACGCACGCTGAGTGCCAGATCCGCGTGCGGCGGAATCACGTTCGATGCGGCGCCGGCATGGATCGAGCCGGCCGTCACGATCGCCATCTCCTGCGGGTTCACGTTACGCGACACGACGGTCTGCAGCGCCATCACGATCGACGCGCACACGACCACCGGATCGATCGTCGTATGCGGCGCCGCGCCATGCCCGCCGCGCCCGATCACACGCACTTGCACCTCGTCGGCCGAGGCCATCGCCGGGCCGTCGCAGAAACCGAGCACGCCGGCCGGCAGGCCCGGCACGTTGTGCATCGCGAACACCGCATCGCACGGAAACCGCTCGAACAGCCCGTCGTCGATCATCCGCTTCGCGCCGCCGAGCCCTTCCTCGGCCGGCTGGAAAATCAGGTTCAGCGTGCCTGTGAAGCGCTCCCGCTCGGCCAGGCAGCGCGCCGCCGCGAGCAGCATCGCCGTATGGCCGTCGTGGCCGCACGCGTGCATCACGCCGTCGCAGCGGCTCGCGTGCGGCAGCCCGGTCGTCTCGCGGATCGGCAGCGCGTCCATGTCCGCGCGCAGCCCCAGCCGCTTGCCGGGGCCCCGCGTCAACGTGCCGACCACGCCCGTGCCGCCGATCCCGCGCGTCACCCGATAACCCCACGTTGTCAGGAAACCGGCCACGAGATCGCTCGTCGCATGTTCCTCGAAGCCAAGCTCCGGATGCGCGTGCAGCCGGTGGCGCAGCGCGATCATCTCCGCCTCGATGGCCGCCATTTCCGGATGGATAGGTTTATGGTCCAACCCCGATTCTCCTCGATGCGTTCCGGTTGCCGATCGCCCGAATGACCGATCGTGTCCGCATCGTAGGCAGCGAAAATCCCGGCGAACAGCCGCGGTTTCGTTATGATGACAACCTTTCGTTGTCGGGTATCGCACCCATGAGCACGATCAAGCTGCATCAGTTGCAGGCGCTCGTCGCGAGCGCGGAGGCCGGCAGCATCCGCGGCGCGGCGCGCACGCTCGGGCTGTCGCAGGCGGCCGTCACGCGCGCGCTGCGCGAGCTGGAGGCCAGCGAACGCCTGCCGCTGCTGGTCCGCGCGCCGGAGGGGATCGGCTTCACCGAATACGGGAAGACGCTGCTCACGCACGCGAAGCTCGTGCTGAAGCAGCTCGAACACGCGCAGAGCGATCTCGAGCGCATGCGCGGCCGCATCGAGGGCCGGTTGAGCATCGGCGTCACGCCGTGGCTCACGATGACCTTCCTCGCGGAAGCGGTGTTGCGTTTTCGGGAGCAGATGCCCGACGTGCGCCTCGAACTCTACGAGGCGCTGATGGCCGTCGCGCAGCCGCTGTTGCGCGACGGCAGCATGGACTTCGCGCTCGGGCACGTGCAACCGGGCGGCACGCAGGAATTCGCGTTCGAGCCGATGCTGCGCTACGAGACCGCGGTGATGGTGCGCGCCGGCCATCCGCTCGAGCACGCGCGGTCGATCCACGACCTGCTCGACCACGACTGGGTGCTGAATTTCGCGGCCGACGGCCAGGGCGCGCTCGTCGATTACCTGTTCACGCGCCACGGCGCCAAAATCGACGAGCGGCGCATCGTGCGTGCGCAGTCGGTGGCAATGCTGCAGACGATGCTCGAGCAGGCCGACATGTGCACGTGGTGCCCGACGATCCTCGCGGCCGTGCCGTCGTTCGGCGAACGGATGCGCGCGTTGCAGTTGAAGGAGACCTTCGAGCCGCGCGACCTCGGGATCGTCACGCGGCGCAGCAGCACGCACAGCGACGCGGCGCGCTGCTTCATCGACTGCCTGCTGCACGTGATCCGCCGGCATGCGCGCTCGGCACGCAAGGCGGATCTCGCGCTGTTCAGGACGCTGTCGTTGCTGATCTGACGCGCGGCAGACGCGGCTCGCCGCCGCGCCGCCGCATGTTGCCCGTCAGATCTTCGCCGTCAGCGTGATCCCGACCGTGCGCGGATCGCCATACAGCACCGGATACGCGCCATACGACGGCAACAGCTCGAGCTTCTTGTAGACCTTGTTGGTCAGGTTCGTCACGTAGCCCGTCACGATGTACTTCTGGTTCGGCGTCGTGTAGGACACGTGCGCGTTCAGCACCGTGTAGCCGCCCTGCCAGAGCTGCGGCATCGTCTGCCGCGTCGCGCTGAAGTATTCGCGGCTGCGGTAATTCACGTCGCCGCCGGCCGTCAGCGTGCCGAACGACACCGGCACGCGATAGTCGAAGCCCGCGTTGATCGTCGTATGCGGCGAACGCGCGAACGAATTGCCGACGGCGGTCGGCACGTTGCGGAACTCCGTGTAGCGCGTGTTCAGCATCCCGAGGTTCGCGAACAGGTAGAGGCTGTTGACCGGCTGCGCCTTCAGCTCCAGCTCGAAACCGTCCGCACGCCCCTGCCCCGCATTCGACAGCGTCGACACCGGCGGGCCGCCGAACGGGTTCGGCGCCAGCGCGAACACCTGGATGTCGCGATAGTCGTAGTGGAACACGCTCGCGTTGACGATCAGCCGCTTGTCGAACCACTCGCTCTTGATGCCGACTTCGTAGTCGGTCAGGTACTCCGGCGACACGGTCGACACCGTGCTCTGCGTGTACGCGTTGCCGTTGTAGCCGCCCGAGCGGAAGCCGCGCGCATAGCGGAAATACGCACGCACGTTGCTGCTGAGCGCATATTCGGGCGTGAGGTCCCAGGTCGGCGCGCGCCACGTGTTCGTCTGGTTCTGCCGCGCGCTGACCGCCAACGGCGACGACACCGACGACGGATCCCACCAGCTGCCCGGATTGCTGAACGTCACGTTGCCGGTGCCCTGCAGCCCCGTCAGGTTGATGTTCTTGCGCTCGATCGTGTAACGCAGCCCGCCCGTCACGTTGAAGCGGTCGGTGAAGCGGTACTTCACGCTGCCGAAGATCGCCGCGCTCTGCGTGTGCTGCGTGAGGTCGGTCAGGTGGTAGAACGCGGGCGACGGCGAGCCCGGCAGGCCGCCGCCGGCACCCTGCTCGGCCAGTTGCTCGGTGAACAGGTGCGTGCCGACGAGCCAGCTGAACCGGTCGTTCTGCGGCGATTCGAGCCGGAATTCCTGCGAGAACTGGCGGCTCGACAGGCGATCGTGCGAGCGTGCGGCATCGAACGCGGAATAGTCCTCGTCGTCCTGGTACCAGCGGTGCAGCCCTTCGAACGCGGTGATCGACGTCAGCGTCACCGCCGGGTTGATGCGCCAGTGCGCGGTGAGCGACGTGCCCCAGGTCGAGATGTGATCGCTCGACGGCGCATTGAGCGACACCGTGTACGGATCGCTCGACCCGACGAAGCCGAACTGGTTCGCGCCGCCCGGCCCCGCGCCCTCCGCGTGCCACGCGTTGCCGCCGCCCGTGTAGTTGCGGCCGTGGATGTTGAACAGGAAGTCGGTGTCCGAGGTCGGCACGGCCAGCACCTGGAAGCGCACCGCATTGTCGTGGAAGCCGCCGAAGCGCCCTTGCTGCACCGTGTTCGTGTAGAAGCTGTCGGCGTTCTCGTGATACACCGACACGCGCGCGGCCAGCACGTCGTTCTTGCCGATCGGCCCGCCGATCGCGGCTTCCGCGAGCCGGCTGTTGTACTGGCCGAGCCCGATCTTGCCGTAGCCGCTCACGTCGAAGGTCGGCTTCTGCGACGTGATGCTGAGCGCGCCGCCGACGGTATTCTTGCCCCACAGCGTGCCCTGCGGGCCGCGCAGCACTTCGATGCGATCGAGGTCGAACAGCGGGAAGCCCTGCCCGAACACGCTGTTGATGTAGACGTCGTCGAAGTACACGCCGATCGGGCTCAGCGACAGGTCCGACGGATCGTTGCTGCCGACGCCGCGCAGGAACCAGCGCGGCCGCTCGCGGCCTTCGGTCGACTGGCCGGTGAAGTTCGGCACGTACTTCGTGACGTCGTTCACCACGCGCAGCTCGTTGTTCTTGATCGTGTCCCCGCTCAGCGCGCTCACCGCGACCGGCACGTCCTGGATGCTCTCCTTGCGCCGGCGCGCGGTCACCGTCACCGTGCCGAGGTTCGTTTCGCGTGCGGCCGTGCCGCGGTTCGCACGGGCGGCCTTCGGCGCCGCCGCGGCTGCATCGTCCGCGCCCTGTTGCACCGGTTTCGCGTCCGGCGCCGCCGTCACCGCGCCGTCTTCCGCCCATGCGGGCAACGATACGGCTGCGCCCGTCAGCAGTCCCCCCAGCGCGGTGACGATTAGTTTTTTCCTGAACATCGATGAGTCATCCTGTTTGATCGGTTGAACGCACGTGCGTGCGCGACGCACGGGTGATCTATTGCAATTCGGATGCCAGCATCGAGAGGCCCGTCGCACGGGGCTTCCGGTATGTGTGAGGCGCAGGTGTTGCTGCATGCGCATCTGTGACGGGAAGCAAACTGCTTGTCACGCAACACCTGATGAGGGTCGTCAGGACAGCTTCGCAGTCGCGGAACGCGCTGCCTCGCGCCGCCCCGTCGAAGCATGCAACGCGAGCCCAACCAGCACGACGACCGGCAGCCAGCACAGGAACACGCCCTGCAACCCGACAACAGGCACGAGCGCGCTGCCGGCCAGCGGGCCGCAGAACGCACCCGTCATCGACGCGAGGTTGTAGAGGCTCGACACCTGGCTCTTGTCGGCCGGGTGACGGCCGAGGCGCTGCATGTTGACGAGATGCAGCAGCGACGAGCCGGCGCACAGCGCGGCGAGCCCCGCGCCGACGACCCATGCGTCATGGGCGAGACCCAGCGCGAGCAACCCGGCCACGCCACCGGCAAGACTGAGTGCCTGGCAACGGCGCGCGGTCATCCGTTGCGCGACGTGCCCGAGCCCGAACAGCGCGATCACCGCGACGACGCCCTGCAGCGTCAGCAGCGCGACGGCTTTCGTCTGCGACAGCCCGAGCGACTGGATCGCCAGCACCACCGTATATGCGCCGGCGAGCGAACGGGTCGCGCTGTTCACGGCTTCGAGCACAAGCTGCTCGCGCACGTCGTGACTCCACGCGAGCGCCAGCAACGCGCGCAGGCCGCCGGGTTCAGGCGGCGCGCCTCGCGCCGCGGGCTCCGCATCGCCGAGCAGCGTCCGGCTGAACAGCGCCATGCCCGCGAAGCTCGCGGATGCCGCGCAGAACGTCGCGACCGCGCCGTGCGCGCCGATCAGCCCGCTCGCGAGCCACGGCCCGACCATGCCGGTGCCGACCGACATCGCCGCGCGGTACCAGCCGGCGCGGGCGAGGCCGATCTGCGCGAGACGCGCGAGGAACACGCCGTTGATCGACACGATCCGGAACGGGATGCACAGCCCGATCAACACTTGCGTGAGCGCGATCAGCGGCCATGCGCCGGTGAACGGCACGACGAGATTGAGCAGCATCGGCCCCATGCTCGCGACGAAGTACACGCGCCGCGCGCCGTAGCGCGCGACGAGCAACCCGGCCGGCAGCGTCATCAACGCGATGCCGAGCGGCTCCATCGCCGCGATGATGCCAAGCCGTGCGCTGTCGACGCCGAGCGCGAGCGCGTACAGCGTCGTCGCGAGCTGCGCCATGCTGATCGTCGTGCCGCTCGCGAGCGCAAGCAGCATGAAGCCGCCGGTGAAACGCTCGCGCCGCCATGCGTCGGCGACGCGTGCCGGCGCGCTCACCGCGCGGCGTCGCGAGACCGCGTCGCGATGCCGTCGAGCGCACGCCGGTCGATCCACGCATGCACGTCGAAGTCGGCCGGCAGGAAGCGCCATTCGACGAGGAAGCGCTTGAAATCGTCGAGCGCGGCGATCGATGCTTCGTCGAGATCGGTGCGCAGCCGCCGGTGCACGTCCGCGCCGTACGCGAGCCGCAGCCAGTCATGGCCCGATCCCGTCTCGCGGCCGAGATAGCCGAGCACGTCCTGCTCGTGCTCGCGCGCCCAGCCTTCGACATCGGTCACGCGCGCGAGGAAGCGGCTGACGATGTCGGGATGCCGTTCGAGCGTCGACGCATTGACGGTCAGCGGGCGCGGCGACCCGTTGTTGATGCGGATCTGCGGATCGGGATGAAAGCCGATGTCGATCACCGCCTGCGCGCCGATCAGGTGCGCGGTTTCGAGCCCGAGCGAGCCCTTCACGTAGATCGCGTCGACCTCGCCGCGCACGAGCGCGGCCGCTTCGGCCGCATAGAGCCGGCGGCTCGACAGGCTCGCGGGATGGCTGAAGGCCGCGTCGCGCGTCGCCGGGGTCGACACCGGTGCGCGCAGGTTCGACGCGGGCACGTCGACCCATTCGACGTCGGCGGGGCCGAGCCCGTCGAGCGACAGCGCGCTGACGAAGCCGCGCAGCGCCGCCGCGCGGAAGATGTCGATGCGCTCGCCGTCGCGGCGCGGCAGGCCGATCCGGCGCCCGCGCAGGTCCTTCGGCCGCGTCAGCCCGCTTTCCGGCAGCGCGACGATCGCCTGCGCCTCGTCGACCCAGGTCAGCGCGACCACGCGCGTCTCGGCGCCGGCCGCGCGCGCCCACAGCGCGGGAATGCTGCCGCCCTGCCGGAATGCGTTGTCGAGCGAATGATCGACGTGCGCGTGATGCAGCGCCGCGTGCTGGCTCTCCTGCAGCGCGCGCACGGTGATGCCGTCGCCGGCGAATTCGCTGTCGAGCCAGCCGAGATGCGCGGCGATGCCGAGCGGCGTCGGCACCGGACAGCGCGTGTACCAGATCGACTGGACGTTGGAGGAAGCCGTGATGCTCATGGATGCGTTCTTGGAGGAAGTCGTGAACCGCGCGTCAGCCGCGCGGCGCGGTGAGCACCGACAGCCGCGTGATGCCCGCATGCTCGATCGCGGCCATCAGCTTCGCGACCGTGCCGTACGGCACGTGCTCGTCGGCCTGCAGGTCGAGCGCGACGTCGGGCCGGCCGGCCTTCAGCGCGGCCAGCTCGGCCGGCACGGCGGCGAGCGCGACCGCCCGCTTGTCGAGATACACGACGCCCTTGTCGTCGACGCTCACGGTGACGTTCGGCTTGCGATCGGTCGGCGCCGTGGCGACGGTGTTCGGCAGGTTCACGTGCACCGCGTTGTTCAGCAGCGGCGCCGTGACGATGAAGGCGACGAGCAGCACGAGCATCACGTCGACGAGCGGCGTGATGTTGATTTCGCTGAGCACGTCGTCGTTGTCGGAGGAAGAGGAGAAAGCCATTATGCGAAGGCCTCCTGACGGGTGTCGCCGGCACGGCGCGCCGGCGCGGGCGCGGCGGCAGCGGCCGGCACGCGGAAGCTGGCCTTCTGCGCGAGCGTGACGAAATCGGTGGCGAACGCGTCGAGGTCGGCCGACGCGGCCTTCACGCGGCGCACGAAGAAGTTGTACGCGAGCACGGCCGGCACGGCGACCGCGATGCCGATCCCGGTCGCGACGAGCGCCTCGCCGATCGGCCCGGCCACGACGTCGATGCTCGCCGACGCGCTGTGCGTGATCGCGGTCAGCGCATGGATGATGCCGAATACGGTGCCGAACAGGCCGACGAACGGCGCGGTGCTGCCGATCGACGCGAGCACCGCCAGCCCCGCCTCCTCGCGCCGGCGCGCGTTGTGGATCTGCTGCCGCAGATGCCGTTCGAGCAGGTCGTGGCGGCTCCAGCTGTGTTCGAGATCGTGCGCGCTGCTCTCGTCGGCGCGCCGCAGCGCGTCGAAGCCCGTCGCGGCGAGTTCGCCCACCGGGCTGTTCGCGCCGTCGAGCGCGGCGGCCTCGTGGAAGCTGTTCGCCGCCCAGAACGCGCTGACGTAGCGGCGGTTGCGCGCGCTCGCCCGCAGGCTCTGGATCGCCTTCACGACGATCAGCGTCCACGTGACGACGGAGAAGACGACGAGCAGCCAGAGCGCGCCCTGGACGATGAAGGTGGTCGGAATACCGTTCATGATGTGAGTTCCTTTGAAAATGTGGCGGGCTGCCCGGCGGGTCAGCCCAGCTTGAAATCGATCGGCACGTTGACCCAGCCGTCGACCGCTTCGTCGCCGCGCTTCGCGGGCACGAACGTCCAGCGCTTCACGGCGGCCACCGCCGCCGTGTCGAGCATGCGGCGGCCACTGCTCGTGCGGACCTCGACGGAATCGGGTGAACCGTTCGCGAGCACGTGCACGCGCAGCACGACGCGCCCTTCCCAGCCCTGGTCCTGCGCGAACGCCGGATAGTCGGGCGCCGGGTTGCGCAGGTAGGCCGCGTCGCCGATCGGTGCGGTTTCGCGCACCGGTGCGGCAAGCGCGGCCGGCGCGGGAGCCGGCGTGGCTGGCGCGGCGGCGGCCGGTGCCGCCGTCGCGGGGGCCGCCTCGCGGGTGACTTGCGGCGCGGCAGCGGGCACAGGCGCCGGATGCGCGACGGCCGCACGCGGCTTCGGCGGGGTCGGCGCCTGCTTCAGCGGCTTCGGGGGCACTGCCGGCGGCGGCGGATGCGCGGCCTGCGGCAACGGTTCGGGCGGCCGCGTCAATTCGACCGTCATCGGCAGCGGCCGCGGCGGCTGCACGGGCGGCGCGGCAGGTGTGCGGGCGGCCAGCAACGCGACACCCGCATGCAGCGCCGTGACGGCGAGCGCAATCGCCCCCGTGACGCGCCACGCGCCCGGCTTCGCCTTCGGCGCATCCGGCCGTGCCGACGGGGAAGCGGACGGCGGACGCGCGACCGCCGCCCCGCTCGCACCCGCACCTGCACGCGGCACGGCGCGCGCCGCATGCCGGCGCGCCGGCGGCACGCCGTATTCGATCGTCAGACCTGTCATGCTCGACTCCTTGCAATGACGCGCCGCGGCGCGCTACGCGACCCACGCATGGCGTTGCCGGTCGATGCGCGTGAACGGCGCCGGGTCGATCCACGCGCGCGCATCGAAATCCTGTTCGAGAAAGCCCCACTCGACGAGGAAGTCCTTGAACGCGACCAGCCCGTCGATCGACGTCTGCGCGAGCCCCGTCTCCAGATGGCGGTGCACGTCCGCGCCGTACGCATAGCGCACCCACTCGTCGGATGCGCGCGTCTCGCGGCCGATATACGCAACCGTCTCCGCCGGATGGCGCGCGGCCCAGTCGCCCGCCCCCACCACCACCGACAGGAAGCGGCTCACGAGATCGGGGCGCGCGTCGATCAGTGCGCGGTCGACGGTCAGCGTGCGCGGCGTGCCGTTGCCGATCCGCACGAGCGGATCGGGGTGCGCGCCGAGATCGATGACGACCTGCGCATCGATCAGATGCACGGTCTCGAGCCCTTCGACGCCTTTCACGAACACCGCGTCGACCTCGCCGCGCACGAGCGCCGCGATCTCGATCCCGTACTCGTGCGGGCCGCGCGTGAACGATGCCGGGCCGGTGCGACGTTCACGTTCGTCGGGCAGGTCAACCCATTCGGCGTCGCCGTGCCCGAGCCCTTCCAGTTCGAGCGCGCTCAGGAAGCCTTTCAGCGCGGCCGCCCGCCAGAAGTCGATGCTGATCGGATGGCGCGGCAACCCGAGCCGCCGGCCGCGCAGATCGCGCACCGAGCGAATGCCGCGATCGGGCAGCGTGACGATCGCCTGGAACTCGTTGGTCCACGACAGGCCGATCACGCGCGTATCGGCGCCGCGTGCCCGCGCCCATAGCGCCGGAATGTTGCCGCCCTGCCGGAACGAGTGCGGCAGGCTGTGATCGAAATGCGATTCGCGCTTGCCGGCATCGGCCGTCTCCTGCAGCGAATTCAGCGTGATGCCGTCCGGCCCGAACTCCTCGTCGAACCAGCCGCGGTGCACGGCGATGCCGAGCGCGGTCGGCACCGGGCAGCGCGTGTACCAGAGTGCGTCGCAGGCCGTGGCCTGCGCAGCGAGTGTCGTCATGGTGAATGTCCTTGTCGATGTCGTTGGATGACGCGGGAAGGCCGTCGCGTTCATGCGCCGGCCACGCGCAGCGCCGCCTGCGTGCCGCGCGCGTTCAGCGCGCCGTCGACGAGCGGCAGCACTTCCTCGCCCACGCGGTACGCCTCCTCGAGATGCGGGTTGCTGGCGAGAATGAACGTCGACACACCGATGTCGACGTATTCCGCGAGCCGCTCGGCCACCTGCTCGTGGCTGCCGACGATCACGCAGCCGGGCCCGCCGCGAATCTGCGACATCCCGGCCCACAGGTTCGGGCCGACGATCAGGTCGTCGAAGTGCTGCGTGTTGCCCTGGTGCAGCGCGAACTGGCGTTTCGCGCCGACCGACTCCGACGATTCGCCGCGCCCGCCGAATCCGCCGCGCGTCGCGTCGCCCACCGTCGCGAACATCTGCCTCAACTCGGCCCACGCCTGCTCCTCGGTCTCGCGCGCCAGGATGTCGATGCGCATGCCGAAGCGCAGGTCGCGCTCGGCGTTCTGGCGGTCAAGCGCGCGGCGCGCCGCATCGATCACTTCCTTCTGTTTCGCGAGCGGTTCGCCCCAGCTCAGGTGCACGTCGCCGTGCTTCGCGGCCACCGCGAGCGCGGCATCGCTCGCGCCGGCCAGGTAGATGCGCGGCGGCTTCTGGCCGCTCAGCGGCGGCAGCAGGCCGCCGGCTTCGACGCGATAGAAGCGGCCGTCGAACGTGAACGGCTCGCCGGCCGCGACGCCCTTCACGACATCGAGGAATTCGTCGGTGCGCGCATAGCGGCTGTCGTGATCGATGAAGTCGCCGTACGCACGCTGGTCGGGGCCGCCGCCGCCCGTGACGACGTTCCACTCGACGCGCCCGCGGCTGATCCGCTGCAGGCTCGCGGCCATCTGCGCCGCATAGACCGGATGCACGAAATGCGGCTGCAGCGCGATCAGGAGCCGCAGCCGGCGGGTCTCACGCGCCAGCGCGGCAGCGACGACCCACGGTTCCTCGGTAAACCGAAAGATCGGAATCAGCGCGCCGTGGAAGCCGGCGATGTCGGCCGCGCGCGCGACCTGCGACAGATAGTCGATGTAGCCGAAATCGTCGTCGTCGACTTTCGGCGCCACGCGCGATGCGCGCTGGCGGTTCCATTCGCCGCGCGTATGCAGGTCGTGTGCGCGCCGGCCGTCGCCATGCATCGGCAGGCGCCACAGAAATTCAACAGCCATCGGAGTTCTCCTGGTCGGGCCATTCGGATTGCGTGCGGCATCGGCGTGCCGCGCGAGTGCTGCGCTGTAAAGCACGCGGTGTGCCAACGCGCTCGCCGCTGCGCGAACGTGGTCGCCGGCGATCCCGCGCAGTGCCTTGCATACCGGGCGTCAGCGGCAATCGAATCGCCCCCGCTCGCGGTTACCCATGCCGTCCCGACACGCACCTATCGCGCTGCTGCACCGCCCCCACTGCTGCTGCGCGCGCAACAGCGGCCGACGCGACTGTTGCTGGCGCAACAGGCGCTGCATCGGTACGCGCACCACCCCTCCCGCGCGATGCCCGCGCCGCGTGCGGCCGCGCCGTTTCCGCTCACTGGCCCGGAACTTGCAACGTTGACCGGCCCGCGCGTGCGACACCGACACCGCGCACGACCGGGCTTCAACCATGCTTACGCAGAGAGGGAATCTCACCCATGACAGACAGGCCCGATTCGTCATCGGACAAGCAACAGACGTTCTGGTACGCCCGGTCGCCCGTGCCGACCCCGCTCGGCATCGCCGTGCATCTCGGCTGGCTCAACGGCGAGACGTCGGCCGACGGTGTCGCGATCCGCTCGCCGCGCGGCGCCACGCGGCACGACGTGTCGTCGATCAGCGATCACACGCTCGCGCAGTCGTTCCGCCAGGGCGGCAGCATCCCCGCGATGTGGGCGCGCTCGAACGGCGCGAACACGCGCGTGATCGGGCTGTCGTGGGTCGACGAATCGCAGTTGATCCTCGCGCGGCCCGAGTCGGGCATCCGCTCGGTGAAGGCCTTGCGCGGGCGCCGCATCGCGATCCCGAGCCGCCCCGACGACCGCATCGACATCTTCCGCGCGTCGGCGCTGCGCGGCTTCGTCAACGCGTTGAGCCTCGACGGGCTGACCACGCGCGACGTCGAATGCGTCGATGTGCGCGCCCGCACGCTGCAGGCCGTCGGGCCGGCGCGCGCGGCGGACCTGTTCGCGTCGCCGCACGGCTTCTCGAGCCGCGCGCTGTACGCGGCCGAAGCCGGCGCGCTATTGCGCGGCGAGGTCGACGCGATCTACGTCAAGGGCTCGACCGGCCTCGAGATCGCGCAGCTGATCGGCGCGCACGTCGTGATCGACATCGGCTTTCATCCCGAGCGCGCGATCCGCAACAACAACGGCACGCCGCGCCCGCTGACCGTCAACGCGGACGTGCTCGCGAATCATCCGGACATCGTCGCCGGCTTCCTGAAGCTCGTGGTCGCGGCCGGTGACTGGGCCGGCACGCATCCCGACGAAACCGCGCTCTACGTGGCCGGCGAAACCGCGTCGTCGATCGACTGGGTCCGCGCCGCGTACGGCAACCAGCTGCACCGACATCTCGGCGTCAACCTCGACGACGAATCGGTCGCCGCGCTCGACGACTTCAAGACGTTCCTGCACGACCACGGCTTTCTGGAGGCCGACTTCGACGTCGCCGACTGGATCGACCCGCGCCCGCTCGCCGACGTCCTGCGGCCGTCGCTGCAGAAGCGCGCGTGAGCCCCATTTCCGCCTACCGTTCCTGACCATCATGAAACACACGCTCTCCCTCGCCGCGCTGCGCCGCCCGCTGCGCGCGCTGTTCGCCGCGCTGCCGTTCGCCGCGGCCTCGCTCGCCGCACCGGCCGCGCATGCGGACGACGCGCCCAAGGTCGTGCGGATCGCCGTCGTCGCCTATTCGAGCGGCGGCAAGACGCAGTACGCGGGCGCGTCGGCACTGATCGACGCCGACAAGTCGCTCGAGAAGGCGCTTGCCGCGCGGCACGTGAAGCTGCAATGGGTGCCGGTGTCGACCGCGGCGGTCGGCACGCTCGTGAACGAAGCGTTCACGAACGGCAGCATCGATTTCGCCGGCTACGGCGACCTGCCGTCGGTCGTCGTCAACGCGTCGGGCACCCATACGCGCCTGATCGTGCCGGGCGGTGTCGGCAGCAACACGTATCTCGTCGTGCCGGCCGGCTCGACCGCGAAATCGATCGTCGACCTGAAAGGCAAGCGCATCGCGCTCAATCGCGGCCGCCCGTGGGAAGTCACGTTCAGCAAGCTGCTCGCCGAAAACGGGCTGAAGCTGTCCGACTTCAAGATCTACAACCTCGACCCGCAGGCCGGTGCGGCCGCCGTCGCGGCCGGACGCGTCGACGGCTTCTTCACGCTGTCCGACGCGTATTCGCTCGTCGACAAGCACGTCGGCAAGATCATCTGGTCGACCAAGACCGCGCCCGACGACTGGAAGATGCGCGCGGAACTGTGGGCGTCCGACGATTTCGTGCGGCGCTATCCCGACCTCACGCAGCTCGTCGCGACGGCCTACGTGCGTGCCGCGCACTGGATCTCGCAGCCGCAGAACCGCGACGCGTACGTGAAGATCCTGAGCGCATCCGGCCAGCCGGAAAGCGTCGTGCGCCGCGAATACGCGGATGAGGCGACGCCGTGGAAGGATCAATGGACGCCGCTCTTCACGCCCGCGCTGACCGGCCACTACCGCGACGTCATCGCGTACAGTCGCCAGGCCGGCCTGACGTCCACGCCGGTCGACGTGAACGCGCTGCTCGCGCCGACGTTCGTCGCGACCGCGCTCAAGCAGCTCGGGCTCGACGGCTACTGGCGCGCCGACGCGGCACGCGTCGCGAGCCGCTGATGCCGATGCATGCCTTCGCGTCGAACGGTGCACGCGCGCTGCGCCTGCCCGGGATTGCCCGGCTTGGCGGGCTCGCGCTGTGGTGGGCCACGCCCGTCGCGTTCGTCACACTGTGGTGGCTCGCGAGCGCGCAGCGCTGGTTTCCGCCGCAGCTCGTCGTGCCGCCGGATCGGCTGGCGGCAACGCTGCGCACGCTGCTCGACACCGGCGAACTGCGCGACAACCTGCTGATCACGCTGCATCGCCTCGCGCTCGGCTTCGCGATCGGCGCGACCGGCGGTGCCGCGTTCGGCATCCTGCTTGCGCGCAGCCGGCTGTTCGCCGACTACCTGCGGCCAACGTTCGACCTGCTGCGGCAGGTGCCGACGCTCACGCTGATTCCGCTACTGATCCTGCTGATCGGCGTCGATGAGCCGCTGAAGCTCGTCGTCGTCGGCAAGGCCGTGTTCTTTCCCGTCGCGCTGGCCGCGTACACGGGCGTGCACGACGCGCCGCGCGACCTCGTCGAGATGGCGCGGCACTACGGGCTCGGCCGCTTCGCGCTGCTGCGCGACGTGCTGCTGCCGGCCGCGTTGCCGCCGCTGCTGACCGGCGTGCGGATCGCGCTCGCGCGCGCGTGGCTCGCGCTCGTCGCGGTCGAGCTGCTCAGCGCCGACAGCGGGATCGGCCAGATGATGGAACTGGCGCGGCAGATGCTGCGCCTCGACGTCGTACTCATCGACGTCGCGGTGATCGGGCTGATCGGCTTCGCGATCGACCGGTCGATCGCGCTCGTGCAACGCTACGCATTGCGCTGGCAGACGCCCGCGCGCTGAACGAACAGGTATCCGAATGACCCTCGCCATCCCCGCATTCTCGTTCGCCGCGCTGCGCCGTCGTGCACGCGGCCTCGTCGTGCCGGCCCTGCTGGTCGCCGCCTGGCAATACGCGTCGTCCGGCGACGCGGCCCATCAATACGCGTTCGTGCCGTTGCAGCAGGTCGGCGCCGCGCTCGTCGAGCTCGCACGCAGCGGCGAACTCGCGACCGATCTCGGTGCGAGCCTGCGCCGCACGACAGTCGGCCTCCTGACGGGTGTCGCGTTCGGGCTCGTGTTCGGCGCGGCGATGGCGCGCTCGACGCTCGCACGCAAGCTCGGCGAGCCGACGTTCCAGGCGCTGCGCTACGTGCCGCTGCTCGGGCTGATTCCGCTGCTGAGTTTATGGGCCGGCACCGGTGAATTCGCGAAGGTGTTCATCATCGCGCTCGCCGCGTTCTACCCGATGACCACCGCCAGCTTCGACGGGCTGCGCCGCGTCGATCCGCGCTACGTCGAACTCGCGCGGTCGTATCGCCTGACGCGCATCGGCCTTTGGCGCGACGTGCTGATCCCGGACGCGCTGCCCGACCTGTTCGCGGGCGTGCTGCAGGCCGTGCCGTTCGCATGGATCACCGCGACCAGCAGCGAGCTGCTGTTCAACGCGGGTGCGGGTGTCGGCAGCCTGATGCAGAACGCGCAGGCCGGCGCACGTGCCGACGTGTTGCTGGTCTGCGTGCTGGGGGTGACGGCGCTTGCCGTCGGCATGAGTGCGCTATGCGAGCGAATCGCGCAGCGTGCGCTGCGCTGGCGCGATCACGCCTGACGGCGCAGCCGCGCGTCGGCGTCGCTCGCGTCGCCCGCGTCGCGCGGCTTCAGGATGCCGAGCTGCGCGAGCCGCGCGCGCACGATGTTGCGCGACTGGTCGAGCAGACGCGACATGCGAAGCTGGTTGTGGTCGCTGTAGTCGAACACGCTGCGGTAGACGGTGTCCTCGATGTGCTGCCACAGCGCCGGCGTGCCGAGATCCAGCAGCTCGATCACCGCGTGGCGCAGCGCATCGGTGGCCTCGGCCACGTCGCGCGCCCGGCGCGGCGGCGCCGCCGCCGTGCTGCGCGGATCACCGGCATCGGGCGCCAGCGACAGCGCGGAAAACTGCAGGTCGCCCACGTCGATCGCGCCACCCGCGCAGATCAGCACCGCGTGGTGGATCACGTTCTCGAGTTCGCGGATGTTGCCGGGCCACGCATGCGCATGCAGCCGGGCGCGCGCGGCGTCCGTCAGCGTCGGCGCGGCCACGCGCAGCCGCTTCGCGTAGGTGTCGATGAAGTGCTCGATCAGCGGCGCGATATCGCCGGGCCGCTCGCGCAGCGGCAGCAGGCTCAGCTTCACGACGTTGAGCCGGTAGTACAGATCCTCGCGGAAATTGCCCGCGCGCACCGCGGCTTCGAGATTCACGTTGGTGGCCGCGACGAGCCGCACGTCGATCTTCACGGTCTTGCGCGAGCCGACCGGCGTCACTTCGCGCTCCTGCAGCACGCGCAGCAGCTTCACCTGCGCGGACAGCGGCAGGTCGCCCACCTCGTCGAGAAACAGCGTGCCGCGATTCGCGGATTCGAACCAGCCGGGCTGGCTGTTGATCGCGCCGGTGAACGCGCCGCGCTCGTGGCCGAACAGCTCGCTCTCGATCAGCGTCTCGGAGAATGCGCCGCAGTTGACCGCGACGAACGGGCCGTCGTGGCGCTCGCTCAGCGAATGCACGAGGCGCGCGATCAGCTCCTTGCCGGTGCCGCTCTCGCCGGTGACGAGCACGGTCGCGTCGCTGGGCGCGACGAGCTGGATGCGCTCGAGCAGCACCCGCGATTTGGGATCGTCGAACGTCAGCGCCTTCGCACGAATCGTGATCGCATGCGAAGTCGGGTCCGGCAAGCTGAAGATGGCCATGGCACGACCGGCGTGTTGAACGGGGAAGGTTCGACGATAGCAAGGCGCGCGCCGGCCACGAACCAATTCATCGAGCTATCGGTATGACGGCGGCCGGATTGCGCCCGCCGCCGCGCGGCGTCACGCGAGGCCGGTCATCTTCCATTGCTGCTCGAGCGCGCCCGGCCCGAATTCGAGCGAGCCGCCGAGCGGTTCCGCGAGCGCCTGGAAATACGCGGCCTCCTCGAGGATCAGGATGTACTTCGAAACATCGAGGATCGATGTGCCCCAGAACGTCGCGCCGCCGTTCGCCTCGATGATCGCCGGCACCTCGGGGTCGCGGCGGATCGTGTCCACGATGAAGCGCGGCTCGCCGGGGCGACGATCGACATACACCGGAATCTCGCGGGCGCGCGTGTAGCGCGCGGCCGGCGCATAGCGGATCGGCAGCGGGCGATGCGCGCTCGCCCACGCACCGAGGTACGGGCCGTGCACGTGGATCACGACGCCGACTTCCGGCACCTCGCGGAACACGTCCGCATAGCGCGGCCCGCTGCCGCCCGCGCGCGCGTCGCCGTGCAGCACGTCGCCGTCGAACGTCACGACGACGGGCTGGATCTCCTGCGACGCGGCCCACGGGCTCGGCGCCGACAGCGCGACGATGAGTTCCGTGCCCGGCACGCGCTGGAACGCCTGGAACGTGTTGGTCGCGGACAGCGTGCGCGTGTCCTTCAGCACGCGTTCGGCCTGCGTGAATTCGCGCGTGGCGCGCTCGACGAATGCCACGAGTTCGCCGCTGTCGATGGTTGAGGTGACTGGCATAAGGACGGTTTCCTTGATCGGTTGGACGGATGGGCTCGCATCGCGATGTCGTGACACCGCGACGCACGGCCACCGGATCAGCAGCAATCGTGCCAGCCGGGCATGCATGCGGCGCAGGCCCGTGCCACGGTGCGTGTGCGCCTGTTGCACGACGCGCGTCATGCGATCCCCGCGTGCACCTCTGTTGCGGGAGCAACAGCCTGCCGGCCCGGATTGTTGCGCGACGCGCAGCCGCCGAAAGCGTGCGCGGCTCGCCGTACGGCGCGGCGGCCCGTCGTGTCTCGCGCCTGGCGCCCAACGGCTGCGCTGGTTCGAAACTTGCGTCGTGGTCGGCCCGCGCCGCGCACTGTCCGGCGCGCCCGATCCGATTTCACCGACACCCATCCGACCATGATGCTCCTCCCCCTGCGCGGCTACGCCGCGCGCACGCTGCTGGCTTCGGCGCTCGCCGTCTCGTCTCTCCTGTCGCATGCGGCGTCCCCCGGCCGCGTGCCTGCGCCCGATCCGTTGCAAGGCGACGGCCGCGTGTCCGCGTTCTACACGTGGGACCGCGACATTCCGGCGACGCCCGGCGTGCTGCTGCGCACCGAGCCGCTGCCGGCGACGCTCGGGCTCGCGAGCGCCGGCCACCAACTGCGCATCCTCTATGCATCGACCGACGGCGTCGGCGGCCGCACGCCGATCGCCGTGTCCGGTGCGCTGTTCGTGCCGCGCGGCACGCCGCCGGCCGGCGGCTGGCCGATCGTTGCGTGGGCGCACGGCACGTTCGGGATGGCCGACATCTGCGCACCGTCGTGGTTCGGCCGCTCGTACCGCGACGTGCGCTACCTGAACGCGTGGCTTCAGCAAGGGTTCGCGGTCGTCGCGACCGACTACCAGGGGCTCGGCACGCCCGGCCCGAATCCGCAGCTCAACAACCGCTCGAACAGCTACACGCTGCTCGACAGCGTGCGCGCGGTGCTCGGCGGCGTACCGGGCCTCGCGAACGAGGTCGTGCTCGTCGGCCAGTCGCAGGGCGGCTCGGCCGTGTTCGCGGCGGCCGGCTACGCACCCACCTATGCGCCCGAACTCGCGATCCGCGCGACCGTGGCCACCGGCACGATCTACAACGCATCACCCGCCACGCTCGCGTCGCTGCCGAAGTTCGAGAGCGCGTACCGGCGCGATCCCGAGCGCGTCGATCCGACGCTCGCGTACCAGTTCTACTCGGTGCTCTCCGCGCAGCAGATCGACCCGTCGCTGCGCGCGGACGAGGTGCTGACCGACCAGGCATTGCCGATCCTCGAACAGTCGCGCATCAGTTGCCTTGCATCGCTCGAGGACGACGCGGCGCTCGCGCACCTCACGCACGCGAACACCGTGAAGCCCGGCGGCGATGCACGGCTGAAGGCCTGGTGGGACGAATACCTGAAATACCCGACGCTGAAGATCGCCACGCCGGTATTCATCGGCGCGGGCGCGGACGACGGGCTCGCGCCGCTCGAACTCGCGCTCGCAAAGGATGCGTGTGCGGCGGGCACGACCGTCGAGGCGCACCTGTATGCGGGCCGCGAACACAACGGCACCGTGAACGCGTCGCTGGCGGATTCGATCCCGTTCGTGAAGCGCGTGCTCGCCGGCGAGACGATCCGCCCGGTCTGCACGCCCGCCGCCCAGCAGGCCGTGTCGCAATAGCTGAGATGACGCGCTTTTGCACGTCGGCGCGAATGCATTTCGGAATCCGTTATTGGATCGTGCCGCCGCGCATTTTTATACTCGTCAGCACTCTCTGTTAAAGAGTGCCAGCCCAATTCAACAGATCAGCACAGGACGAACCAATGAGCCTACGCCCCTTGCACGACCGCGTGATCGTGAAACGACTCGACCAGGAAACCACCACCGCATCGGGCATCGTGATCCCCGATAGCGCGGCGGAAAAGCCCGACCAGGGTGAAGTGATCGCCGTCGGCCCCGGCCGCAAGGATACGGACGGCCAGCGCATCGTGCCCGACCTGCAGGTCGGTGAACGCGTGCTGTTCGGCAAGTACGCGGGGCAAGCCGTCAAGGTGGACGGCAACGAGTTTCTCGTGCTGCGCGAAGAAGACATCGTCGCGGTCGTCAATCAATAACGGAGCGCAATCATGGCAGCGAAGGAAATCATTTTCAGCGACGTCGCACGGGCGAAACTGACGGAAGGCGTGAACATTCTCGCGAACGCGGTGAAGGTCACGCTCGGGCCGAAGGGCCGCAACGTCGTGCTCGAACGCAGCTTCGGCGCACCCGTCGTCACGAAGGACGGCGTGTCGGTCGCGAAGGAAATCGAACTCGCGGACAAGCTGCAGAACATCGGCGCGCAGCTCGTGAAGGAAGTCGCGTCGCGCACGAGCGACGCCGCCGGCGACGGCACCACGACGGCCACCGTGCTCGCGCAGGCGATCGTGCGTGAAGGCCAGAAATACGTCGCGGCCGGGCTCAACCCGCTCGACCTGAAGCGCGGCATCGACAAGGCCGTCGCGGCGGCCGTCGACGAGCTGAAGAAGATCAGCCGGCCGACCACCACGAGCAAGGAAATCGCGCAGGTCGCGACGATCTCCGCGAACGGCGAGGAATCGATCGGCCAGCG
This sequence comes from Burkholderia sp. AU38729, assembly GCF_020419725.1. Taxonomy (NCBI): domain Bacteria; kingdom Pseudomonadati; phylum Pseudomonadota; class Betaproteobacteria; order Burkholderiales; family Burkholderiaceae; genus Burkholderia; species Burkholderia sp. AU38729. The sequence continues at coordinate 180,713 of NZ_JAIZQO010000005.1, read as the reverse complement.
CATCGCGGAAGCGATCGACCGTGTCGGCAAGGAAGGCGTGATCACCGTCGAGGACGGCAAGTCGCTCGCGGACGAGCTCGACGTGGTCGAAGGGCTGCAGTTCGATCGCGGCTACCTGTCGCCGTACTTCATCAACAACCCGGACAAGCAGATCGCCGAGATCGAAAGCCCGTACATCCTGCTGCACGACAAGAAGATCTCGAACATCCGCGACCTGCTGCCGGTGCTCGAACAGGTCGCGAAATCGGGCCGGCCGCTGCTGATCATCGCGGAAGATGTCGAAGGCGAAGCGCTCGCGACGCTGGTCGTGAACAACATCCGCGGGATCCTGAAGACGGTCGCCGTGAAGGCGCCGGGCTTCGGCGACCGCCGCAAGGCGCTGCTCGAGGATATCGCGATCCTCACCGGCGGGCAGGTGATCGCCGAGGAGACGGGCCTCACGCTCGAGAAGGCGACGCTCGCCGAACTCGGCCAGGCGAAGCGCATCGAGGTCGGCAAGGAAAACACGACCGTGATCGACGGCGCGGGCGATGCGAAGAACATCGAGGCCCGCGTGAAGCAGATCCGCGTGCAGATCGACGAAGCGACGTCCGACTACGACCGTGAAAAGCTGCAGGAACGCGTCGCGAAGCTCGCGGGCGGTGTCGCGGTGATCAAGGTCGGCGGGGCCACCGAAATCGAAGTGAAGGAGAAGAAGGACCGCGTCGACGACGCGCTGCACGCGACGCGCGCGGCCGTCGAGGAAGGCATCGTGCCGGGCGGCGGCGTCGCGCTGATCCGCGTGCGGCAGGCGATCCGCGAGCTGCAGGGCGTGAACGCCGACCAGAACGCAGGAATCAAGATCGTGCTGCGCGCGCTCGAGGAACCGCTGCGCCAGATCGTCACGAATGCCGGCGAGGAAGCGAGCGTGGTCGTCGCGAAAGTGGCCGAAGGCTCGGGCAACTTCGGGTACAACGCACAGACCGGTGAATACGGCGACCTCGTCGAGTCGGGCGTGCTCGATCCGACCAAGGTCACGCGCACGGCGCTGCAGAACGCAGCGTCGGTTGCGGGGCTGTTGCTGACGACCGATGCGACCGTGTTCGAGGCGCCGAAGGATGCGGCACCGGCGGCAGCCCCGGGCGGCCCGGGTGCGGGTGGGCCGGGGTTCGATTTCTGACGATGTAGCGCGTGTGCCGTGTGCCGTGTGCCGGTTCGCCGGCATGCGCGCGACCTTGCAGACTCCCATTGCGCGTGGCGATGAAAGTCGTCACGCGTTTTTTGCTTGGTGCGCCACGCCGCACGAGCCACACAACCTTTACGACCTTTTTACTTGCGCCCGCGCATGCGTTCACTAGAATGTGTTCGCAATCGATCCATCCACGAGTACGCATATGCGCATCCGAAGTCCTCGCCCTCCGAGTTGCTTTTCTGCCTGACCGGCAGGACGCCTGCGTCTCTCTGTTCCCGAGCCACCGTCCTGCCCGCAGGCGGACGGTGCGCGCCGTAGTCCTTCCCGTGCACGCTTGAACACGACGTCGATGCGTTAGCCGCGCATCGCGCGCTGCAAGCGTGTCCGCGCGGAAATTCCCGCCTCACGACGCGCCATCGATCCGCCGCCCCGGCAACGATCGACTGGCATGCCTCGCATCCCCCATGTCGATCCAACCTGATTACTTTGCATACCTGATTTAACCAACGGAAGTTTCCGATACCGGAGCACGATCATGTTCGAGATCGACAAGCAGTACACCCGCGAATTCATCCACACCGCGTGCGGCGGCAGCAAGCAGGCGTTCCTGCCGACGAAGAACGGCAAGGTCGTGGCCGCCTGCCTGCGCACGGACCTCAATCCGCACGCACCCGACGTGATCCTCTGCGACGGCAGCGCGTCCGCACGGGCGGCCGGCAGGACGCTCGCCGCGCAACGCGATGCGATTCCGGTGTTCATCCGCATGGCCACCGACGCGTACCGCTTCGTCGGCCAGTACGTCGTCAGCGAATCGCTCACCGCACCGCTCGACTGCGCGCCTTACGTACGCAACAGCAGCTTCACGCCCGGGCAGATCTCGCGCGTGCTCAAGCTCAAGCGTTGCTGATACGCATGCGGGGCGCCTCGCGCACCCCATTCCGGCCATCTTTCATACAGGAGCCATCATGCTTGGCCTGACGTTCTGGAAACACGTGATCGGTGCGCGGACCGGTGCAATCCGCGATGACAGGGCGGCTGCACACGACCGGCACCGACGGGTGTCGAGAACGCTCGTGCTGACCAGCGCCGCGGTGGCGTTCGGGGCGATCGCGTTCGGCGCGCCGGTGGTCGGCATTTCGGTGTTTCTGCTGACGACGCTGCCGTTCGTGCTGTCGGGCACCTGAAGCGCTACGTTTCGGGCCTGGCTCCATCGGCAATCGATACACAATTTTAATGTCGGGCCCGCTCGTATCTAACACCGTCTTTACGCGGTTTTGTCTAGGATTTCCCTGTCATCCCGACACGGAGAGATCCGCATGCAAACGCAGCAGGCCGCCGCCGGCGGCCAACCCGACCTTCCCTACCGACGCGGCGGCACACCGTTCGCGACCCGGCTGGCCGACGCCTGCCCGCCGGACAATATCCTGCTCGACGTACCGGTCGAAAGCGCGATCCAGTTGTTCGACCTCGTCGCGCGCTATGTCGAGCGCGGCAGCGGCGTGTCCGCGGAACGGATCAGGACCGAACTGACCAAGCGCGAGCAACTCGGCTCGACCGGCCTCGGCCAGGGCGTCGCGATTCCGCATGCACGCGTCGCCGGTCTCCGCTCGGCCATCGCGCTGTTCGTCCGCGCGCAGTATCCGTTCAGCTTCAACGCACCGGACCGCAAACCCGTGCGCGAATTCATCGTGCTGGTCCTGCCGCAGGAAGACAATCGCGCACACCTCGAACTGCTCGCCGACGCGGCGCGGTGTTTCAGCGAACGCCCGTTTCGGCAGGCATCGCGCGACGCGCTGACGCCCGACGAGATTCACCAGCTGATGCAACGCACGCACTGATGCCGAATTGATGCCGCACCCTGCGGCGACAAGCACTCCCTTCATCCATTCGAATTCTCATGTTCCCAGACCCTGAAAGTCCCACCCTGACGTCGCGCCGCGTAGCCGGCCTGGCGCGCTCGCTGCCGTTCATGCAGGCCCTGCACGGGCAGACCGTCGTCATCGTCGATGGCGGCGCCGCGAGCGATGCACGCGCCCGCCAGGCGTTCGCGCAGGATGTCGCGCTGCTCGCCCTCACCGGCGTTCGCCCGATCGTCGTCCAGGGCGTGCCGGCCGCGGCCGGCACGCAATCGATCCACGCCGTTCACGCGGCGATGGCGGGCGTCAATCATGAACTGGTGCGCCTGATCGGCAGTCACGGCGCCAAGGCAATCGGCATCGACGGTCACGACGGCGGCCTGCTGGTGGCGAGCGCCGATGCCGACCGCACCGACGCGAGCGCGGTCGCACGGTTCGACGGCACCGCGCTGAACGCGTTTCTCGAGAACGGGCTGGTGCCCGTCGTGATGCCGGTCGCCCCGGACGGCGCTGGCCACGATCACCTGCTGCGCGCGGAACGGCTCGGCAGCCTCTTCGCGCAGCGCACGGGCGCCGTCACGCTGGTGATGATGGTCGACGGTGCGCTGCTGCGCGAACTTGGCGAACTCGCGGGGCTCTATGGCATCACGGAACTCGAACAGTGGCTGGCCGAGCACCCGGCCGCCACGGCGGCGCCCTGCGTGCGAGACGCGCTCGATGCGCTTGCGCACGGCGTGCAGAACGTCCATCTCGCCGATATCGGGCAACCCGAATCGCTGATCGACGAACTGTTGACGGAAGAAGGGTCGGGGGTCGTGTTCTGCCGGCGCGGCAACACCGACCTGCTGTCGGAAACCCGCCGCTACTTCGCGGATTCGGCGAGCGTGCTGCGCGACGGCTTCAACGTCGAGCAGAAGCAGGTCGTGCGGTTCTGACTTTCTTGTAGCGATAAAACGCTTGCGGCGACCCACCCGGGCCGCCGCAAGCGAATGGCGTCAGCGCCGCGTCGCAAGCCGCCGCACGACGCTCACCAGCGTATCGACTTCGTCGCACGTGTTGTAGAACGCGAGCGACGGCCGCACCGTGGCCTCGAGCCCGAACCGCCGCAGGATCGGCTGCGCGCAGTGATGCCCCGAGCGCACCGCGATGCCCTCTTCGTTCAGCGCCTGCCCGACTTCCTCGGTCTCATAGCCCTTCAGCACGAACGACAGCACGCTCGCCTTGTCGCGGGCCGTGCCGACGAGCCGCACGCCCGGCACCGGCGCGAGCACGCTCGTTGCATACGCAAGCAGGTCGTGCTCGTAGCGCGCGATGTTCTCGATGCCGACCCGGTTCACGTAGTCGAGCGCGGCGCCCAGCCCCACCGCATCCGCGATGTTGCCGGTGCCGGCCTCGAACCGGTTCGGCGGCGGCTGGAACACCGTGCGCTCGAACGTCACGTCCGCGATCATGTTGCCGCCGCCCTGCCACGGCGGCATGTCGTCGAGGATCGCGCGCTTGCCGTACACGACGCCGATCCCGGTCGGCCCGTAGATCTTGTGCCCGGAGAACACGAAGAAATCCGCATCGAGCGCCTGCACGTCCACGCGCATGTGCGAGATCGACTGCGCGCCGTCGACGAGCGCCTTCGCACCCGCACGATGCGCGAGCTCGACGATCTCCTTCACCGGCACGACCGTGCCGAGCGCGTTCGACACCTGCGTGACGGACACGATCTTCGTGCGGTCGTTGAGCAGCTTCCGGTATTCGTCGAGCAGCACCTGCCCCGAATCGTCGACCGGAATCACGCGCAGCTTCGCGCCCTTGAGCGCGGCAAGCTGCTGCCACGGCACGATGTTCGCGTGGTGCTCGAGATTCGACACGATGATCTCGTCGCCTTCGCCGACGTTCTGCACGCCCCACGACTTCGCGATCAGGTTGATCGCCTCGGTCGTGCCGCGCACGAACACGATTTCATCGGGCGACGAGGCACCGATGAAGCGCTGCACCGTTTCCCGCGCATGCTCGTACGCGTCCGTCGCACGGCCGGCCAACGCATGCGCCGCGCGGTGGATGTTCGAGTTCTCGTGCGCGTAGAAATACGCGAGGCGGTCGATCACGGCCTGCGGCTTGTGCGTCGTCGCCGCGTTGTCGAACCACACGAGCTGCTTGCCGTTCACGCGCTCCTGCAGGATCGGGAAATCGCGGCGGATCGCGTTCACGTCGAACGGCGGATGCGCGCCGCGATACAGCTGGCCTTGCGGCTCGGCTGCGTGCGCATCGTCGATGAAGTAACGCGGCACGTCGGCGCCCGATGCACGCGACACCGGCACGTCGCGATGCACGGCGAGCAGTGCGCGCAGCGCGTCGTCGCCCGGCAGCCCGAACGCTTCCGGCGAAGCAAGACCGTTCGACGGCACGACGATGTCCTGCGGCGTCGCCTGCCAGCCCTGCAGCGAACCGTCGGTGAAGTAGTACGGCGAGGCCTTCGCCGCGCCTTCCGATACCGGCGCATTCACTTGCGGCACGCCGAGCGCCGCGCCGCCGACGCGCGGTTCGAGCGCGGGCGCGATCGACACGACGTTGTCGGGCAACCCGTTCTGCGCGGCCGCATGCGGCGCGAGCGCGGGTGCGCGGTTGCCGAGCGACAGCACGTGCGTCGGCGCGGACGGCGCGAGGTTCGCACCGGGCACCTTCCCTTGCGGGAGCGCGAGACCCGGCACGCCGGTGCCTGCGCCACCCGGCCCCGCGAGCGGCGAGCCGCCCGGTACCGGGTTGCTCACCGATGCCAGGATCGGCGCGGCGGCCGGCAGGGCGGACGGCACGCCGCCCACCGCACCGCTGCCCGCCGACAGCCCGGGCGCGGTGACCTGCCCGGGCGGCGTCGCGAAGAACTCGGACGCGAGCCGCGCGAGCGTCGCCGGATCGGGCAAGCCGGCCGGCAGCGGCGCGTGCGGCAGCGCGTGCGCGTCGCCGCCGGCCAGGCCGGGATTAACGGTAGGTGTCGGGATAGTCATGGAACTTGGCGATTTCGACGTCATCGAGGACAGCCAGCGCATCCGGCGAATGGACCGCGAGCGAGCAATACAGCGAGATCAGGTACGACGCGATCGCCTGGTTGTTGATCCCCATGAAGCGCACCGACAGGCCCGGGCCCTGCTCGCCCGCGACGCCCGGCTGATACAGGCCGACCACACCCTGGCGCTTGTCGCCGACGCGCAGCAGCAGGATCTTGGTCTTGCCGTCCGCGACCGGCACCTTGTCCGACGGAATCAGCGGAATGCCGCGCCACGTGAGGAACTGCGAACCGAACAGGCTGACCGTCGGCGGCGGCACGCCGCGCCGCGTGCATTCGCGGCCGAACGCGGCGATCGCGAGCGGGTGCGTGAGGAAGAACGCGGGTTCCTTCCACACCTTGGTCAGCAGCTCGTCGAGATCGTCCGGCGTCGGCGCGCCCGTCAGCGGGAAGATCCGCTGCTCGTCGGTCACGTTGGCCAGCAGCCCGTAGTCGGGATTGTTGATCAGCTGGCTTTCCTGCAGTTCCTTGATCGTCTCGATCGTCAGGCGCAGCTGTTCCTTGATCTGGTCGTGAGGACTGCTGTAAAGATCGGAGATCCGCGTATGCACGTCGAGCACCGTGCTCACCGCGTTCAGGAAATACTCGCGCGGCTGTTCCTCGTACGGCACGAAGGTCTGCGGCAGCACGCTTTCGTCCTCGAGCTGCGTGCACGCGGCGCGCACGGCTTCCGGGTTCTTCACCTGGTTCAGCCGATAGATGCCGGCCTCGACCGGCACCCATTGCAGCAGGTGGGTCAGCCAGCGCGGCGTGATCGTGGAAAGCTGGGGGACGGTCTTGGTAGCGTTCGCTAGTTGGCGGGCGGCGTGATCGCTCAGCGCGGCCGTGCCGCTTGCAACGGTCGACATGTGTGGCTCCGGGTTCTTTAGATGAAAAACGGGATTGCTTATGACGCTCGGTGATTATCGGAAGCACGCACCTGCCGGCTCAACATGCTATAGCCGTCAGGTCGCGTGCAACCGAAAGGGAAATGAAACGAGGCAGCCTCAGGTGACGTACGCGCCCGGCAGCAGTGTCGAGATCGACACGTCGAATGCGCGCGCGATCTTGTCGGCGGTGACGATCGACGCGATCGCCTCGCCGCGCTCGATCTCGCCGACATACGAGCGGTTCAGCCCCGCATGCTCGGCCAGTTGCTCCTGCGACCACGTGCGCGCCTCGCGCAGCTTGCGCACGGTGGCGCCGAAGTGATGGATGAGGTCGCTCATCGCGCCTCCTAGGCGACGCGCGCCGCCGCGCGCGGCGCGGCGTTCGCTTCGCTGCGCAGCACGGCCTGCGTGACGTTTTCGCCGGGCAACACGTCCTGCGTGAGCCATACGTTGCCGCCGATCACCGCGCCGCGTCCGATCGTCACGCGGCCAAGGATCGTTGCGCCCGCATAGATCACCACGTCGTCCTCGACGATCGGATGGCGGGCATGCCCCTTCTCCAGATGGCCGTCAGCATCGCGCGGAAAGCGCTTCGCGCCGAGCGTGACGGCCTGGTACACGCGCACGCGCTCACCGATGATCGCCGTCTCGCCGATCACGACACCCGTGCCGTGGTCGATGAAGAAGCCCGCGCCGATGCGCGCGCCCGGATGAATGTCGATGCCCGTTTCCGCGTGCGCCTGCTCGGCGATGATCCGTGCGAGCAGCGGCAGCCCGAGCCCGTACAGCTCGTGCGCGAGCCGGTGGTGAATCATCGCGAGGATGCCCGGGTAGCACAGCAGCACCTCGTCGACGCTGCCGGCGGCCGGATCGCCATGGAACGCGGCCAGCACGTCGCTGTCGAGCAGCCGGCGAATCTCGGGCAAGCGCGCGGCGAATGCCTGCACGGCCGCCGACGCCACTTCATCGACGTTGTCGACCGGCCCGTCGGCATTGCGCTGTCGCGCCGCATAGCGCAATTCCAGCTTCACCTGCGCGAGCAGCGCATTCAGCGCGGCGTCGAGTGCATGGGCCACGTGGAAGTTCTCGCTCTCCTGGCGCAGGTCGGGCGGCCCGAGCCGCATCGGGAACAGCACGCCCTTCAGCGCGCCGATGATCTGCGCGAGCGCCTCGCGCGCCGGCAGGTCGCGCCCGCCCGGTTCCAGCGAGCGCCGCTGCTTCTCGCGCCATGCGCGGCGCACGGTCTGCAGCGATTGAACGATGTCGTCGATGTCGAATGCGGCCATGCTGCTTTCTCCCTGTAACGGCCGTGAATCAGTCCTGCGCCCACGGCAGGCCGCGGAAACGCCAGCCATTGCTGCCGCCGCGCTGCTGCCGCTCGTCGAGGTCGCCCTCGAACCCTTCGAGCACGTTGAATACCTGCGTAAAGCCGCCCTTCGTCGCCGCCTCGGCCGCCTGCGCCGAGCGGTTGCCGCTGCGGCACAGCAACAGCACGACGGCCTCCTTGCCGGTCTTCGCTTCCAGTTCGCGCACGAAGCGCGGGTTGCGTGTCAGGCTCGTGCCCGTCGCCCACGGCACGTGCAGCGATTCCGGCACGTGGCCGACGAATTTCCGTTCCTCGGCAGTGCGTACGTCCACCAGCAATGCGTCGCCGGCGGTGAACAGCGCCCACGCCACTTCCGGCGCGACGCCGCCCGCATAGGGCGTGCCGGCCGCCGTAGCCGCCGCGCGCGCGCCTTCGAGCGCCTGCTGCGCAGCGGTTCGTTCTTCCAATGCAACCGTCATGACACTTCCTTGTTTTCGTTGATTCGTATGATCAAAGACACCGGGAATGCGGCCGTTGCAGCTTGCGTGCTGTCTATAGCCGTCAGCGCCACTATGCGATTGCGGCCGGGCAAGCTGAACCAATAAAAATTCATTTCCTAATCAGCGGCACGGGGAATGCAATAGCAGACGTGCGCTATCGGGGCGGGTTCATCGGCGAGCAGGACGGGAAGCATGGTGACCGTTCGATGTCACGCATCGAAGGATTTTGAAAGGGTTCGCGGAAGACGATCAACGCGGCGTGCCGCGCGTTGCAATGGAATCCGAAATGGCATGCATGCACGCGCGCGCATGCAGGGACAGCGGGTGACATCCTGTTGGCTGGCGGAATGCATCGGTGCGACGCCGGACGCGGCATCGCCGATGCACTCACGCTTCAACGCGTCACACCACGGGGTCGACCGGCGCGACCGGCACGCCGCGCGCTTCGATATCGCGCCCCGCGAGCAGGCACAGATCCTCGCGATGATGCGCGGCAACCACCTGCACGCCGACCGGCACGCCATTCACGAGCGCCGTCGTCACGGCCAACCCCGGCAGCCCCATCGCCGGCAACGCGCGCAACGTGAGCTGCGCCTCCCACACGCGATCGAACCCGTCCTGCCCCTGGCGGTCGAGATCGTCCGGGAACGGCAGTTCCGACGACACCGGCAGCAGCAGCACCGCGTACTCGTCGAGAAACAGCCGCCACTGACGCGTCAGCGTCGTGCGCCGGACGAGCGCGCGGCTGATCACGTCGGCCGGCAGGTCGCGCACCTTGCCGCGCACGGCCTCGACCACGGCAGCCGCCCCCGGATCGCCGTCGTTCACGACCGCGTTCATCAAAGCGTCGAATCCGTCACCGAGCCAGAGCTGCTCCTGCAACAGTGCCGCCTCGCGCATCGGCGGCGTGTCGTCGATCTCGTCGACGGTCCAGCCAGCATCGATCAACCGCCGCGCGGCATCGCGCAATGCAGCCTCGACCTCGGGCACGACCTGCAACCCACCCGGCCGCACGCACAGTGCCGCGCGCTTCGGCACCTCGCGCCCGTCGAACGGCACCGCCACGTGCCACGGATCGCGCGGGTCCGGTACGGCGAACGCACGCAACGCGAGCGCGAGATCGCCGATCGTGCGTGCAATCGGCCCCGCCGTCGACATCAGCTGCGCGCCGATCGCCCGCTCGGGCGACGACGCGTTGAACGCCGGCACGCGACCGAGCGACGGACGAATGCCATGCACGCCACAGGCGTAGGCCGGGTAACGCACCGAGCCGCCGATGTCGGTGCCGACGGCAAGCGGGCCGATCCCGGCGGCCACGGCTGCCGCCGCACCGCCGCTCGATCCGCCCGGCGTCAGCGACGGGTTGCGCGGATTGCGCGTGCGGCCATGCACGAGATTCGACGTGAACCAGCGCAACGCGAACGTCGGCGAATTGGTGCGGCCGAGCAGGATTGCGCCGGCCTTCCGGATGTTGCCGACCACCGGGCTGTCGGCGTGCGCGATCAGGTTCTCCTGCAGGCGCGTGCCGTTGGTCGTCGCGAATTCCGCCTGGTCGACGTTGATCTTCACGGTGACGGGCACGCCCGCGAGCGGCCCCGGATCGTCGCCGCGCGCGATTGCGCGATCGACTTCGTCGGCTTGCCGCCGGACATCGTCGGGCCGGTGCTCGATCACCGCGTTGATCGCCGGATTCACCGCCTCGAGACGGTCGAGCACCGCATCCGCCACTTCTCGCGCGGACACGTCACGATGCCGCACGCGCTTCGCGAGTTCGGTTGCGGGCAGTTGCCAGAGTTCCGTCATGACTTCTCCTTGTGGAAGGACATCACACTCACTCATGGCGCCGCACTTTCCTGCGAAAGCGCGGCGCCGCGTTCACTCACTGCTGATCCTGCTTCGCGCGTTCGGCCGCCGCGATGATCGCGTCGGCCACGGCCTTCGGCTGGCTCAGCATCGCCACATGGCTGCCGTTCACGCGCGTGACCGTCGCGCCGATCCGCTTCGCCATCGCTTCCTGCAGCGTCGGGTCGATCATCTTGTCCTGCGTCGCGACGACGAACGTCGACGGCTTCGCATGCCACGCGGCCTGCGTGACCTTCTCCGAGAGGCAACCGCCATACCACGGCCCCTGGGTCGCCGCAACGATGCGCTGCTGCGCGGGCGGCAGGTCGGGGGCGAAATCCTGCGCGATCGCCTTGTCCGACAGCGTGGCGAAACCGCCCGCGTCCTTGCGCAGCTCACCGGCCCACGCAGGGGCCGGCAGCCCCTGCGTGACGTCGGCGATCGACTGGCCGTTGTCGGGCGCGAACGCGGCGACGTACACGAGCGACTTCACCTTGTCGTCGTTGCCCGCCTCGCTGATCACGACGCCGGCCCACGAATGGCCGACCAGCACGACCGGCCCCTTCTGCGCGTCGACCGTGCGCTTCGTCGCGGCCGCATCGTCGACGAGCGAACTCAGCGGATTCTGCACCGACACCACGTGCAGCCCGCGCGCCTCGAGCAGCGGAATCACGCGGTTCCAGCTCGACCCGTCGGCGAACGCGCCGTGCACGAGCACGACGTTCGTCCCCTTCAGATCTTCTTTCGGCGCGGCCTGCGCCGCCACCGCACCGAACAGTCCGCCGATCACCGCGGCGGATACCAGAACGCGTTTCATCGAACCGGCCATCGTCATGCTCCTTGCTCTGTTGTGTTTTTCACATGTAGTGCTGCAGGGGTGGCCGCGCCCGCCTGAGGCAAGCGCGGCAGCCAATCACGAATGGGCGTACAGGTCGTCGGCGGCATTCCGTGCGGAGCGCGACTGGGACGCGTCGTGATGGCCGGCCGGCGTCGACGCATCGGCCACATTGTCGCCTTGCGACTTCGACGGGCCGTTCTGGTCGGAACGCGCGACCTGCTGCGCGGCGACGGCGTCCTCCGCGGCCGCGATATCGTTCGGGTAGTTCGCTTCGCTGCCGGCCGGGCGGTAGCCGGCCTTCTCCAGGCGGACGAGATCGGCGCGCACGTCGGCGCGCGTGAGGCCGTGGCCGGTATCGGCGAACGACAGGGCGGGGATGGCAGCGAGGACGGCAACGGCGAGGAGTCGAGCGGCTTTCATGAGGGTTCTCCTTGAGAGAGGTAGGTCAGTCGATCATTCGGCATCCGATCCAGTTCGTCTGGCATCGAACGTTTCCTGCATGTCGACAGTAGAACCCGCGCACGTATCTGCGATGTTTCCGAAACCGGGGCTTTCTGCATGCCAGTTTTTCAGGAACGGCCGCAGATACAGTGCGATACAAACCGGGCTGCCGCATCGTTCACTGGCCCGTCTGCCGACGCGATCCCCCCAAGCCCACTCACCATGAAAAAAGGCGTGCCATACACGGCACGCCTTCGGTCGAATCCATCAAACCACGCACGTCACGGCGCAAGCCGCGTGAACACGTAGTCGTGGTTCTTCACACGCGCCTGGTGGCACGCAAAGCACGTCTGATGCTGGCCGATATCGGCCGGTACGCCGTTGATGAAGCGTCCGAAACCCCAGCCGCCCGTCGATGCATAGCGGCGCGAGTCCTTCACCATCACCTGCACGGTCGTCGCCTGGCCCGGCACCGTGGCACTCGGGAGCTCGTCGGACTGCTTGCGCTTGTACGCGAGCTTCACGAGGATCGTGCCGTCCGGGAACGGCAGCGTCGCCTGTTCGAGCGCACGGATCGCGACGGGGTTGCCGAGCACCACACGGAGTTCATCGAGTGGCGCGGCTTCCTCGGCCGGCGCGACCATTTCCCACTTCCGGTAGCCGGGCGGGATCGTCACGCCATAGATCGGCGAAGCGGCGGCGGCCGGCTTCGGCTGCTCCGCGAATGCGGCCGGACCGCTGGCCGACCACGCGCCGGCCAGCAGCACGCCCGCGACGACCGTGCGTCGCATGATGCGGCGCATCACACCCACCCGCGCCCGCATCACAGATGCTCCACTTGCAGGATCGCATCGGCGAACGCCTGCGGCGCTTCCTGCGGCAGGTTGTGGCCGATGCCGCCGGTGATCGTGCGGTGCTGGTACTTGCCGGTGAACTTCTTCGCGTAGGCGGCCGGCGCGGGATGCGGCGCGCCGTTCGCGTCGCCTTCCATCGTGATCGTCGGCACGGTGATCGCCGGCCCGGCCGCGAGGCGGCGCTCGATGTCGTCGTACTGCGCTTCGCCCTTCGCGAGCCCGAGGCGCCAGCGATAGTTGTGAATCACGACGGCGACGTGATCGGGGTTCTGGAACGACGCGGCCGTGCGCGCAAAGGTTTCGTCGGAGAACTGCCATTTCGGCGACGCGAGCTGCCAGATCAGCTTGTTGAACGCATCGCGGTTCTGCGTGTAGCCGAGTTCGCCGCGCTCGGTCGTGAAATAGAACTGATACCACCACTGGAGCTCGGCCTGCGGCGGCAGCGGCGCGGCGTTCGCCGCCTGGCTGCCGATCAGGTAGCCGCTCACCGACACCAGCGCCTTCACGCGCTGCGGCCACAGCGCCGCGATCACGTCGGCCGTGCGTGCGCCCCAGTCGTAGCCGCCGAACACCGCGCGGTCGATCTTCAGCGCATCCATCAGCGCGACGATGTCGACGGCCGTCACGGCCTGCTGGCCGTTGCGCACCGTGTCGGCCGAACGGAACGTCGTCGACCCGTAGCCGCGCAGGTACGGCACGATCACGCGATAGCCGGCCGCGACGAGCAGCGGCGCGACTTCCGCGTAGCTGTAGATGTCGTACGGCCAGCCGTGCAGCAGGAACACGACCGGGCCGTTCTTCGGCCCGAGGTCCGCATACCCGACGTTGAGCACGCCCGCGTCGATCTGGTGAATCGTGCCCAGCGACGCGACGCCGGCCGTGCGCTTGGCCGGCGCTGCATCGGGCGCCGACTGCGCATGCGCGAGGGCGCTGAAGCCGAGGTCGGCGAGGCTCAGGCTTGCGAGCGTCGTACCGAGGATCAGGCGGCGGCGGGTGTTCACGGTTTCAGGCATGACTCGTTCTCCAGTGTCGATCGCTAAGGAAGGGGGACCACGGCGCGCAGGGGCGCTCGGGAATCCGCGTTCGCGGCGGCGGCGCTGGCACTGCGCTGCCGTGTGAATCGCTTCACCGGATTTATATCCGATCCATCCTCAGGCTTTGTATCCCAACGTATCTGTGCGCGAACACGACACACGGCGATTCAAAAATCGTGCTGGAGAGGCGTGTTGACAGGGGAATCAGCCCGCATTCCCCCCTTCAACCATGCTGACATGAGAAGCCGCTCACACCTTCCGATCCGGCAGGATATGCGCACGGATCGACCGTCCCCGCCACGACAGGTGATCGATCCGTGCGCGCAACGTGTAGAGCGCCACCGACGACAGCGTACTGAACCTGAGCAGCGCGATCGGGTTACCGATCCCGGCCGGCACCCGCTCGATCGAATCGAACAGCGGGAATCCATACCGGGTCAGGAACGCGCCGACCTCGTCGTCGCGTGCGTGTTCTTCGACATTGACCAGCAACAGTTCGGCCATGACGGCTCCTTGCTTGATTCGACCGCCGTCACCGGATCAGCCGGCGCGTATGGTGCGCGATCATCAGTTCTTCGTTGGTCGGGATCACCCACGCCGACACGCGGCTCGACGCCGTCGTGAGCAGCGGCCCGCCGGCATGGTTCGCGTCGACGTCGATCTCGACGCCGAGCCAGGCCGCACGGCGCATCACGCCTTCGCGAATCGCCGCCGCGTGCTCGCCGATCCCCGCCGTGAAGACGATCGCGTCGATGCCTTCCATGGCGGCGGCGAGCGATCCGAGTTCGCGCGCAATGCGGGTGATATACAGTTCGATCGCGAAGCGCGCATGCGGATCGTCGCTCGCGAGCAGCGTGCGCATGTCGCTCGAGATACCGGACACCCCGAGCAACCCGGAGCGCCGATAGATCAGATCCTCGACGGCGCGCACGTCCATCCCGAGTTCGTCCATCAGGAAGAGCACGACGCCCGGGTCCAGGTTGCCGCAGCGCGTGCCCATCGGCAGCCCGTCGACGGCGGTGAACCCCATCGTGCTCGCGACGCTCTTGCCCGCCACGAGCGCGCACATGCTCGCGCCGTTGCCAAGGTGGGCGACGACCGTACGCCCGCGCGCCGCCTGTGGCGCAACGTCGGGCAGCACGCTCGCGATGTACTCGTACGAGAGCCCGTGGAAGCCGTAGCGGCGAACGCCCCGACTGGTGATCGACTCGGGCAGCGCGAACGCCTGGGTCACCGCGGGCTGCGTGCGGTGGAATGCCGTGTCGAAGCAGGCCACTTGCTCGATGCCGGGCTGCACCGTTTCGAGGATGCGAATCGGCGTCAGGTTGTGCGGTTGATGCAACGGCGCGAGCGGCGTGAGCTTGTCCAGCTCGGCCACGATCTCGGGCGTGACGCGCACCGGGCCGCTGAAGCGTTGCCCGCCATGCACGACGCGATGGCCCACCGCCGCGAGACGGTGTCCTTCCTGGTGAGCCTCCAGGAATGCGGCGATCTGCTCGAGCCCTTCGTGATGGCCGAACGTCTCGCCGCCGGCCCATTGCTGCTCGTGATGCTCCCCGTGATGGTCGACGGCGCTGAAGTGCGCGTTGGCCGTGTAAAGCCCATCGACCTGACCGTGCACGATCAGCCCGAGCGTGTCGCCCTGCACGTCGAATGCGGAAAACTTGATGCTCGACGAGCCCGCATTCAACACCAGAATCACGTCTGCCATGGCATCACCCCGCGTGCGTGGCCGCTTCACGCTGCCCATTCGCGACGAGCATCGCGACCGCGCATGAAGCCAGCCGGGTGATCAGCGAATCGGCGCGACTCGTCAGGATGATCGGCACGCGCGCGCCGAGCACGATCCCGGCGGCGTCCGCGCCGGCCAGGAACGACAGGCTCTTGGCGAGCATGTTGCCTGCTTCGAGGTTGGGCACCATCAGCACGTTCGCGTGCCCGGCCACCGGCGAATCGATCTGCTTGATGCGCGCGGCCTCGGGATCGATCGCGTTGTCGAGCGCAAGCGGGCCGTCGACGAGCGCGCCGGTAATCTGCCGCCGGTCCACCATCTTGCACAGCGCGGCGGCTTCGAGCGTCGACGGCACTTTCGGGTTGACCGTCTCCATCGCCGACAGGATCGCCACGCGCACCTGCGGAAAGTCCAGCGCATGCGCAAGATCGATCGCGTTCTGCAGGATGTCGACCTTGTCCTCGAGCGTCGGCGCGATATTGATCGCCGCGTCGGTCACGATCAGCGGATCGGCATGCGCGGGCACGTCCATGACGAAGCAATGGCTGATACGCCGGCCGGTGCGCAATCCGGCATCGTGACGCACCACTTCGGCCATGAGCTCGTCGGTATGCAGGCTGCCCTTCATCAGCGCAGCCGCCCGCCCGTCGCGGACGAGCCGCACCGCCGCCGCTGCCGACGCCTCGCTGTACGGCGCATCGACGATCTCGTGATCGATGATCGACAGCCCGCACGCCGCGGCGGTCGCTTCGATCCGGGCCCTCGGGCCGACCAGGATCGGCGCGATCAGCCCCTTGCGCGCCGCCTCCAGCGCCCCCTCGAGCGAGCTTCGATCGCACGGGTGCGCGACGGCCGTCGGCATCGGCGCCAGCGTCCGGCAGTGTTCGATGAGGCGGAGATATTTCTCGTGTCTGTTATCCATCGTGGTTCCTAGCTGTCCGTCACTGCACACGTTCGAGGGCCGCCACCGGCCCCTTGGCCGGCCGCTTCGCGGGCGACGCGCCCAGCACCGCGCGGATGCGTTGCAGGGCCGCCCACTGCTGCTCGCTCACCGACGCGCTCTGCACGCGCGGATCGCCCAGCAACTTGTCCAGCAACGTCAGCAGCCGCTGGCGATCCTCCGGCCGGGCCAGCAGCGCCGGCAGCGTGGCAACGGCCTGCTGCGGCGCGTAGGTCGCGATGATTTCCTGCTCGCCATAGATGCGCCGCCATTGGTCGGGCGGCAGGTCCGGCAGATACTCGGCGTAGGTTTCGGCGAGTTCACGCTCGGTCGCCAGCTGCGCCAGCGGAAACGGCTCGCCGCTGCGTTCGAGCAGAAACGCTGCGCGCGCAACCGCTTCGGTGTAGCCGCCCCGATCGATCGACGCGAGCGCGTCCTTCACGAACGGCAGGTCGCGCGGGTTCGTCGTGACCGGCGAAGCGGCATGATGGTCGCGATACTGTTCCGCGAAATGAAGCATGAACGGCTGCGTGTACAGCGTGAAGAACAGCGACTCGGTGCCGGCATCGCGCATCGCGCGGAAAAAATCGAGCGATGCGCTGACGACGTCCGAGCCACGGCGTTCGAGCTTGCGCCACGGTTCGATATCGTCGGCCGGCTGGCGATACGCGTTGACCGTGTCGGCAGCCGGCTTCAGCCAGCCAAGCCATGGGTTCAGGTCCGAAAACGCCCAGCGCTGAAAGCGCAGCGGATGAAAATCGCGCAACACGCGCGCCGTGGTTTCGTTCGAGGCCTGCTGCACGAACGGCTGCAGGAACAGTTCATAGGCGCGCTGCGTGAATTCGGACAGCTCGGCGACCGCCTCGAACGCATGCTCGTCCTTGCGCCCGAAGCGGTTGAAGTGTTGCGCGATCTCTTCGAGACGATGCTCGGCGAACGTGACCTCGTAAGCGACCTTCCCGACGGCGCCTTTCACCTCCTCGATCGACATCGCATAGAGGCCGGGCGGCAGCGTTTCGACGGCATCCAGCACGCTGACGATCTGTGCGTGCTCCTTCTTCGCAACCTTGCCCGACACGAAGATGCCCAGATGCCCGACATCCTCCTCCATCAAGCCGATGATCACCTGCCCGCGCGACTTGATCTCCTCCGTGCTGCCGTAGATGTCCGCGACCCAGTTGAACGCCTGCTGCGGCGGCGTGATGTTGTCGCCCATCGACGCGAACAGGATGATCGGCGAGCGGATCTCGCGCAGGTCGAACGCCTTGCCCGCCCCGTCGCGCACCTCGCCGGACCAGAGCTTGTTGCCGAT
The DNA here is from genome assembly GCF_020419725.1 of Burkholderia sp. AU38729. Taxonomy (NCBI): domain Bacteria; kingdom Pseudomonadati; phylum Pseudomonadota; class Betaproteobacteria; order Burkholderiales; family Burkholderiaceae; genus Burkholderia; species Burkholderia sp. AU38729. The sequence continues at coordinate 162,963 of NZ_JAIZQO010000005.1, read as the reverse complement.
GAACAGGTTGCGCGTGATCCATTCGATCTCCTCGCGGTTCATCAGGTAGTAGCCGCCCCACCAGCGCTCGAACTCGAGGAAGCGCGGCGGCTCGGTGTCGATGTTGTCGTACACGTGGTAATACTTGTCCCATAACGTGTTCGCCGGATTCAGGTTCTCGAAGTTCTGCACGAGATATGCGCCGTCGAACTTGCCGTTGCCGAGGTCCGACGAAAACGACGCGAGCCAGGTGCCGCCGAGCAGGCCGCCGGCATAGCGCATCGGATTGTCGCCGGGCCCGTCGCTCCACGCGCCGCTCCAGTACGACATCGGGGCGCCGTTGATGACGATCGGGCCCGTATCGTCCGCCGACGAGCTCGCGAGCATCATCGCGGCCCAGCCGCCCTGGCAGTTGCCGACGATGGCCGGCTTGAGGCTGTCCGGATGCAGCTCGCGCACCTTCCGGACGAACGCCTGTTCCGCCGCGCACACGTCGAGCAGCGTCTGGCCAGGCTCGGGCTCCTGGAAGAACACGACGAAGTACACCGGATGTCCCGCGCGCAACGCCACGCCGACCTGCGAATCGTCCTTGAAGCCGCCGATGCCGGGGCCGTGCCCCGCGCGCGGATCGATGATCAGGTAGGGCCGCTTGGCGGCGTCGACTTTCACGCCGTCCGGCGCCTGGATGTGAACGAGCGCGTAATTGACGGGCCGCTCGAACTGCCGGCCGTCGAGCACCACGTCGTAGTCGAAATGCAGCACCGGCTTGAGCCCCTGGGCCGTGCGCTCGACGTATTGCGTGCCGCGCTCGCGCAGCGTGTCCCAGAACAGCAGCGAGCGCTGGACGGCGTCGACCGCGTAGTGCCATGCGCTCAACGGCGAAAGCGCTGTGGCGAAGGGCGCGGCGCCCGGATCGTGGCTGAGGCTATCGCCGCCGTCGAATGCTTCGCTCAACCGCTTTCCATACTGTTCCAGCGCGTGCTGCGTGCGCTTTTGCAGGACGTGGACAATTTCCGCGGCGATCTCATGACTGCGCGCCAGTTGCGTGGCAGCATCCATAACACTGTTCTCCAGAGGGGCAAGGTGAATCCCGACGCATTCCGGGAGCGGCCGTCTCGCGTCAGCCGAGCACGTGCATCCCCGCGTCGACGTAGTGAACGCCGCCGGTCATCGCGCGTGCGGCATCGCTGGCAAGAAAGGTGCATAGCGCGCCGACGTCGTCGATGTCGAACGGCCGGCGCAATGGCGCACGCCGTGCGGTGTCGTCGAGCAGATGATCGAAGTTCGGCAACCCGGAGGCCGCCCGCGTGGGCAACGCACCGGGCGACACCGCATGCACGCGGATGCCTGCCGGCCCCAGCTCGACGGCCAGATAGCGAACGCTGGCTTCCAGCGCCGCCTTGACCGGCCCCATCACGCCGTATTCGGCGATGACCTGGTCGGCGCCGATATAGGTCATCGCCAGCAGGCTGCCGCCGGACGTCATCAACGGCTCGGCAAGTTTCGCCATCCTGATGAACGAGTGGCAGGAGGTATCCATCGCGAGTGCGAACCCTTCCGGCGAACTGTCGACGACCCGCCCGTGCAGGTCGGCCCTCGGTGCATAGGCGACGGCATGCAGCAGAAAATCGAGGCGGCCCCATTGCTCGCCGATCGTGTCGAACACGTCGCGCATCTGGTCGGTCCGGCCCACATCGAGCGGCATCGCGATCGCCGGCTTCAACTGCTCCAGCAGCGGCTCGACGTACGGCAACGCGCGGTCGGATTGCCAGGTCACGGCCAGCTCGGCCCCCGCTGCGTGAAAGGCGCGCGCACATCCCCAGGCGATGCTCTGCTCGTTCGCCAGGCCGACGACGATGCCCCTTTTGCCTTCAAGCGGCCGCATGCCATTGCCGGGCGCGCGCGACTCGCGCACGTCGTTATTCGTCATCGCGAAACCTCGGATCGTATTTTTGCATCGAACGAAACCGCGAAAGGGCCGAATTGCCTTTGTGCCGCGAATCATTGTATTGAGGGTTTCAAACTACCAGATCATTCACGCGATATATCTTTGATTTTTATCAAAATCGCTTTCAAATCAGATAATTACGATGGAATGTTTCGATCCGGAAGGATCGATTTCATCGATATGTCATTCAATCGTGTGCAATTCATCAGCCCAGCGGTGCAGGTCGCCCCGTTCCCGACACGATAGCGACCCTTCGTGTAATCGCATGTAATTGATTCAGCGATGCGACGGGCCTAATGTTTGTCCCAGGCAGAAGCCCATCATTAAACCTTGCCAATCAAGCGCCGACGATTTTTCGTCGAATATATGCCGATACATCGAGGGTCTTGTGCAAGGATGATTTCCACGTGAGGCTGCTGTCGGGAAAGAAGCGTTCATTTATCGACTCATCCAATTACCGCTCAGAGGAAAAAATGGCAAAAATTTATTACTCGGCCGACAACAGCTGGCTCATCGGCGTCACCGATCGCGTCAAAGGCAACCGGTTGGTGCTCCTTCCCACCAGTGCGGACAACCTGTATACCGAGTGGGACTTCCAACCGGATGGCGGAATCACGCTGCACAGCGACCCCACGCTCGCCATCGACTGCGGAACGGTATCCGCCGAGCAATACCTTACCCTGAACACCTACAAGAAAAACAACGCGTCGGCCTCTCAGCAATGGCAATTCGACCCGCAATCGGACGACGCGCAATCGGGCTACATCGAAAACGTGAGCAATTCGCAACTTGTTTTCGATCTCCAATGGAGAAACGTGACGAAGGGCACGTACATCTGGACCTTCACGGCCAACGCGTCGGATGCGGAGATCTGGAGCCCGGTACCGGTCCCGCAGGATTCGTTCAAGAAGTGACCTGACCCAGGCTTCGGTGGTGTGCCGATTGACTTGTTCGGCGCACCATCGTCACCGCCGGTGGGCACGACACATCGAACCGCAGGTAGCCGAGGTTGCCATCCGCGTGGGCGTGCTGAACCGCAAAACAGAAACAAACGCAGGCCGCATGACCGCGCCGGCCCGCGTTCGCCACTCCTTCTCCGCTTACACGCGCCGCAGCGGCCGGAACCCGGCACGCACTTCACGCGCAAACAGTTCCGGCTCCTCCCATGCCGCGAAATGCCCGCCCTTGTCGACTTCGTTGAAGTAGATCAGGTTGTGATAACTGCGCTCGGCCCAGCTGCGCGGCGCCTGGTAGATCTCGCCCGGAAACACCGTGATCGCCGCCGGCAGCGAGATGTCCACCGCGTTGAAGTTGTTCGAGTGATCCTCCCAGTAGATCTGCGCGGCGGACGTCGCTGTGTTCGTCAGCCAGTACAACGAAATGTCGTCGAGAATCTCGTCGCGCGGAATCGAGCGTTCGGGCACGCCGCCGCTGTACGTCCATTGCGAAATCTTGTCGTACATCCACGCAGCCTGCCCCGACGGTGAATCAGCCAGCGCATAGCCGACCGTCTGCGGGCGCGTGACCATCATCGCCGAGTAGCCGCAGTTGTCGCGATAGAACGTCGCGAGCTTCTCGTACGCGGCCTTCTCCTTCGGCGACAGCGAAGCCGGCGCGGGCGCATCGGTCGCGAGCAGCGTCGCGATATCCGGCGGCACCGTCGCCGGCATGTTCACGTGAATCCCGGCGAGGCCCTGCACGCGCTGCATCGCCATCCGGTGCGAGATCACCGAGCCGCAATCGCCGCCCTGCGACACGAAGCGCGTATAGCCAAGCCGCGCCATCAGCTCGCCCCATGCGCGCGCGATGTGGTCGGAACCCCAGCCGGTCTGCGTCGGACGGCCCGAGAAGCCGAAGCCCGGCAACGACGGCACGACGACGTGAAACGCATCGTCGGCGCTCGCGCCATGCGCGGTCGGATCGGTCAGCGGGCCGATCGCCTTCAGCAACTCGAAGATCGAGCCCGGCCAGCCGTGCGTCATGATCATCGGCATCGCGTTCTCGTGCCGCGAGCGCACGTGAATGAAATGAATGTCGAGCCCGTCGATTTCCGTGATGAACATCGGGAAGCCGTTCAGGCGCGCCTCGCCCTTGCGCCAGTCGTAGTCGGTGCCCCAGTAACGCAGCAACGCCTGCATGCGCGCGAGCCGCACGCCTTGCGATTCGTCGGCGACGGTCTCGCGACCCGGCCAGCGCGTCGCGGCGATGCGGCGGCGCAGGTCGGCCACGGCGTCATCGGGTATGTGCGCGGTGAACGGGCGTATGCCGGTCGCGCCGGTCGCCGCATGCAGCGCGGTGGGCAGCATCGCCGAGACCCCGGCGGCCACGGAGGTGGCCAGCAGGTGGCGACGCATCGGGGAAAACGGTGTGGAAGACATCGTTCGGCATCTCCTTTCGTGAAGTGGAAAGTGAACATGCCGCGCGCGGGAAACGCGCCTTCGCTTTCAATCCGGCGCGCCCGCGTCACGCGGCGTCGCCCATTTGAAAGGTCTGATGTATCCGGTATTTGTCTGATTTGTACGCGTTTGTAGCGGCTGGGAGGCGAGCGCCGTGTCAACGACGCGCCAGCATCGACTGCTCGGGCAAGTGCGCGTCAAAATCAGATGGCGTGACCGAAAAGTTCTTCGAATCCGTTCTGGCACAGCCTGAGCATGGTAACGGGTTCGATGTATCGATCGGATCGCGGAATGTCCGCCGCGGCCCGAATCGTATCGTTGACCTCCGTGAATAGCGCCTCCACACCCGTTTTGACCGACTTGCGCTGCGCATCCGTCAACGTGACTTCGAGGCTTTTCCAGATGGGCGCCAGGTCATCTCCGATCGCGACGCCGAAGATGTTCATCGTGTCGTGGATGTAGAGAACGTCCTGGGGACGCTTTTCCACGAACCGCTCCTCCCGGATCAGAAGCTTCTGGATCATGAAGCTCACCGGATTCGGAATGCGTAGATCACGCACTGACTCGCCCAGGCCAGACTCCGTTGCGGGAATCGTCACGATCCATGGCTCGTGCAGCAGTACTTCGAGATGCGGCAGCTTCTGTGCAACCACACCCGCCTTCGCTTCGGTTGCGTTCGGCTCCGTATCATTCGTGCCCTTGACGCGTCGCCTGGGGCTACCGACCAGCGGCGTCAGGAATTCCGCATAAAACCCATTGCCGCCCTCGCCCAGCGTGTATCGCATTGCAGGCGGCTTGAACCCGCCTGCGAAGTTCGGCTCTGCCTTGAAACCCGCCCCCCCAGCGCACTTTTGATATCCCCTTCGAGTACCGCCTGGTGTGCGTACGCAACATCGGCATCTTGCGTGAAGATCGGCTTGTGCTCGGGTTTGTAGGCGCGCGGCTCGTATTCGTAAAGCCGGAATGCCCAGCCCCCGATGAACACGATGTTGGAGCGCCACTGCTCGAGCGTTACTGCGAGCTTGCTGAATTCCGCGAGTTCGCTCATGCCCCTTCTCCTACTACCTTTGCAAGTACCCCATGCTCCAACTCGGCCGCCATTTCCGCGCCTCGCGCAGGATGCGCGGAAACGTCGAGCCATGTCTGGATGAGGTCCGTGACACGCACGCCTTTCCTGTCGACGCAACCACGCGTCAGCGATTGCGGAAAGCTCGGTTGCTGCAGGACAAGATCAGGACGCTCCCCCTCTTTCGCCAGTCGCAGAGGACGCCAGTTTTCGGCCTCTCGCAGGTTGTGAACCCAGACCGTTGGCGTCACGCCCTTCACATGCCCGAAACCCAGTGCCTCGGCCGCCGCGAAGTTGCCGAGAATGCCACCATGTCTTTGGAGGAGTCTGCGCAGTTGCACGTCGGGCGCTGCTTCCGAAAGAAACTTCATGGGAAGAGCCAGTGCAGGGGCCCGGTATTCCGCCTTCCAACGTCGCGCGAGTTTGCCTCGCTGTACGAGTTTCAGGAAAGGGCGCGTCTCGAGGAAACCCTCTTCGATCAGGCCGTTCACGAGCCGCGTGGCGGTCATGAGCGACACGCCGGCGGCGCGTGCGAGGTCGGTCGCCGAGCCATAGCGCATGTTCTCGGCGCCGAGCCACGGCTCGTCACCCTCGTCGGGATTCGACGTGAACGCAATGTCCGGCGCCAGCATGAGTTTGAGCATCCACTGCGCGAGGTCCGACAGCACCAGGCGCGGCCGCGTCCCGTCACTACTCCGGTAGAAGCTGGTCGGTGCGTCCGATGGCTTATCCAGTTCGAAACCCGGAAACCGGACATATCGCGTCCCGGCCATCGAGAGGACGGCAAAGGGTTCGGAATCTCCGTACTCGCGATGGAATTCGACCAGACGCCTGATGAGAGCGGGCGAAGCACTGCGGACCCAGATCAGAATGGCGGGACGCATTCCTTGCCGCTTCGCGTGCACACGCGCCTCGAGAAGCATCTGGGCAAACGCCGCCGTCACTCGGTCGGCTCGTCCATCGTTGAAGGCCTTGAGGGCCGCGAGAAAGGTGTGGCCACGATCGCTGCGCAGGAGGACGTCGCCGGCATGATCCTGCTCTCCCCTATCCATGACGTGCCATCCGTCTGCTTCCTCGAATAGCTTTCGGAAGGCCAGGAGCGCGTGACGCCCCGGCATTTCGTCTGAGATCGGATCCATTTCGGCCTCGCGCGGCTATGCGATATCACATGGCCGGATCATATCACATGGGCGTGTTACATCACTCGGCCATGTGATATAACACGCCCATGTTATGGCCATCCTGACATCGGCGCAAGGGCCGTCCGATCAGACGGCCACCCTGCAAATGGCCGCCGCCTCCATACGGGAAGACAAAATTCGACGCGTCTTACGCAGACGTCGAGACAGCGCGTTGACACCGCAAGCAAGCGCGCACGCCTCATACGTGCGCGAACCGACTCCCCGCCGGCGAGCGATCAGCCCGTGCAGCCGCCCGCCCGCCGCTCAGAGCGCCTTGACGATCGCGCCGTCGACGCGAATGTTCTGGCCGGTGATGTAGCCCGCGCCGTCCGACAGCAGGAACGCGACCGTCTTCGCGATCTCGCTGGTCTTGCCGAAGCGGCCGGCCGGAATGCGCGCGACGATCTCCGGCGTTTCCGGCCAGCTGTCGATGAAACCCGGCAGCACCGCGTTCATCCGGATGTTCTCGGCCGCATAGCGTTCCGCGTAAAGCCGCGTCCACGCGCTCAGCGCCGCGCGCAGCGCCGACGAAACCGGCATCGGCTGCTCGGGCGCATCCGCCGCGAAACTCGAGATGTTGACCACCGCGCCGCCGCCCTGCTGCTGGAAGATCGGCGTCACGCGGCGCATCACGCGCACCACGTTCAGCAGGATCAGGTCGAGCCCCGCGTGCCAGTTGTCGTCGGTGATCGCCAGCAGCTCGCCCTTCGGCGGGTGCCCGGTATTGTTCACGACCGCATCGATGCGACCGTAGCGCGCCACCGTTTCCTGCACGAGCCGGTCGATGTCGGCTTCTTCCGTCACCGAGCCCTGGATGCCGAACCCGCCCAGTTCCTCGCCCAGCGCCACCGCGCTGCCCGACGGCGACATCAGCGCGACGCGATAGCCCGTCGCCGCCAGTTCGCGCGCGATCGCCGCGCCCATACCCTTGCCTGCCGCCGTGATCAACGCTACTTTTTCTACAGTCACGATGTGCTCCTCGTTCGAATCCTGCCGCCGCGCAGCCGCCGTTCGGCCCGCCATGGTGGTAATGTAGGCGCATCCATCACGACTGTCGAACCAGTATTTCTGCCTCCAGCCGATAGTTTTTCTACAGCCTGACGATGCCGCCTCGCCCCTCCCGCCTGCCGCCGCTGAATGCGCTTCGTGCATTCGAAGTGTCCGCGCGGCACCTCAATTTCCGCGCCGCCGCCGACGAGATCGGCGTCACGCAGGGCGCTGTCGCGCAGCAGGTGCGCCACCTCGAGGACGTGCTCGGCCTGAAGCTGTTCGAACGCCTGCCGCGCGGCCTCGCGCTGACGCACGACGGCGCCGCGTATTTCTCCGACGTGCAGCGCGCGCTGCATGCGATCGCCGACGCGACCGACAAGCTCGTGAAGCGGCGCGCCGCGCTGACGATCAGCACGACGCCGTCGTTCGCGTCGAAATGGCTGATCCCGCGGCTCGCGCAGTTCACCGACGCGCATCCCGACTACGACGTGCGCGTGATCGCCGACCCGCAGATCGCGACGTTCCGCCACGACGGCGTGGATCTCGCGATCCGCTACGGCAAGCCGCCGTTCGGCAAGCATCTCGCCACGCATGCGCTGTTCCCGCTCGACGTGTGTGCCGTGTGCAGCCCCGCGCTGCTGGCCGCGCCCGCGTCGCCGCGCGCGCTCGCGGGCCACGTGCTGCTGCATGACGCGCACGACCTGTGGCCCGAGTTCCTCGCCGCGATGCCCGAGCCCGTCGACCTCGATCCGCACAAGGGGTTGCGCTTCAACCAGACGTCGCTCGCGATCGATGCGGCCGTCGCCGGCCAGGGCATCGCGCTCGCCACCGATCCGCTGGTCGAGCGCGACATCGCCGCGGGCCGGCTGTGCAAGCCGTTCGATTTCGCGTTTCCGCTGTCGGTGGGGTTCTATCTCGTGTATCCGGCCGAGCGGCGCGACGACGATGCGATCGTCGTGATGCGCGAATGGATGGCCGCGCAGGTGATGTCGGACAGGCGCCCTTGAGCGGGCGTCGGCCGCGTCAAGGCGCGACCCAGCGGCCTTCGTAGCCGCTTTCATGCAGGTCGAACACCGCGCGGCAATGGCCGGCGCGCGCGAGTTCGAGCCAGTCGATACGCGTCACGGTCACGTGGAGCAGGCAGAAGTTGTCGTAGCCGTCATCGGTCGATGCGGCACCCTGGCTCGCCGGGACATGCGCGGCTTCCGGCGACTCGACCGGCGTACCCGGCGGCAACGGTGCGCGATACAGCAGCAGCGTATGCGGACGGCTCGCTTGCCAGATCGCGCGCCGTTGCGCTTCGTCGTCGCAGATCGATGCCGCACCTTCCACGCGAATCTGCACGAGCGCATCGAGATCGCTGGCGACGAGCGCGATGCGCGGATCGCGGCGCAGCTCCGCGACCTTCTCCGAACGCGCATCGGTATGAAACGACAGCATGCGATCGGCGCGGCTCACCTGACGCAACACGATCGTGCGCACCTTCGGCGCGCCGTCGATGCCGAGCGTCGCGGCCTGCAGCATCGTGAACGGCGAGCGTTGCGCGCTCACGCCGGATTCGAGGCACGACCACAGGCGCTCGTAGGTTTGCGCGAGTGATTCGGAAGTGGCGTCAGGCATGACGAAGCGGCGATCGGGCGGGTGGCGATCGCGCCAGCTTAACCGTTTGCTGCGACGACGGCACGCGGGTGGCGCACCGGCCGTCGCCGCGCGGCTCAGTTGTAGCCGAGCACGACCGGTGCCGCGTCGCCGAGGTCGGCCGCCGGCTCCGCGCCGAAGCGGCCGAGCACGTCGGCCACATACTGCGGCCCGGCGCTGATCTGCGACGACCGGTGTGCGACCGGCCGGTTATCGCCCGCGCCCGGCGCGATGCTCATCGATACGGTGTCGTTGACGGTGATGTTCACGTTGATGTCTCCTCACGCGGCCAGCGCCGCACCATACGCGCGCACGAGGCGCGCCACGCCTTCCCGGATCGCGTCGACGTCCGGCGCGGCGAACGACAGGCGCAGCGAGGCCGCGTCGACGTTGTCCGCGAAGAACGCCTTGCCCGGCACGAACACGACCTTGTTCGCGATCGCCTGTTGCAGCAGCACGTCCGACGACACCGCGCCGATCCGCGCCCACACGAACATCCCGCCTTCGGGACGATGGAATTCGATCGCATCGCCCAGGCCGTCGCGCAGCGCGTCGCACATCGCGTCGCATTTGCGCTGGTACGCGGCCGTGATGCGCGGCAGATGGCGTTCGAGCGCACCGTCGGCCAGATACTCGGCGGCGGCCGCCTGGGTCCACGGCGTGCTGCACAGATCGACCGTCTGCTTCGCGATCACGCAGCGCCGCGCGATCTCGGCCGGCGCGATCGTCCAGCCCACGCGCAGCCCGGGCGCGACGATCTTCGACAGGCTCGCGAAATGCACGATCCAGTCGCGCGCGCCATCCACTTCGTCGGCGAGAGCCAGGATCGACGGCACGGCTTCACCCGCGAAACGCAGGTCGCCGTATGGATCGTCCTCGACGATCAGGAAACGGTATTGCACCGCGAGGCGCAGCAGCTTCAGCCGGCGCTCGCGCGTGAGCGTCGCGCCCGTCGGGTTCGCGAAGGTCGGGACCGTGTAGAGCAGTTTCGGCTGCGCGATCGCGCCGGACGCGAGCTGTTCGCCGAGACGATCGACATCGAGACCCGCGCCGTCGACCGGAATCGTCACGATGCGCGCCTGCTGCAGACGCATCGCCTGCAGCGTCGCCGGGTAAGCCGGTTGCTCGGTCAGCACGACGTCGCCGGGCGACACCATCACGCGCAGCAGCAGGTCGAGGCCCTGCTGCGAACCGGTCGTGACGAGCAGCTCGGCCGCCGTGCACGTCACGCCGCGCCGCCCCATCAGCGCGATCAATTGCTGCTTCAGTTCGGCGAGGCCGTCGGTCGGGCCGTATTGCAGGCAGCGCACGGGCTGCGCGTACGCGCGCTCGGCGGCCGCGTTCAGGCCGTCGACGTCGAACAGGTCGCTGGCCGGATAGCCGCCCGCGAAGGAAATCATGCCTGGTTCGGACAGGTACTTGAACAGTTCGCGGATCGGCGAGCCGGCGGGATTCTGGAATGAGGGAGTGAACGCGTACATGTCGTCGTGGGCTGGATGGCGCGGACGGCCGGGATAGCCGCCCGATACCGGCCGCCACGGCGCTTCTGGCGCCACGGCGGTGAAATCGAGCCACGATTGTCGATAGTCATTAAGGCCGCGGCAAACGATATCTATGCACTAGGTCTTGCGGTTTGGTCATCACATGGGGGAGGTGGCGCGCCCGCCGATGGGGAGGGTAATGCGTGGTTTGGGGTGCACGCCGTCGCGCGGCATTCAATTCGGGCGATTGTTTCGACAACGTGCCGCCTCACGTTACTTGCAGCCGTTCGTCGGGTTTGCCGACGACGAACGCTTGGTCCGTACCCGCTCCGGCCGCATCACGCACTGCGTGTCGATATGTGAACGCGCGGGGCGACCACAGCCGCCCCGCCAACATCAATCAATCGGCCACATTCCGGTTGGCCTCGATCACCGTCAACGCAGCCATGTTCACGATCCGCCGCACGGTCGCGCTAGACGTCAGAATGTTCACCGGCGCATTCACACCGAGCAGGAACGGCCCCACCGCCACATTGCTACCCGCTTCAGTCTTCAACAGGTTGTACGCGATGTTACCGGCGTCGACGTTCGGGCAAACCAGCAGGTTGGCCGCACCCTTCAGCGGCGACATCGGCAGCAGCTTCGCCCGCAGCCCTTCATCCAGCGCGCAGTCGCCATGCATCTCGCCGTCCGCCTCGATGTCCGGCGCCTGCTCCCGGACGATCTCCAGCGCCCGGCGCATCTTCACGCCCGACGCCGCGCTCCCCGACCCGAAGTTCGACCGCGACAGCAGCGCCGCTTTCGGCGTCAGGTTCAGCCACTCCATCTGGCGCGCCGCGGCGATCGTGAATTCCGCGATCTGCTCCGCGTCGGGATTGTCGTTGACGTGCGTATCCACCAGCGCGACCGTCCGCTGGTCGAGCAACAGGATGTTCATCGCCGCATAGGTCGACGCCCCCGGCTTCTTCCCGATCACCTCGTCGACGAACCGCAGGTGGTTGTGATACTCGCCCACCGTCCCGCAGATCATCCCGTCCGCATCGCCGAGCCGCACCATCATCGCGCCGATCAACGTCAGGCGGCGGCGCATCTCGACTCGTGCCATCTCCTTCGAGATGCCGTCCCGGCAGCGCAGCTCCCAGTACTTCGTCCAGTACTGCGGGAAGCGCTCGTCATATTCCGGATTGGTTACTTCGACATCCTGACCGAGCCGGATCCGCAGGCCGAATCGCTCGATGCGCGCCAGCAGCACCTCGGGACGCCCGACCAGGATCGGCCGCGCGAGCTTCTCGTCGACGATCACCTGCACCGCGCGCAGCACGCGCTCGTCCTCGCCTTCGGTAAAGACGATCCGCGCCTTGCCGCCGTCGCGCACCAGCCGGCGCGCCGTCGCGAACAGCGGCTTCATGAACGCACCGGAGTGGTAGACGAATTGCTGCAGTTGCTCGACGTACGCGTCGAGATCGGTCAGCGGTCGCTTCGCCACGCCGCCGTCCATCGCCGCCTTGGCCACGGCCGGCGCGATACGGACGATCAGGCGCGGGTCGAACGGCTTCGGAATCAGGTATTGCGCGCCGAACGCCACGTCGTACGCACCGTAGGCCGCCGCGACGACTTCGTTCTGCTCCTCCTCGGCCAGCCCCGCGATCGCGTGAACCGCGGCGATCTCCATTTCGCGGGTGATCGTCGTCGCGCCGACGTCGAGCGCGCCACGGAAGATGTACGGGAAGCAGAGGACGTTGTTGACCTGGTTCGGGTAATCCGAGCGGCCCGTCGCGATCACGACGTCGTCGCGCGTCGCGTGCGCCAGTTCCGGGAAGATTTCCGGCGTGGGGTTGGCCAGCGCGAGAATCAGCGGGCGCGGCGCCATCGCCTTCAGCATGTCGGCGGTCAGGATGCCGCCGACCGACAGGCCCAGGAACACGTCCGCGCCGTCGATCACGTCGGCCAGCTTGCGCGCATCGGTTTCCTGCGCGAAGCGCGACTTCGCCGGGTCCATCAGCGTGGTGCGGCCGCGATAGACGACGCCCTCGATGTCGGTCACCCACACGTTTTCAACCGGCAGCCCGAGGTCGACCAGCAGGTCCAGGCAGGCCAGCGCGGCGGCGCCTGCGCCCGACGTCACGACCTTCACTTCCTTGATGGACTTCCCAACCACCTTCAACCCGTTGATGAACGCGGCGGAGACGGTGATGGCGGTGCCGTGCTGATCGTCGTGGAAAACGGGAATCTTCATGCGGTCACGCAGCTTCTGCTCGACCGTGAAGCACTCGGGCGCCTTGATGTCCTCGAGGTTGATGCCGCCGAAGGTCGGCTCGAGGCCGGCGATGATGTCGACCAGCTTGTCCGGATCGGTTTCGTTGATCTCGATGTCGAAGACATCGATCCCCGCGAACTTCTTGAACAGCACCGCCTTGCCTTCCATCACTGGCTTCGACGCGAGCGGGCCGATGTTGCCCAGGCCGAGCACGGCCGTGCCGTTCGTGATCACGCCCACCAGGTTGCCGCGGCTCGTGAACCGGTGCGCCTGCAGCGGATCGGCGGCGATGGCCTCGCACACGCCCGCCACGCCCGGCGTGTACGCCAGCGCGAGATCGCGCTGGGTCACGAGCGGCTTGCTGGCGACGACCGAGATCTTTCCCGGGGTCGGAAATTCGTGATAGTCGAACGCTGCCTGCTGCTGTGTCTCAGTCTGTTTCATGTTTTTCGATCCGGGCACGGGCGCCAGGCCAGTCCCGGCGCGATCCATGAAGGGGATTCTAGGGATCCGCCATAAGGCGTTGATTCTGTTTTAATATCGGTCCATCACTTTTTCATGATGGATACGTGACCAGTCAATGAATTTTGACGCAAACGACGTGGTCAGGCGGCTGGGCGCCCGCCTGAAGATGCGGCACCTGGTGCTGTTGCTGCAGATCCAGCAGCACGGGTCGCTGACGCGCGTCGCGGAACACATGGCCAGCAGCCAGCCGGCCGTGACCAATGCGCTGTCCGAGCTGGAGAGCATGTTCGGCACGCCGCTGTTCGAGCGCTCGTCGCGCGGCATGCGGCCCACCGCGCTCGGCGCGGTCGTGCTCGAGCGGGCGAAGGCGATGATCAAGGATCTCGACCACCTCGCCCGCGAGATGGAGGCCGTCGCCGCCGGGCATGCGGCCCATCTGCACATCGGCGTGATTCCGTTCATTTCCGGGCAGATGCTGTCGGCGGCGCTCAAGCGGCTGCAGGCGCGCATGGAGCGGCGCCTGACCGTGACGATTCACGAAGGCACCAGCGATCAGCTGTTGCTGCAGCTCAGGGATCACAGCGTCGACATCGTGATCGGGCGGGCGTCGTCGGCAATCGACCTGGGCCAGGTCTCCTTTGAAGTGCTGTACCAGCAGCAGCCGCGCATGATCGCGAGCCGGCGGCTTGCCGCGAAACTGGCCCGCACCGCGCTCGACTGGCACAAGCTGCACGCGCTCGACTGGATTCTCGGCGCGCCGCATACGCCGATGCGGGAACAGGTGACCGACCTGTTCCTGTCGGCCGGCATCGCGCCGCCCGTTCCGATCGTCGAGAGTTATTCATCCAAGCTGATCGGCGAAATGATCGCGTCGAGCGACGAGGCCGTGTCGATCGTGCCGGCCGATATCGCGGAAGAACTGGTGCGGATCGCCGGGGTGGCGATCGTGCCGTACTCGCTGGTGTGGACGCTTCCGCCCATCGCGCTGTTTACCCGCGCCGCCGATTCGCGTTCGCCGGCGCGGGATCTGCTCGTCGACGCGCTGCGCGAGGTGTGCAGGGAGACTTACGGGGACGCGCAGCGGTAGGGTTTCACGTGCCACACCTGCGTTGAACGGCCCGCCGGCCCCGCCGAAACCCGTCGTGCGTCGCGACGGCTTCCCGGCGCGCCACCGGCCCCGGGCTACTTGCCGGCCGCGAGGCGCCGCAGGATTTCCGCACGCTCGGCGGTCAGCACATGATCCGAGCCCTCGCCTCGGTCATAGCGTTTCGTCGTCCGGTAGGAAAACCGCTTCTTGTACTGGTTGGTAGCCGGATCGAACACCCACGCATCGACGTCGAACAGGTGCGCTTCGAAATGACTCTCGTCCTTGCCCCACACATAATCGGCGCGAACGAACACCGGATAGGGCGACACGTCCGGCACCTTCCACATCGCGCGGTCGGCCAGCTCCGTCTGCGTGACTTCCGGCATCAGGTTCTCGATCTTGCCGTTCGCGCCATAACGCAGGATCGCCACGCGCTCCAGCATCCCGCTGCCGCCGCCCGAGAACATCCCCGAGAAGAACACCCACGAGCCGCCCGACGCGATCGGCAGCCGCTCGGACCTTGGCGTCAGTCCGAACTGGTAAAGCTCCTTCGGCGAATTGGGAAGCGGCGCGGGCGGCATCTGGAAGCACGGCGCACGGTCGGGAAGCACGCAAAGTTTCACGCCGGACAGCGGGAGACCGTCGGTATCCGTCCGGCCCTCCGCCTGGGTGAAACGCGGGAAGGCGAGTTCGCCGGATGCGGCTTGAACGCCGGTGACGCCAACGACGGAAAGGCCCAGGATCACCCCAAGCGTTTTACGGAACCCGCGCATGCACCTGCCCTCTTCTCTCATGTTTTGATAAGCGCGAATTGTCGATGATCCGGCCGTGTCTGTCGATTGAACGCGCTTGACGTGGCGTCAGGGACAAGGGAGCGCTATTCAGCTGCCTTCTCGTACAGTGCCCAGACGATCCCGTCTGATTTCGACCCGACGCGAATGAAGCCCAGCGACTCGTAGTAAGCGCAGAGCGTCACGTTCTCCACGGCGCAATCGAGCCGAACGAATCGCCGGTTCGAGCTGCTCACCTTGCGCCCGCACCAGTCGAGCATGAAGCTGCCGAGCCCTTGCCCGTTGAAACCTTCCCGCACGCACAGCCCGTGCACATAGCCGGCGATCGGTTCCTGCGGCCCCCAGTGCGTGTCCTCGTCGAAGGCGAGCGAGAACGTTCCGGCCAACGCGCCGCCTTGTTCGACGACATACACGTCTTTCCGGGAGACGTTGTTGCGGACCCACGCCTCGGAAAATCCATCGCCTTGCTTGCCCCACACATGATCGCCATACGTGAGCTTCTTCGCGTGTGCGTCATTCCGGACCACGGTGAGAATCGGTACGTCCTCTTCCGTTGCCCGGCGGATGCTTCTCGAGGTCATTGCTCGTTTCTCCGTTGCAGCGAGTCGGTGAAGGAACAACCGCGATTCACAGTTCACGGTTGCGTGGTACCGGGACCCGGCGCCTGCTGCTGACTGGTCGCACTCCGACGCGTACAACGTCCGCACGCCGGCAACGTTTTGCACGCCATGCGCCAGCGTGATTTTCCTGAATGCTAACCCAGGGAAAAGTAAATGCCGGTGCCCGCATCAACGACGAACAACAGCGCAATGACGAGGCAGACACCTTGCCAGACACCGCGCAGGCGAGTTGCCCCGACATACAATCCTGCCGCGCCGACACAAAGCGTCACGGGCCAGTATTCCATGCCAGTTCCAAGCACAACGAGATAAAAAGGAAAATCAATGGCGATGTCACTCATCCCGGAATGCTCGGTTGCTTGCGTGGCGTATGCGTTCGCTCATGGTTTGAATGACATCGATCAGTCGCCGGAAGCTCACCCCTGCGCCTGATGGCACACCACCTCGATATTGTGCCCATCCGGCCCGATGACGAACGCCGCGTAGTAACTCGCGTGATAGTGCGGCCGCAGCCCCGGCGCGCCATGGTCCTTCCCGCCGGCCGCCAGCGCCGCGCGATAGAACGCGTCGACTTGCTGCCGGTTGTCGGCCACGAACGCGATGTGGAGATGCGCCGGCTTCTCCGACGTCTGGAACAGGCACAACGAAGGCTTGCCCGGCGGAGAAATCTCGATGCCGTACGACGGCTCGCCCTCGCCCTGCACCACGACGCCTAGCGGCTCGAGTGCGCTCAGGAAAAACGCCTTGCTCGCTGCAAAGTCGGTCACGCCGAATTTGACATGGTCAAACATGACTCCCCCTCGGATAGATGGGTCTGCCGGCACCCGGATGGAACGTCGAAATCACCGCGATGTTGCCACACGTCGCCGTCGCTGGCATCCCCTGCGCGACCGAACAAGAAAAGTCCGACACAGTCGGGCCGACGAGCGGGATGCTCACCCGTCATCGAGCGGTCACGGCGTGCGACATAAGGTCATCGTGATGCTGGCGACACCCGGCGATCGCGCACGAAGCTGTGACTGATCGTCGAGCGACAGGCATGTCTGGAAGGATTCCGAAAGAAAAGGCTATGGCAAAACAGGCGCATCGGATGACTCGCCCGCCAGCAGGGTCGGCAGGAGAATGGCCGTGCTCATCGACCTTCATCGCTCGCTCTCTCGTATGTGCGGAATTGCCAGGTCATTCGATCCCGGCAAATCGGACAGACGATACGGGAATATCGGATCCCGTGAATCCCGGAACGAAGCAGCGAATCGGTGACGGAATCTCGCTGCCGGTTCGCTGTACCGCACACTCGATACGTCGCACTGAACTTCCGGTCTCGCCGGTTTCAGCGGCATGCTTCCGCGATCTTGGAAGGTTGAATCGGTGCTGCTATCGTTGCGTACCTTTTGACGATTTCGGAGCGGGAGATACATGCCCTTGATCTTGCGTCGAGCGATTGCCGCTGATGCCGCAGAGGTGGCTGAAGTCTATCTACGGTCGCGCAACACGCTGGCATCGTACGCGCCGCTCGCGCATTCCGAAGCCGCCGTCCGCGATTGGGTGGCCAACATGCTTGTGCGGTCGGGCAACGTCACGGTCGCCGTAAACGATAGCCGCATCGTCGGCATGGCCGCACACGTTGTCACCAACGGCGTGGCATGGCTTGACCAGTTGTATGTGCATCCCGAATTCAAGCGACGAGGGATTGGTTCTGCGCTCCTCGAATCGGTGAAGTCGCAGACGGTTGGCAAGCTCCAGCTCTACACGTTCCAGATGAATCGCGATGCCGCTGCGTTTTATGAACGGCACGGGTTCGTTGCGATTGCATACAGCGACGGAAGCAGGAACGAGGAAGGGTGTCCCGATGTTTTGTATTGCCTGACGCGGTAGCTTCGGCCTGGGCGGCTCGGATCGCCTGTCCGTAATCGGTCGGGGCTGGATACCGACTTCCTGGCTACTAGCCGGGACCGTCGCTGGCGGCCGCGAGAAGCGGCACGACCAGATCGCTGATCGGCGTCGGAATGCCGTGAGATCGTCCGTACCGCTGCACAACGCCGTTCCGGCAGTCCCATTCGAGGGGGCGGCTACCCTGCCGGTCGGCAAGAATGGACGTACCTAAATCCGGCGGCGCGCGACGGAACCCTTCGACGATCTCCTGCGGCACGTCATCGCCCAACTTCGCGCCCTCGGCACGGGCGACTTCGAGACATTCCCGCAGGTAGGCGAGTGACAGTCCGATGATGTCGCTTCGCGAGAACATGCCGGCACGGCGGCCGGTCAGCACCATGAGTCCCGCCGCTGCGTTCTGCAACAGCTTCCGCCATGCGAGCGAGGTGAAATCTTCCGCCACCTCGACCGAGCATCGCGTGCCGCTCAAAGCCGAGACCACCACGCTGCTCGCCGGTGTATCGGGCAGGGTAAGCCGAGGTTCGCCTCGCAGCCACACTGACGAACCCGATTCGCGTTGCGCTGGAAACCAGACGATCGATGGCACGACTGCAGCGCCGCCTGCATGCGGTGCGAAAGTGGTTTTTTGCTCGACGCCGTTTTGCAGCACGCAGACAACGGTATTCGCACCGCACAGCGCGGAGACCCACGGCGCCGCGCTTGCCACCTGCGTCGACTTGACCGCAACGAACACCAGATCGAACTTTTCCTTGACCGCTTGCGGATCAGTCAATACGGGCCCAGGCACGACGATCTCGCCACCGTCAAAGCGCAACGCCAGCTGCTCGCGCGCCGAGCGGCCACAGATCACCGGCGTGCGGCCGACTTCATGAAGGGCTGCGGCTACGGTCGTGCCGATTGCCCCCGGACCGACGAGGGCGACGGTTGGGTAGTCAGACTGTGTCATCGTGTTCATCCTGTATGGCCATGTGTCAGATGCGGGCGCAGTGCGAGGGCAAGCGGAAAAATCGCCAGGGCAGTCAACGCGGTGGCATAGGTGGCGCCATGCACGCCGATGCTGTCACCCAGGAACCCGTAGAGAACGGGCGATATCGCGCCCGATGCAATCGTCCCCGTGTAGAACAGTGCGAATGCACGCTCGGTGCGCTCGGGCGCAGACATCTCCGGAACGGTTCCGTACAGCACGGAGGACGTGCCGTTGAGCATCATGCCCAGAATCGGCAGCAGCACCATGCTGGGCCCCAACGGGAGATACATCACCGCCACGATGCACGCAGCCGTGCCGCCCTCCGTGAGCAGCACCGTACGCACCACCCCCATCCGTGCGCCAATCCAGCCGCACATGAACTTGCCGGCCGCCCCACCCATGAAAACAAGCGCGAGTGCCGTTCCCACCATTTGAGGCGAGACGCCCTTTGCCGTCAGCAGGAAGGGCAAAAATGTAAGCAGTCCCATGCGTACGGCCGTATCGAGCACGCCGATGGAAAACAGGGCCGAGAATCCGCCTCCCCAGGCGCTGCTGCGCTGAGCGGACGATTGCGCCTTTACCGCCGGCTTCCCGGCGTCGCGCGGCACATCAGGAAACGAGACGGCAATGACTGCGGCAACGACGAAGCCCAATCCGGAGACGATCCAGAGCGCGTGACGCCAGGGCATCATCGTCACGAGCAGCGAAATGGCCGCCGGCAGCGCGGATTTCCCCAGATCGCCGGAGAAGTTGTAAACGCTCAGCGGGCCTCTCGCATCACGCCCGTAGGTGCGGGAGATGGCGCCCGATGCAATCGGATGCTGCGTGCTGGATCCGCCGCCCGAAATCGCCAGCGCCACGCTCAAACCGAGCAGGCCACCCGACATGCCCGCGACCGCATAGCCCAGCGCGGCGAGCAACGTGCCGATCGCGAGGGTGGCGCGACTGCCCCAACGTTGCGCGAGACGTCCCGCGGGGAGCTGCAGCGTTGCCATCGCGCCCGCATAGACGCCGCGCAGGATGGCCAGGGCCGCAAAGTCCAGCCCGAAGTCCGACTGCCAGACCGGTAGCAACGCGTAGATCAGGTCCGTATAGCCATCGTGCATGGCATGCGCAACGCACGACAGCCAAAGCACGCGCGGTCGTGAGGGCCCGCTCTCCCGCATCACGGGAGGGGAAAAAACCGGCAGGCGCATCGTCATTTTCTCCGTGCGAGTGGTTGGCGGGAGCCGCTCGTGGCGTCGCGCTCAGGCTCGACGCGTCGATTTTATGACCGCGGCATCCGCCATTTCAATTGAGCTAAAATCGCGCCAACGGAGAGAAAAAGTCACGTCATGAACGAAAACCGGAGTGCCGCGAAGCATCGGGACGCGTTGCCCCCGCTCAATGCGCTGCGCGCTTTCGATGCGGTCGCGAGGCACGGCAGCTTCGCGGGTGCCGCGGAGGAACTCCATGTCACCCACTGGGCCGTAGGAAAACAGATCAGGCTGCTGGAAGACTGGTTCGGCCTGCCGTTGTTCGACCGTCGTCCGCGCGGTGTCGTGCTCACCGACGAAGGCGCGGCCTTGCTGAGCGACGTCAGCAACGCGTTCGAGCGCCTCGGTACCGCGGTGGTACGGCTGCGCCACGACACGGTCAAACACCGGATATCAGGCGTCGTGCGGGTCAATGTGACGATGAGCTTCGCGCTTTGCTGGCTGCTGCCGCGGCTCGGCGATTTCCATTTGCGATACCCCGACATCGACGTCAGAGTGTCGACGACATCGCGCAAGCTGCGTTATGTCGCCGACGCTTTCGATATCGGTGTTCGCTCCGGTCCCGAGCATGGCGCGGGCGTCGTATCGCGCCCGTTGATGCCCGACCTGCGCGTGCCAGCCTGCAATCCCGCATTGCTGCGCCAGCATCCGATACAGAGCGTGACCGACCTGCGCCATCACACCCTGCTGCATTCGGCCACGACGCGCTCCGCCTGGTCGAACTGGTTGAAGGAAGCCGGTGCGCCCGATCTGCGGGCAGCGCGCCACGTCGAATTCGATCACGTGAATCTGCAGTTGGGCGCCGCCATCGAGGGGCTGGGCGTGGCGCTGGCATCGCTGCCGCTGATCAGGCGCGATCTCGCCGAGGGGCGCCTCGTGTGCCCCATCGCCTCCCCTGCCTGGCGCGCCGACGACTACATGCTCGTGACGAGCACCCATCGCGTCGACGATGCCGCCGTGTCCGCGTTCGAGCAATGGATGGAAGGCATGGCGCGGCAAGAGGCTGGCTAGGCTCGCGGATCAGGCCAGGCGACACGACTTCCGGGCCCACATGCAGCGGCGACGCGTCGGGCACACGAAGCGCCGCCGCTGATGAATGGCTGTATCGCGTCGCCTCGCGCCAGAACGCAAGCCGGAAACTGCCTCGCCCAATCCGAGAAGCGCCTTAAAGAATCCGCTCCAGCGCATCCGCAAACCGCCCAACCGCCCCATCGACATCGTGCAGCTTGTCGAGCCCGAACAACCCCAGCCGGAAGGTCTTGAAATCCTCCGGCTCGTCGCACATCAGCGGCACACCGGCCGCGATCTGCAACCCGACGTCGGCAAACTTCTTCCCGGTTCGAATCCCGTCGTCGTCCGTATAACTGACCACGACACCCGGCGCCTCGAACCCTGCCGCCGCCACGCTCCGGAAGCCCTTCTCGGCCAGCAGCGCACGAATCCGCTTGCCCAGCTCGAGCTGCTCCGCTTTCACCTTGTCGAAGCCGTACGCCTCGGTTTCCTTCATCACGTCGCGCAGCGTGGTGAGGCAGTCCGTGGGCATCGTCGCGTGGTAAGCAAAACCGCCGCCCTCATACGCTTCCATGATCTGCAGCCACTTGCGCAGATCGCACGCGAAGCTGGTGCTGGTCGTGCCATCGATGCGTTCGCGGGCGAGTTCGCCGAGCATCACCATCGCGCAACACGGCGACGCGCTCCAGCCCTTCTGCGGCGCGCTGATCAGGATGTCGACGCCGCTCGCCTGCATGTCGACCCACACCGTGCCGGACGCGATGCAATCGAGCACGAACATGCCGCCGACCGCATGCACGGCATCCGACACCGCGCGCAGATACCCGTCGGGCAACATCATCCCGGAGGCGGTTTCGACGTGCGGCGCAAACACCAGATCCGGCTTGTGTTCCTTGATCGCGGCGACCACTTCGTCGATCGGCGCCGGCGCGTACGCGGCCTGCCGTCCCGCTTCGACCGGGCGCGCCTTCAGCACCGTCGTTTCGGACGGGATGCTGCCCATGTCGAAGATCTGCGACCAGCGGAAGCTGAACCAGCCGTTGCGGATGACGAGACACTTCTTGTTGGTGGCGAACTGCCGCGCGACGGCTTCCATGCCGAACGTCCCGCTGCCGGGGACGATCACGACCGACTTCGCGTGGTAGACCTTCTTCAGCGTGCCGGAGATGTCGCGCATGACACCCTGAAAGCGCTGCGACATATGGTTGACCGAGCGATCGGTGTACACCACCGAATATTCGAGGAGCCCCTCGCGGTCAACATCGGGAAGTAATCCTGGCATGCTCGCCTCCGGTGAAAGATGAACGATGGAATCTGGGCGAGCAGTGTCCGTGATGCGATACCGCGCTGCACCCATGCAATTGCGTTATTTTCTCGACGAAAGCAGATTCTAACGAAGGCCGCGCGCCGCTTGGGGCCTATTTTGTCGGCTGTCCGCCGCAGGCGTGACGGAGCGCCGCCGCCGGCCGACGCGCCGCGCCGCAACGGAGCCGCCGCGCCCCCCGGCTGAAGCGCCCGCCCCGTGGCCGTCCACGCGCATCGTTGCAGCGCACGACGCCCGCGAAGCCCTGTTCCATGTACGGGTAAATGGCACGTCCGCCGCGTGCCGCCTACCATGTCGGCTCCCCCTTCACGACAGAGTCTTCGATGATCCCCAACCGCGCATCATCACAGCAGCCGTCGGCCGATCCCGCGCTCGCCGAGCGCGTCGATGCGGTACTGTCCCGCCAACTCGACACGCAACGCCTCGTCGGCGTGGTCGTCCTGGTCGCACGCGACGGCGAGCTCGTCTATCGCCGCGCGGCCGGGTTCGCCGATCGCGAAGCACGCACGCCGATGCAGGAGGACACGCTGTTCAGGCTCGCGTCGGTCACGAAGCCGATCGTCGCGGCCGCCGCCATGGCACTCGTCGCCCGGCACCAGCTGTCGCTCGACGACGACGTCACGAAGTGGCTGCCCGAATTCCGCCCGGCGCTGCGTGACGGCAGCGTGCCGGTGATCAAGGTGCGCCACCTGCTCACGCATTCGGCCGGCCTCGGCTATCGCTACGCGGAAGCCGACGCGGCGGGCCCATATGCACGTGCGGGCGTCTCCGACGGGCTCGATGGCGCATCGATCACGCTCGCCGAGAACCTGCGCAGGATCGCGAGCGTGCCGTTGCAGTACGCGCCCGGCACCGGCTGGAACTATTCGCTCTCCATCGACGTGGTCGGCGCGGTGATCGAGGCCGTCACCGGACAGCCGCTCGCCGATGCGGTCGATGCGCTGGTGCTCCGCCCGCTCGGCACCCGCGACACGGGATTCGTCGCCCGCGATGCCGCACGGCTCGCGACGCCTTACGTCAACGACACGCCGCAGCCGCACCGGCTCGCCGAGAACGAGGCCGTACCCATCTACGAAGGCTCCGTCGGCGTGACGTTCTCGCCGTCGCGCGCGCTCGACAAGGATGCGTTCGCATCGGGCGGCGGCGGGATGGTCGGCACCGCCGGTGACGTGCTGAACGTGCTGGACACGCTGCGGGCGGGCGGCGGCGCCATTCTGCCGGCCGAGCTGGTCGACGAGATGGGCCGCATCCACACCGGCAACCTCGCGTTGCCCGACCTGCCCGGCGCGGGCTACGGGATCGGGTTTTCCGTGTTGCGCGACCCGCGCGCGGCGCTGTCGCCGGAGTCGCCGGGCACGTGGCGCTGGGGCGGCGTCTACGGTCATTCGTGGTTCGTCGACCGCGCACAAGGGCTCACCGTCGTGTCGCTGTCGAACACGCTCTACGAAGGGATGAACGGCCCGTACACGCTCGATCTGCGCGACGCGGTCTACGGCGTCGGCTGACACGCCCAATTGCACGCGCAACAAAAAAGGCCCGACACGGTCGGGCCAATGAGGTGAGACACAAGGAGAATCCCGCCCACCACACCGGGCGGGTCACGCCGCGCTACACGACGTTCTTTTCGACGATCGGCCGGTTCTCCAGCACGCGCGCCCAGCCGAGCGTCGACAGGTCGAGCGTGTCGTAACGCCCGCCCAGAATGAGTTCACTGACGCCGCGCCCCGTCGCCGGCCCCTGCTGCAGCCCGTGGCCGCTGTAGCCGTTCGCGAACACGACGTTGTCGAGGTCCGGGTGATACCCGATGATCGCGTTGTGGTCGAACACGTTGTACTCGTAGTACCCCGACCAGCAGTTCTCCACGCGCAGCGCTTCGAACTCAGGCACGCGGTTCGCGAGCGTCGGCCAGATCACTTCGTCGAACAGGTCGTGGTCGACTTCGTCGAGCGGCAGGTCGTCCGGGTCGCGGTCCGGGCTCGGCGACGTCCCGCAGATATACGTGCGCCCTTCCGGCCGGAAATACACGCCGGTCGGGTCGATCAGCAGCGGGCAATCCGTGAGCTTCGCCGGCGACGACACGTTGAAGATGCTGCGGCGCCGCGCATACACGGGGATGTCGATGCCCATCATCGACGACAGCGTGCGCGTCCACGCGCCGGCCGCATTGACGAGCGTGTCGCATGCATAGCGTTCGCCGTCGGCCGTGACCACGTGCGTCACCTTGCGGCCGTCGCGCACCACGTCCTTTACATCGGACGGCACATAGCGCGCACCGAGCGCCTGCGCCTTCTTGCGCAGCGCCTGCACGAGCCCGTAGCCGTCGAACCAGCCTTCGCCGCTCACGCCATACGCACCCGACACGAGATCGTCGACGTTCAGCCACGGGAACTTCGCGCGCAGCGCATCGCGATCCATCAACCGGATGTCCGCGCCGAGGCTCGTCTGCAGCGCATGGTTCTCGCGCAGCGTCGCGTCGCCGGCCGGCGTCGCGAGGAACAGGTAGCCGCCTTCGTGCAGGTCGATCGACGGCTGGTGGCCGTCCACTTCGAGACGCTCGCCGATCGTGCGCAGGAAGTCGATGCCGAACAGCGACATCTCGATCGACAGCGGCGTCGAGAACTGCTGGCGAATCGACGCGGCCGACAACGCCGACGACGAGCGCGCATAGGTGGGGTCGCGCTCGATCACGGTCACGGAAACCGTGGGATCGGTGGCGCGCAGGAAATAGGCGATCGAGCTGCCGATCACACCACCGCCGACGATGACGACTTGAGAACTCACGACTGACTCCAGTTGCACAGATTGGGCGCGGCCAGCCGGCCCCGCCCGTGGGTTGTTCGTGCCGCGTCGCGCGCGGCGCCGCGCGGGCAAACCCGTGCGGCTGCCACACCGGCGTGCGCCGCGATCGGCATCGATCGCTGATGGCATTTCAGCACGTCCGGCAGCGCCGCGAAAGTCCGCGCGCGGGCGGCGTTCAATCCGCCGATTTCGTCGTGACGGGCTGCCACGCGGCGTTCTTCACCTCATACAGCGTCGAGCTCGGGTTCTTCAGGTCGCCCGTGTTCGTGAATGCGATCGTGCCCGTGATGCCGTCGTAGCGCGTGCCCTTCAGCGCGCCGTTGAAATCGGCCGGCTTCGTCGAGTTCGCCTTCTGCATCGCGTTGATCGCGATCCACGTCGCGTCGTACGCGAACGGTGCGTACGCAAGCATGTCGATGCCGTACTTCTGCTTGAATTTCGTTTCGAATTCCTTGCCCTTCGCGAGACGCGCCAGCGGCTGCCCGTATTCCCACACGGACGCGCCTTCCGCCGCATTGCCGGCCAGCTTGATGAAGTTCGCGTTCATCACGCCGCCGCCCGCGAGGAACTGCGCGCGGATGCCGAGCTGGCGCATGCGCTTCACGAGCATCGCGGCCTGTGCGTCGAGCCCGCCGAAGAACACGAGATCGGCGTTGGCGCTCTTGATCTTCGTGAGCTGCGCGCTGAAATCCACCGCCTTGTCGTTCGTGAATTCGCGCGCGACGATCGTGCCGCCGTTCGCCTTCACCGACTTCTCGAATTCGTCGGCTTCGCCCTGGCCGAACGCGGTGCGATCGTCGATGATCGCGATGCGTTTCGCCTTGGTCACGCTCGCCGCATACGCGCCTGCGTTGCCGGCGTTCTGCGTGTCGGTCGCGATCACGCGGTACACGGTGCCGAGCCCGGCGCGCGTGATGTCGGGATTGGTCGCCGACGGCGTGATCATCGGAATGCCGGCCTTCGCGTAGATCTTCGACGCGGGCAGCGTCGTGCCCGAATTGAAGTGGCCGATCACGACGGCCACCTGCGCGTCGGCGAGCTGCTGCGCGGCCTGCACGCCGGTGCGCGGATCGCTCTGGTCGTCCTGCGACGCGACGACGAACTTCACGGGCTTGCCGCCCACCGTCGTCCGCGCGGCATTCGCTTCGTCGACGGCCATGCGCACGCCGTTCTCGATGTCCTTGCCGTAGGCGGCGCCGCCGCCCGTCAGCGGGCCGGCCACGCCGACCTTGACGACCGTCTCCTGCGCGTGAGCCGCGCCGGTCTGGAGCGCGAGGATCGCGGCGGTCAATGCGACGCCGGAAAGCGAACGAATGCGGAACGTCATGACAATCCTTGTTCTGGGGGCCGGGATGCAACGCGCGATCGCCGCGCGTCGGCAACCTCCCGCGTGCCGGTCATGTCGTCCGCCTGCGGGGCGTCATGCAACGCCCTTGCCGGCCGGTCGATCGCCGCGGCTCCGTCTCCGAAGAGCCTTTCATCGCGAAAGAGGTGAATGGATTGTGGATAGCCAATACCCGTGCAGCAAACGAAATATCGGAACTATGTTGTGAGGATTTGTCATCAAGTTCCGCATACGCGGGCGGCCCGCGCCCCACGCAACGGTGGGCCGCGGGTAAATCGCTACCGTGGAATGCCGCGCCGACGCCCGGCCATCAAGGCCGGCCGTGGTCATGCCGGCGGCGCATCATCGTGGCGATGACGGCCCGGCCGGCCATCGCGACGCCCGCGGCGCCGCGTCATCGGTCAGTGCCGATCGGTGCCCGTCTCCTGGCGCACCGCATCGGCCGCCTCGCCGGCCTGCTCCTGCATCTTGCCGGCCTCTTGTTCAGCGACGCCTTCCGCTTCCGTCTCGCGGTCGCCCGTGACCTTGCCGAGCGCTTCCTTGACCGAACCCCTGACCTGCTTGAGCTTGCCTTCGATGCGATTCCTGTCCATGGTCGTCTCCTGCGATGGTGGGGGAGAGCCGGCGGCGTGACGGCCCGCGCCGCACCGCCGAGCGGACAGGATCGCAAGCGGAGGCCGCACGCGGCAGATGCGGATGCACCAGCGCGCATGGTGCATTCGTACCGACGGCGTCAGTCCTTGTCCTTCGCGCCGCCCTTCTCGCCACGCGCGCCATTCGCATCGGCCGCGCCGACGATCCCGCGTTCGCGCGCCCACACGATCGCCTCGCCGCGGCTGTGCACGTCGAGCTTCCCGTAGATCGTCGCGACGTGATTGCGCACGGTGTTCGGCGCAAGCCCGAGGCGGCCGGCGATCTCCTTGTCGGCCAGGCCATGGCACAGCAGGTCGAACACGTCGCGCTCGCGTGCGGTCAGGTCCGACAGCTGGGCGCCCGCATCCGGCGCATTCGCACGCCGCACGTTCGCGAGCTTCTCGATCAGCGTGCGGCTGAACCACGATGCATCCTGCATCGCCGTTTCGATCGCGTAGACGAGCTCCATCTCCGTGCGCTTGCGGTCGCTGATGTCGAGCAGCGCGACGAGCAGGCAGTCGCGCCCGTGAATCGCGACGGGATCGGCCGACACGACGCAATCGCGCACGTCGCCTTCCCGCGTGCGGATCTGCACGTCGGCGTTGCGCACGCTGCCGTCGCGCGCGAGCTGGCCCTCGATGCGCTGCCATGCGCCGCGCTCGGCCCACAGCCCGATCTCATCCGCGGATTTGCCGAGCAGGTCGTCCTGCGCATGGCCCGTCATCGCGGCGAACGCGTCGTTCACGTCGAGCAATTCGAAGCGGTCGGCGGTGACGATCGCGGTGGCGACCGGCGCCATCCGGAACGCCGTCGCGAAGCGTTCCTCGCTCTGCCGCAGCGCGCGCTCGGCCTGCTTGCGCGGCTCGAGATCCATGAACGTGAACAGCATGCACGCCTCGTCGTTCATGTCGATCGGCTGCCCGGCGACCACCACGGCCTTCGTGCTGCCGTCCGCGCGCTTCAGCACGGCCTCCATCTGCGGGATCGTCGCGCCTTCGCCGAGCCGCTCGATCGCGAGGTCGCGCCGCTCGGCCTGGTCGAGCACGTCGATCTCGTACACCGAGCGGCCGAGCACGTCGTCACGCGCGTGGCCGGTCAGGTCCAGAAAGCCCTGGTTGACCTTCACGTAGCGCAGGTCGTCGAGCCGGCAGATCACGGCCGGCGCCGGGTTCGCGTTGAAGGTGCGCTCGAAGCGTTCCTCGGCGCTCGCCCATTCGGTCGCGTCGTGCAGCACGAGCGCGAGACAGTCGGGCTCACCGGCTGCATTCGTCAGCACGAGGCTGCGGATGCGGTGAACCCAGCTCACGGTTTCGTCGGCGGCCGATTCCACTTCGACCGTCACGTCGCTGAACTCCTCACCCGCGATCACGCGATCCATCGGATAGTGGCCATCGCGCACCGGGTGGTTGTTCCGGTAACGCAGCCGGAAGCGCTCGCGGTAATCGGTGACAGTCGCACCGAGCGCCTTCAGCTCGGTCACGCCGTGCATCGCGAGCGCGGCTTCGTTCGCCCAGACGATCCGCTGGTCGGGCTCGATCAGGATCACGCCCTCGGTGAGCCCCGCGATGATCTGGTGCAGTTGGCGCCGGTCGGTATGCGACTTCAGCGCCTGTTCGTTTACCTGTTCGTTCATCGAATGGTTGTCCCTGTCGTCAGCATGACTGCCGGCCCGGTTGCCGCCACGTCGACACGCGCCGGCCGGCGCGTGTGACGATGATCGCGTGCCGCACCGGTGCACGACAGTCGCGAATGCACTATTCGTCATAGTACATGCGCACGGCCTGCCCTACCGTGCGGTGTCCCGCCGATCCCCGAAGCACACGCTGCACCTGCTTTCCGCACGCCCCGGCCGACAGGCGCACCCCCGCCCCCTTCCCGACACCCCGTGCAAACGCACTAGCCGATCAGGTGAATTTGCGCGATGTCCACGCCCGTTTGCATCGGTACGCTGGTACTGCATCGGCGCTCATGCGCTGCCTTCCGAACCGCAGAGGAGAAGCACGATGAAGCTGCATCAGACACCCGATCCGACGCGGCCCGAACCGGCCCCGGACAATCCGCCCGAACCGCCGCCCGGCACCGATCCGCCGGTGCCGCTGCCGCCCGACGTGCCGCGCCCGGACATGCCGCCGCGCGAGCCCGGCTACGACACGCCGATCGCCCGTTGATCCGGGCACGCGCCGTGCTCGGCAGTCAATTCATTCACCACGCCAATCGAAGGAGAACATCAATGAACAAGACCTCGCACCTTTCGACGCTGCTCGCCGCCAGCGCGGCCTTCCTGCTTTGCGCCGCACCGCTCACGAGCGCACAGGCGCAAGCCTCGTCCGCCGACAGCAACATGACGGCCGAATCGAACCAGCCCGTCACCGACACGTGGATCACCACCAAGGTGAAAGGGGAACTCGCGACCACCGACGGCGTGAAGAGCACTGACATCAGCGTGAAGACGGTCGACGGTGTCGTCACGCTCACCGGCGTGCTGCCGACCAAGGTTGCCGTGAAGAAGGCTGTCGCCGTGACGCGCGCGATCAAGGGCGTGAAGCACGTCGACGCATCCGGCCTGAAGGCGAAGGCCTGACCTCCCGGCGCGGCACGCCGCCGCGCCTTTTATCCCTGCATGACAAGGAGCACATGATGAACGAGGACAAGATCAAGGGTCAGTGGAAGCAGCTCTCCGGCAAGCTGAAGGCCAAGTGGGGCAAGTTGACCGATGACGACCTGAAGGTGGCCGACGGCAATCGCGAGTATCTGGCCGGCAAGATCCAGGAGCGTTACGGCATCGCTCGCGATGAAGCCGAGAAGCAGTTGAAGGATTTCGACCGCGAACTGTAACGCGATAGCGCTTCCATCGCGCTTCAATGCAACCGCCGCGGCGCCCACGGCGTCGCGGCCACCAGGACAACGACATGGGCAAATACCTGATCGCCTGGCTGCTCGGCGTGCCGGTCGGGCTGCTGGTGCTGTTCTTTCTGATCACGCACGTCTTCTGAGCGTGCCGGCTCGATCAGAGTCGATCAAAACAACTCGTTTTTCAGGGAGATAAACAATGAAATTTCTTTCGATCTCGGTCGCCTGCATCGCGTTGATGACCGCTTCGATCCCGGGATTTGCAGCAGGGTGCCTGAAGGGCGCGGCCGTGGGCGGAGTCGCCGGCCACGTCGCGGGGCACCACGGGGCTGTGGGCGCCGCCGCGGGTTGCGCGATCGGCCACCACCACGCGGCAAAGAAAGCCAAGGCGGCAAGCGCGGCAACGGCCGCGTCGCAATGAACGCGTCACGACGGGGCCGGTGGACGTTCGCCGAAACCGCCGGCGTGGCGCCGCGCGCCGGCGGCCGCAGGTGAAGGCGTGACCGCCGGATTTACAAAAATTTCGCCAATCCAGAGGGAAAATCGTTCATGGATATGCATGGCTTGATCATATGGCTGGTCATCGGCGCCATCGCCGGCTGGCTTGCGGGCGTGCTCGTCAAGGGCGGCGGTTTCGGCCTGCTCATCGACATCGTCGTCGGGATTCTGGGCGCGGTGATCGGCGGCTGGCTCGCCGGATTGCTCGGCATCGGCTTCAGCGGGATTCTCGGCTCGATCGTCATCGCCCTCATCGGTGCCGTCATCCTCTTGCTCGTGATCCGCCTGTTCAATCGCGCAACGTGACAGGTCATCAAGCGCGCCGGCGAAGCGCTGCGTCAAAAAATGCCGGAATGACACGTTCGACGCCATGAGGGACGAGCCCGGCGTTCGACACCGGGCTCGCGATACTTAGTGCCCCTTGTAGAGTTCGAGCAACTGGCTCTGCAAGGCCATCATGTCCTTGTCATGCTGCATCTGCAGCTTCGTCATCGCTTCGTTGTGCTGCATTTCCATCGCCATCATCTTTTGCTGGATGCCGATGGCCTGAGTGCGCTGCTCGGGCGTGAGCTTGTCCATCATCATCATGGTCCAGTCGCTGGTATGCGACATGTAGGTGCCGCTGCGACCAATGCCGCCACCGTCTGCCTGTGCCGCACCCGCGACGAGCAGGAACGGAATGGCGCCACACAGCATGAGCTTGCGAATCGGGTTCATCCGGGTTCTCCTGTCAAGAAAGGACGTCGGGAAGCGCCCGTGTCGCATGCACGGGTTTCCTGAGCGTGTGTCATGAACTGCCAGCTGACATCAAGATCTCGTCCAATCCATCGACCCGATGATCGAAAGGCGTCTCCCTGACACGTGCTACGACGAATCGGCCGATGAATGATGGTTCGACTGGCGAGACGTTTGTCGTCCCGTACCGGCGGATATGACACGGCTCGATGAGATTTTCCGGGTCGCGCAAACCCGCGCGCCCGGCCGTGGCATCCATGACGCCCCTTCCCCGAAATGACAAACGCCCTGCATTCGCAGGGCGCTTCAGGCCGCGGTTCGTGCGTAGGCCGGCCAATCGGTCGCGGCCAGCGCAGCCCCCCGCTTTCCTTTCGTTACTTCGCCGCGTTCGCCGTCATCTTGAAGATGCCCTGCGCGTTGCCCGCATCGAAACGCAGGTCGGTCACCCAGCGGCGCGCCGCCTGGTCGAACGTGCGCTTGCGCGTGATGAACTCGTAGAACGAACCCGGCACGTTGCGCTTCACCGTGCCGCCGTCGCGCGTACGGAATTCGCGTTCGACGGTATCCGCGCGATACGCGGTCTGGAACACGCGGCCCGAGCGCGAGCGCTCGACTTCCGGCTTCATCGGCCGGCCCTTCGCCTTCTCGTCGTCGGACAGCTTGAAGACGTCGGCGACGCGGTCGGTCGCGTGGTTGAACGCGTTGCCTTCGGTCGCGATCCACGCCATTTCCGCCGATTCGAGCAGCAGCGTTTCGTAGTCGAGTTCGTTCGGCAGGTCGTGCTGGCGCGCGAACGCGCCGACGATCTCCGGCAGCAGCGCATGCGCGGCCTCCAGCGGCAGCCAGCCTTCGCGCTCGACTTCCCACAGCAGCGCGACGGCCGCCGGCGACAGCGGATCGCGCGACGTGCTCACGACGTTCGTCACGGCCTGCTGGAATTCCTTCGAGAAACGCTCCGGGTGCAGTTCGCTGACGAAGAACTGCGCGATTTCGTCCGGTGCGTCTTCATGCGCATACGCGCGGCCGGTCATGCCGAGCTTGTCGAGCGGGTAACGGCCGTTCAGGCGGAAGCCGAGCGGACGCAGGATGCGCGTGAATGCGGCCTCGCCCGGCGGCAGCGCGCCGGTGTGCGGCCAGCGCACCGTGCGCAGCGCGCCGTGGTCGAAATAGACCGAGCCGCCGCTTTCGACCGCTTCGGCCGTGTACGCGCGGCCGTTCGCCGACCGTTCGAGCAGCCCTTCGAACAGCGCCATGTTCATCGCCTGCGCGATTTCCGCGCGCGTCACGACGCCGTCTTCCCATTCTTCGAGGATGGCCGGCATGTTCAGGGTCGAGAACAGGGCGTCGGTCTTCGCCTGTCCCAGCAGCTTCGTCAGCAAGCTCTCGATATTCGGATTGCGCATCAGGATTCTCGTCTCGGGGGACCGCCGGCAAACGTGCCGGCAACTCGTCGGCCGGCCGCCCCACGGGCGCCTGACCTTGCGTGGAGAGCATTATTCAAAGGGTTGCAGCCGGGCGTAAAGCGAGATTAAATTGATATGTGATGAGTTTTTGGAATTATCAGCCGCTCCCGGCTTCGCCCGCCGGCCCGCACCGGGCAGGTGCGTTCGTCAGACGAATTCAGGGCCTGTTTAGATATGGAACGCACATGCGAATGCCCGAAATCGCTCGTAGGGCAAGGAGTGAGGAGCGCCGTTTGGCCGAGCCAAACAAGCGACGAGCGACGCCGCCATACGGGCGATTTCGGGCATTCCCGTGGCATGATTTTTTAATTTGGGGTTGCCACGAGAACGGCCGCTCGCCGCGTTGCGCTCCTTGGCGATACGTCAGTATTCGCGGCGTCGCGCGCCTCGCGAGCGGCCGTTCTCGTGGCAACGCATGCGCGTTCCACATCTAAACAGACCCTGACATCATGCGTAAATTCAAGATCCCCAACATGGGCGCGCTCGTGGCTTTCGAAGCCGCCGCGCGCCACGAAAGCTTCACGCACGCGGCCAAGGAGCTGTTCCTGACCGAAAGCGCGGTATCGCGCCAGATCGCGACGCTGGAAGCGAGCCTCGGCGTGCGGCTGTTCGCCCGCGTGAAGCAGCGCGTCGTGCTGACGCGCGCCGGCAAGCTGTACGGCACGCAGGTGCGCCGCGCGCTGGAAGCGCTCGACCGCGACACGCTGTCGATCATCGCGCACGGCAGCGGCGGCGGCTACCTGGAGCTGGCGGTGCTGCCGACCTTCGCGTCGCACTGGCTGATCCCGCGCATCAAGAGCTTCTACGACCGCACGCCCGACGTGCGCGTGAACATGGGCAGCCGCACCGACCTGTTCTCGTTCGAGGACACCCACTTCGAGGCCGCGATCCACTACGGCAAGCCGACCTGGCCGGGCACGTCGTCCGACTACCTGTTCGGCGAGGAAGTCGTGCCGATCTGCTCGCCGGCGCTGCTCGACGGCCCCGTGCACGGCGTCGAGGACCTGCTCGCCTACCCGCTGCTGCACTCGACGACGCGCCCCGGCGCGTGGGCGCAGTGGTTCGAGACGCACGGCGTCGAGGACATCCGCACGATGCAGGGCGTGCGCTACGAGCTGCACACGATGCTGATCAGCGCGGCCGCGGCCGGGCTCGGCATCGCGCTCGTGCCGAAATTCTTCGTCGAGGAACAGTTGCAGCAGCTCGGGCTGGTGGTGCCGTGCGATGCGGCGACGGTCGGCGATTCCGCGTACTACCTCGTGTATCCGACCGAGTTCAGCCACAGCAAGCCGCTGGAGCTGTTTCGCGGCTGGCTGCTCGAGCAGGCGAGCGCGTATGCGGCGCCGGATGTCGACGCGGATGGCGGCGATCTGGTGGACGACGAGGACGTCGAGTAACGGCGCGGTCGCGCCCGCCTCATGGCGCGGCGGCCTCGCACGCATGTCGCGTCGGCAGGCTGGCCTTCACGACCTTCACCAGCCGCGCGTGATCGGGCTCTTCCAGCCCCGGGCACACGGTTTCCAGATCGCGAATCACGAGCGTCGCGTGCCCGTCGAAACGGCACACGCCTTCGGGTTGCGCCGCCGGTAGCCGCAGACTGCGCCGAGCATCGCGCTGATTCGTGAACCGGATCACCCCCGCGCGTTGCGAACGGTCCGGCAGGCGCCGCGCCGATGCGTCGTCCTCCTCGAACCACACGTCCTCCCCGCTCTCTTCATCGCCGTAATCCACCACGTAACGGCCCGACAACGTGATCGCCCGGCCGACGGACACCGAATGGCATTCGGGTTCGGCGTCGGCCGGGATCGTCTGCGCATGCGCCGCGGCCGCGCCGCAAGCCAGCCCCAACACGGCGCACAGCACGCGGGCGCGGCCGGTCAGGTTCGACACATCAATCGATTGGCGGATCATGGGCAATGAGCGGCGGGTTATCGTGACGAAGCCCCGCATTGTCACCCGGCGCCTGCATCACGTGCATTACATGTGCCACTTCACCGTGGCGGTCAGCGTGCGCGGATCGCCGGGCATGTTGTACAGATCCGCATTGCCGTGCGCGGCGATGAAGTAGCGGCGATTGAACAGGTTGTCGAGCGTGAGCGTCACGTCGACCTTCTTGCTGCGATAGCCGGCGCCCAGGTTGAACACGGTGAACGACGGCAGCGTGACGAGATCGCTCGCCGACGTGTAGCGCGCCGACTGGAACTGCATGCCGGCCGCCGCGTAGAAGCCGTACGGCAGCTCGCGCTTCACCCACAGGTTCGCGCTGTGGCGCGGCATCAGCCCCGGCGTGTTGCTCGACACCGCGACGCTGGCCGCCGTCGATTGCGCCGAGCCGTCGACCGTCCCGTTCAGGTACGCGTAGCCCGCATACACCGACCACTTCGGCGCGATCTCGCCGGTGAAGCCGAGCTCCATCCCGTGCACGTGCTGCGTGCCGATCGGCAGCGCATAGCCGGGATTCGCCGGGTCGCCGATCTGCTGGTTGGTCTGGCGCATGTCGAACAGCGCGACGCTGGCCGTCGCCTTGCCGCCGAGATCGAAGCGCGAGCCGACTTCATACGCGGTGGTCTTCTGCGGCGCGAGCGCGGCGCCGTTCGAGAACGCGCCCGAGCTGATCAGCGTATCGGCCAGCGGCGAGAACGACTGGCTGAACGAACCGTACAGCGTCAGCCAGTCGAGCGGTTCGTAGATCAGGCCGACGCGCGGGCTCCACGCGTGATCGGTGCGATCGAGATTGACGTTCGACGACGTGTAGTCGTGACGGATCTGGTT
Organism: Burkholderia sp. AU38729; assembly: GCF_020419725.1. Lineage (NCBI taxonomy): Bacteria > Pseudomonadati > Pseudomonadota > Betaproteobacteria > Burkholderiales > Burkholderiaceae > Burkholderia > Burkholderia sp. AU38729. Next base: position 127,518 of record NZ_JAIZQO010000005.1, on the reverse strand, counting down.
CAGGTAGTCGAAGCGCAACCCCGCGAGCACCTTCCAGTGCTCGGTGAGCGAAATCAGATCCTGCGCGTACACCCCCGCGAGCCCGACGACGGTCGACGCGTTCGTCTTCGCCCGCGCGCCGGTCGGCACGCCGGGCAGCACCACCTGCTGCGGATTGAACAGATCGTAGGTCGCGACCTTCGACACGCTGTAGATCGTGTCGAACTTCTGCTGCTGCGACAGTTCGAGCCCGTACAGCAGCTCGTGGCGCATGCCGAACAGCGACGTCTTCTGCGTGAGTTCGAACAGGCCGTCGATGCCGTGGTCGGTGCGCTGGCGCGTCGACTGGTCGAGCGTGACGACCGGGTGCGCGGCCGTCTTGATCGGCTCGTACGTGACGTAGTTCTTGCGTTCGAGCGAGAAGTCGTACGCGCGGATCGCGCCATGGAACGACAGCGAATCGTTGAAGCGATGATCGAGCGACGCCGTCGCGCTCTTCGCGGAGACGTCGTTGTACGAGCTGTTCGCCGCGTCGGCCGAGCCGTAGAACGTGTTGATCGGCACGTCGACCGGCCGGCCGAGATACGCGGGCAGCCCCTGGTCGGACGTGCGGCGGTCGTGCAGGTAGTCGAATTCGACGTTCAGCACCGTGTTGCTGTCGAGCTTGAACTGCGCGGACGGCGCGATCGCCTGGCGGTTGAGCTGAAACTGGTCGCGGAAGCTGTTCGAGTTCTCGGCCGCGCCGGTGATGCGGAAACGCGCCGCGTCGTTCGCATTCCAGCCGAGGTCGAATTCGCCGCGCCGCTCGCCGCGCGTGCCGAGCGTCACGCCCACGTCGCGCACCGGGTTCGCGTCCGGCCGCTTCAACACGCGATTCACGATGCCGCCCGCCGAGCCGCGCCCGTACAGCACGGCCGCCGGCCCCTTCAGCACTTCGACGTGATCGACGTTCGACAGGTCGCGATAGTAGAGCGCATCGTCGCGGATGCCGTCGACGTACTGGTCCGTGATGCTGTTGAAGCCGCGGATCGTGATCTGGTCGCGCTGGCCGTCGCCGACCGAGAAGCCGACGCCCGGCACGTTGCGCAGCGCATCCTGCATCGACGTCGCGTTCTGGTCCTCGATCACCGCGTGCGGCACGACGTTCACCGTCTGCGGGACGTCCATCAGCGACATGTCGGTCTTGGTGGCGGCACGCGAGCGGCCGCCGTCGTACGACGCATGCTCGGCGGTCGCCTTGACCGAGATCGCGGGCAAGGTCGCCGCGGCGTCGCTCGCCTGTGCGAAGGAGGTGCGTGCGCCGGCCAGCGACGTGGCGATCAGCAGCGCATGGCAAGCGCTCTTGTTGAGTTTCATCGTTGAAATAGAGGCTGAGGGAAAACGGCGAACGGAAACGCATCCGGCCCACGTGCGAACCACGCGGTGAATCGGGCTGGCGACAGCCTTTCCGTGAACAAGCAGCGGCGCGCAGGGATCGCCTCGTCGCGCCGACGGGCCGGTGAACGGCCGGCGGCGGATGGCAGCCGGCCGGCAGGACCGGCACGAAAGAGGCCGTGACGCTCCGTCACGGCTCGTAACGGAGCGAAATATTAAACGAGAATGATTCGTGTTTTTAGTTAATTTTTAACGTGTCGCCTGCCCGCAACGTGCAGGCGCATGGCGCTCTGCATTCCTGACGAATGCCTTTCTATTTCGCGCTTTTACGCGACCCGGCGGTAATAAAAACGAAAGAAATGCTTCGACCGCATCAGGCGATGACGGGCCAGGCAACAGGCGGGATTCGGGAGACGACGACGACGAAAGGACTGGAGAGGATCACGAAGCATCCGTCGAAGCGGACGGCGCATATTCGAAGTCCGGTGCGCGCCGGACCGGGCAACCCCGACCCGGCGCTCCGGGCAGCCGACCTCGCATCGGCAGCGCGGCGGACCTTCTTCCTTTTTTCACTACCTATGCTCTCAGGCTCACTTCATTTTTTTCTTCGCCGCGCCGGGCCATTATCCGCTGAAACCGGCCCGTTTGAAACGTTTGCGAGCGCTGTTGGCGGCTTATACCAAGCATTCGGCAACAGTCTTTCTGAATGCTTACAATGCATGCGGCGCGATTCGGCAATTCTTGCATTCGCGCCGGCGTTCCTTTTTAATGGAACTGGTTCCAGTCGTTGAATCGGCCAGGGTCACGCGTGACGTGTCGTCGTCCGCGCGTCATGATGCCGATTCAGGATCGAGGATTTCCCGCTCAGGATTCGCATCGCCCGTCCTTCCCGGACACCCCGTCAAACGAGACCGTCATGCCCGATTCCGCCTCCCTGCAGCAACTGTTTCCCGCCTTTCAGGACATCCCCGCCGAGTACCGGCTCGCTTCGCCGATTCACCAGCGCGTGTCGCTCGTCGATGGCGCGTTGCGGCCGTGGGACGGCGCGACCAAGACCGTGCTGTCGCCCGTGTGCGTGCGACAGGCGGACGGCAGCGTCGAGCAGGTCGAGATCGGCAGCTACCCGGTGATGGGCGAAACGGAAAGCGACGCGGCGCTCGACGCCGCGGTGCGCGCGTACGACGCCGGCCGCGGCGAGTGGCCGACGATGAAAGTCGAGCAGCGCATCGCGTGCATGCAGGACTTCATCAAGCGAATGGTCGCGCAGCGCGAGCTGGTGGTGAACCTGATCATGTGGGAGATCGGCAAGAGCCTCGCCGATTCGCAGAAGGAGTTCGACCGCACCGTCACGTACATGACGCAGACGATCGACGCGCTGAAGGAGCTCGACAACGCGAATTCGCGCTTCGTGATCGCCGAAGGCACGATCGGCCAGATCCGCCGCACGCCGCTCGGCGTCGTGCTGTGCATGGGCCCGTACAACTACCCGCTGAACGAAACGTTCGCGACGCTGATCCCCGCGCTGCTGATGGGCAACACCGTGGTGTTCAAGCCGCCTCAGTACGGCACGCTGCTGTTCGAGCCGCTGCTCGAAGCGTTCCGCGATGCGTTCCCGAAGGGCGTGATCAACACGATCTATGCGCCGGGCGCGGTGGTCGTGCCGCACATGCTCGCGTCGGGCAAGATCAACGTGCTCGCGCTGATCGGGTCGAGCAAGGTGGCCGACCACCTGAAGAAGCAGCACCCGAAGTCGCACCGGCTGCGCGCGATCCTCGGCCTCGACGCGAAGAACGCGGCGATCGTGCTGCCCGACGCCGATCTCGACCTCACCGTGAAGGAATGCCTGCTCGGCGCGCTGTCGTTCAACGGCCAGCGCTGCACCGCGCTGAAGATGCTGCTCGTGCACCGTTCGATCGTCGACGAATTCCTGAAGCGCTTCACCGCCGCGCTCGAACAGCTGAAGATCGGCATGCCGTGGGAGAAAGGCGTCAGCATCACGCCGCTGCCGGGCATGCATCGCACGGCCTACATGACGGATGCGATCGACGATGCGAAAGCCAAGGGTGCGCAGGTCGTCAACCATTCGGGCGGCGAGTTCAGCAAGACGCTGTTCTATCCGGCCGTGGTGTACCCGGTGTCGGAAGGGATGAAGCTGTATCGCGAGGAACAGTTCGGGCCGATCATTCCGGTGGCGACGTTCGACGACGTGGACACCGCGCTCGACTACGTGACGACGTCGGATCACGGCCAACAGGTCAGCATCTTCGGGTCCGATCCGGCGCAGATCGGCGCGCTCGTCGATCCGCTCGTGAACCAGGTGTGCCGCGTGAACATCAACTGCCAGTGCCAGCGCGGGCCCGACGTGTTCCCGTTCGCGGGCCGCAAGGATTCGGCGGAAGGCACGCTGTCGGTGAGCGACGCGCTGCGCGCGTTCTCGATCCGCTCGATGGTCGCGGCGAAGCAGACCGACAGCAGCAAGCAGCTGCTCGATTCGATCGTGTCGGATCACTACTCGAAGTTCATCAATACGGGCTTTATTTTCTGAAGCGAGCCGCTCGCGAAAAAGCCGCTGCACCCATCCGTGCAGCGGCTTTTTAACGCCTGTGCGTCACTACGCCCGAACCGGGAACGTCAACGCATCGAGTTCCAGCGGCCCACCGGTCAGCTGGACCGGGCCTTCATCGCCGATCAGCACCGTATCGGAATGACGGAAGCCGCCGACACCCTCGATATAGATGCCCGGCTCGATCGTCAGGCACATCCCCTTCTCGATCGGCCGGTCGTAGCCTTCGGCGAAGAACGGCGCTTCGTGCGCGGTGACGCCCATTCCGTGCCCGGTCCGGTGCAGCAGCCGGTCGCCCATTCCCGCGCGACGGAAGTAGTCGTTAACCTTGCGATCGACGTCGCTCAGCAGCGCGCCCGGCATCGCCGCGTCGAACGCGAGCCGCCGCCCTTCCGACATCACGTCGAACGCGCGTCGCGCCGCGTCGGGCACGCGGCCGAGGAAGAAGGTCCGTTCGACTTCCGCGCCATAGCCGTTCATCACCGCATTGACGATCGACACGTGCGGGCCGCCCGCCTCCATCCGCATGTCGATGTTGCTGAAGTTGTGCGGATCGTGCGACACGCTGCCCGGCTGGAACACCGCGACGATGCGCGTCGCCAACGGGTTCAGCGTCGGATCGTCGGCCAGCAGCCGCTGCATGATGAAGCCGCGAATGCGCGACGACATCTCCGCCATCCCGAGGCCCGGGCGCGCTTCGTTCAGCAGCAGGTTGTGCGCGTCGGTCGCGATCCCGCACGCATACACGTGGCGGCCGATCTCGTAGTCGGACTTGATCATCCGCACGTCGTCGATGATGTCGATGCAGACGCGCTCGCCCGGCGTCTGCGCATAGACCTGCAACGGACACACCGACTCGACGCCGACACGCTCGCCCGGCCCGAACAGCGCCTTGAACCGGTCGCTCCATTCGCGCCCGGCCGGCGCCGGAAATTCGAAATACGGAATCAGCTCGAGTTCGCCGACCGAGCGCGTCCGCACATGCGGCTGCTCGAGCTGCGGCACGACGAATTGCGGCGGGCCGCTGCGCGAAATGACCAGCACGAACGGCCGCTCGTGGACGATGTTCGCGAAGTTCGTCAGGTAGTAGATGTTGTCCGGCGAGAACGCCACATAGCGATCGAGGCCGGCTTCCGCCATGCGGGCGCGCACGCGCTCGAGGCGTCCTTTGAGTTCCGCCTCGCTGGGCGGCGCAAACGTAGGGGTGAATTTCATGCGTGACTTCTCCTGTTGAGAGTGACGGGTCGACCGATCATTTCTACGCGTCCATAGAACGACATTTCATTCGTTATCCTCTATTTCAGCGATGCGGGTTGAAACCGAATCCGGCTCGCTTATTCGCCCGGCATGCGTCGAAACCCGAGCAGCGCGACCAGGCTCACGACCGACATCGCGACGATGTACAGCGCGGGCGACGCCTTGTTGTGCGTGGTCGCGATCAGCCAAGTGACGATCAGCGGGGAAAACCCGCCGAAGACCGTCGTCGGGATGTTGTACGACACCGCGAGCCCGGTGCTGCGCACCGCGGCCGGAAAAGCACGCGCGGCCAGCGCGGGCACCAGCCCGACGAGCACGCCCATCGGCGCGGCGGCAGCGGCCTGCATGATCAGCAGGTTGCGCAGCGACGGGCTGGCGATGACCCACATATAGAGCGGCAGCGTGATCGCGGACAACACGACGATCGCGGCGGCGACCATCGCGACCGGCCGACGCCAGACGTCGCCGAGCAGGCCCGCGAGCGGCGCGATCGCGACCATCACGATGCCGGCGACCGTCGTGCTCATGAACGGCGCGGACATCGGCAACCCGAGCTGCTTCACCGCGAACGTCGGCATGTAGATCAGGACCATGTAGAACGCGGCGGTACTGACGATCGTCACGCCGATCGCCGCGAGGAACGACGCGAGGTGCTCGCCGAACAGGCGCTTGAGCACCTGCGCGACCGGCAGCGCTTCGCCGTGCACGAACGCATCGGTTTCCGACACGCTCCGGCGGATGTAGAAGCCGACCGGGCCGATCAGCAGCCCGACCACGAACGGCACGCGCCAGCCCCAGCTTTCGAGCTGATGCGGGCTGAGCGACGTCGTCAGGATCGTGCCGATCGTGCCGCCCAGCACGATGGCCAGCATCGTGCTCGCCATCTGCAGGCTCACGAAGAAATGGCGTCGATGCGGCGGCGCCTTTTCCGCGAGGAACGCGACGGTGCTGCCGAATTCGCCCGATGCCGCGAAGCCCTGCACGAGCCGCGCCAGCACGAGGATCGTGGCGCCGAGCCAGCCAGCCTGCGCATACGGCGGCGCCACCGCGATCGCGGCCGTGCCGGCCAGCATCAGCCAGATCGTGACGGACATCGCCGCCTTGCGGCCGTACCGGTCGCCGTACAGCCCGAGCACGACACTGCCGAGCGGTCGCACGACGAACCCCACGCCGAAGGTCGCCGTCGCGAGCAACAGTGATCCGACCGGCCCGGCCACCGGGAAAAACAGCTTCGCGATCACGCTGGCGAAATAGCCGTAGATCACGAAGTCGAACCATTCGAGCGCGTTGCCTGCCGCGGCCGCCGCGACGTCGCGCAGCGTGCCTGCCCGCTCCGACGGCTGCACCGCAGCCGAAAGGCGATCGAGCGCGAGGGCGCCCGCCGGATTCACTGCATCCTCTTTCATCGTCTGTCTCCTCCCGCTGCTGGCTGCAGTGGTTTCGTGCTCATGTTCGATGCGCACCGTTACCGCGTCCAACGGATTTCCAGAATATGATCATCACCAACGTGAATAACGGTGCGAGCGCGGCGCGCGACGTCGTCGCCGCGTCAGCCGGTTCTCTGCAAGGGCAAACGCGACCTTGCGCGAACGGCCGGCGGCCCGGACACTGGCCGCCACGACGTTCCGGTTCCCGACGTCACGCGCGGGATGCCGGCATCCGAATGGGAGATGTGCGATGAAGGATGTGTTCCGCCAGCTCGACCTCAACCTGCTGCGCGTGTTCGCGGCATTGATGGCCGAAGGCAACGTCACGCGCGCCGCCGAACGGCTGGCGCTTTCACAGTCGGCGGTCAGCAATGCGCTGCGCAGGCTGCGCGAGTCGCTCGACGACGTGCTGTTCGAGAAAACCGTCTCCGGTGTGCGGCCGACCGCACGGGCGCGCGAGCTGTGGTCGGCGGTCCAGCCGCACTTCGACGCATTGAGGCAGGCGATCTCGCCCGACCAGTTCGACCCGCAAGAACATCGGGGCACCTTCACGATCGCGATGTCGGACTACTCGGTGGAGCGCATCATGCCGCGCCTCGCGCAGTACATGGGCACGCATGCGCCGTCGATGCGACTCGAGCTCACGCCGTTCAGCGTCGCCGACTTGCCGGGCATGTTCGATCGCGGCGGCGTCGACCTCGCGATCGGCGGCTACCTGAACGACTCGAGCCCGAGCAGCGGCGTGCGCACGCACGAGATGTGGCCGATCCACTGGAGTTGCCTGATGCGCAAGGATCACCCGCTCGCGAAGGGGCCGCTCACGCTGAAGCGCTTTCTCGCGGCGCGGCATCTCGACGTCGGGTTTTCCGGCATGCGGGTGCCGGTGTACGACAGCCTGCTCTCCGCGCACGGCCTGCAGCGCAATCTCGTCCTCACGCTGAATGCGTACTCGCCCGCGCTGGCGATCATCCGGGAGTCGGATTTCATCGGCGTGCTGCCGACCACGCTGCTCGATCTGTCGATCCACGAAAAGGAACTGGTGTCGCGGCAGCCGCCGGTGCGCATGCCCGCGCGACCTTACTGCGTGATCTGGCATCAGCGTTGGGACAGCCATCCGGCGCACCGCTGGCTCCGGCAGACGATCGTGTCGCTGTTCACGCGTCCGGCGGAGCAGCCGGGTAATGCCGTGCGTTCGCCCAAGCGCCGCGCCACCCGCCAGAGCTAAACGCGCGGGCCTGCCACCTCAGACGTTCGACACCAACAGCCTGATTCCCGCCACGCCGAACACGACGGCAAGACACGCTTCCATCGCGCGCCGGCCGCGCACGTACAGCCGGCGCGCACCGTCCATCGAGAACACGAGCGCATAGCCGCCGAACACCAGGCACCCGATCACGATGCAGCCCGGCACGACGGCGCCGTGCGACGCGCCCGCGCCGTTCGACGACAGCGCGACGATCGACACCCACACGAGGATCGCTTTCGGATTGGTCAGGTGCAGCATCGCGCCGCGCACGTAGAAGCGCGACAGCCGCTGCTCGCCCGCTGCGTTCGTCGACGCCGCCGCGTTGCCCGACCATGCCGTACGTCCCGACTTGTACGCGAGCCACAGCAGGTATAGCCCGCCGAACAGCTTGATCGCGACCAGCAGCTTCGACCACGCGAGCAGCGTGGCCGACACGCCGAGCGCCGCCACCGTCGCCCAGCACATCGATCCGGAAATGACGCCGAGCGCGAACGCAAGCGCCGCCTTGCGGCCCTGGTTCGCGGCGACCGACATGATCGCGAGATTGCTCGGCCCGGGGCTGGCCGTCCCGATGAAGTAAGCCGTGTAGGCCAGCAGCAGGTTGGCCGAGAAGAAGGCGTGGACGCTCATGTCGAACCTCGCAGGGATGATCGGGGCATTGTTGGCAAACCCGCGCCGTCTGCCCATGGACAATTGGCCGACAATTCGCTGGGCCAGTTGGACGGGGCGCGCAACCGGATCGCCACGGGTCAATCCGTCTCGGATTTGAAACACCCGGCACATTCGCGGGCGGCTTTCGCCGAGCATGGCGGACACCCTGTCCCAACGCTTCCGCCGGCCCGAACGCTTGACAGGCGCAGGCGGCACGCGCGGGCCGGCCCGATTCATCAGACCGCCGGGGAACGCGCCACGCAATTTATCCCGGCGTTACGTTACATCCGTGAAGCATTTCGCGTCGGCGAGCTGCTCCGCGTACGCGATATGCATCGCGCCGCGCCGATAGACCGCCTCCTCGATCCCCTCCTCCCCCCAGTACCGGCGGGACTCGCGGCCCTCATCGCCTCGCGGCTCAACAATACTCAACAATCGTCTCGTGCCGCTGGTACGAAACCTGCATCCCGTTCGGGTAACCGCCGCGCCGATCACCGCGCGGACACGAACCCACCGTCGGGCGCATCCAGCGGACACGCCCGAACGATCCGAGCAAGTAACGAGGCCCTTCATGGATGCACTGCCCAATTCGTCCGACACGTCGTTCCAGCTCTTTCTCGCGAAGGTGCTCGAACAGCCGTTGCCCGACTGGACCGAAAAGCAGCAGATGGAACTCGAGATGGCACGCTCGTTGTCCACCGAAATGGTTCACCTCGCCGAGGACATGCGCGGCCGCACGCCCGATCTCGCGCGCTGCCTCGTGCTGCTCCGCTACGCGAAAGTGCTCGACTTCATGCTGACGTCGCTCGCCGCGCACCGCGACATTCATCCGCAGACGCTGCGCACGCTGTTCCGGCTCGCGAACCTGAAAGTCGACGATGCGTATCCGGCCTGAGCCGGCGCACTGCATCGGCTGCCGCGGGCGTCACGCACGGCTGCGGCGGCCTTTCCCGATGCGCGGCACGCGCATGCCCGATGATCTCGCCGCATGATTCCCCGGAACCGGCCATCCCGACAGGCCGGCGCACTCGGCGTGTTCGTGAAACGCGACGGACGAGACGCACAGGAGCCGCTCGACCCGAACGCTCGCCGCGACGATCGCGACGTCGAGCGGACGATGCGGCGCGTGTCGCCGGCCGGCCTGTCCGATCAAGTGGCCGACGATGACGGCAGCGCCGACGACGCCGAGGCCGAGTCCTGTTTCGCCGATGTGAGACGCGCGCCGTGACCGCTGCCGACTTCGACCGGATCTGGCCGGCCATCTGCGACACCCCTGCCTGGTCCGTGACGAAAGGCCAGGGCAGCTTTCTCACGTTCGAATTCGGGCAACCCGCGCTGCATGTCAGGGAGCCGCTCGCCGGCTCGCCCGGCCTGTCCGCGACGGCACGGGACAGGCTCGCGTCGCGGCACGTGACGGTGGCCGGCAACGGGCATCTGTGGATCTGCTACTGCCATTGGTCGATCGCGCTCGACGGTCACGAGCTCGCGCACAGCGAATCCCGATCCGGCGACATCGCGGCCGCCGCGCAACGGCTCGACGGGCAGATCCTGCAGTCGGTCACGCCCTGCGCCCAGCCGGGTTCGTGGGCGTTCGATTTCGACCTCGGCGGCAAGCTGACGACCTGGCCGTACGGCGACGATCCGGCCGACGAACAGTGGCATCTGTACGACCGGCGCTCGGGCAACGTGCTGACCGCCCGCGCGGACGGCACCTGGTCGTATGGCCCGGCGAACCCGCCGCCCGGCAGCGGATCGTTCGGTTCCGAGTAGCCGCCCGCGTGCTTTCGTCCGCTTCCGGCAGCACGCCGGGCTGATGCCGTGCATCAGCGTGGCGGACGGCCCCGCCCCGCAAACGGAGGTACAATCGCGCGCCATGAACGCACTTCGCCGCTTTCTGCTCCGGCAAGGCGTCGCGCGACAGCTTCTGTGGGGGATCCTCCTCGTGACACTGCTGTCCCGCGCGCTGATGTCGGGCGCCGTGATGCTCGATCCGGACGGTCCGGATGCGGGCTCGGTGGTGCTGTGTTCGGGCCGCGGCCCGCTGATCGTCAACGTCGCCGCGCTGGCGGCCCGTTTCGATGCCGGCGCGCCGATCACACCGGCCAACGACGCGCGCGCGCTCGCCGATGCGCTCAAGCATGACGGCCATGCCGACAATGCGACCTCGTCCGGCAGCGGCGACAGCCTGTGCGCATTCGGCGCCGCGCTGTTTACCGCGCTGGCGTCGTTCGTGCTGCTGGTGCTGCTGTTTCCCGCCGCCGCGCCACGGCGCTTCCGGATTCACGTCGACCGCATTCCTGTCGTGCGATCGATCTTCGACGATCGCCCACCCTCCCGCGCCCCTCCGCTGTCCTGCTGACGGTTCCGCCCCGCGGCTCGTGCACGTCGACGTGCGCGCGCCTGCATGCCGTTCGTCTCACACGACCTGATTCAACCGTTCACCCGCCTGCCCGCCTCGCGCGGGCGACGCCGTCATGCGCCGCTTCCGCGCATGGCGCCGCGCCGCCCGTTCCGTCGATGCCGGCCGGCGGGCGCAACGCGCGTTGACGTCCGCCGGCCCGTGCCGGCGCGGCCGCTCAACGAACCCGAGGAGCTGACACCATGTCGACCACCGTCGAACGGGCGATCTCGCCCGCCCAATCCGCCCACGCCGGCTACCGGACGCTCTGGCGCTGGCACTTCTATGCCGGCCTGTTCGTCATGCCGTTCCTGGTGGTCCTCGCGATCACCGGAACGCTCTATTGCTTCCAGCCGCAGATCGAGCCGCTGCTGTATCCGCACCGGCTCGTCGTCGAGCCGCGCGCCACGCCGCGGCTCGATGCCGACACGCTGCTCGCGCGCGCGCGCACCGCGATGCCGGCCGGCTCGACGCCGGTGTCCGTGCAGGTCTCGACCGCGCCGGACCGCAGCGCCGAATACGTGTTCCGGCTGCGCGACGGCAGCCGCGAGAGCGTGTACGTGAACCCGTACGACGGCAGCGTGCTCGGCACGCTGAGCGTCGAGAACCGCTTCATGCAGATCGACCGGATGCTGCATCGCAAGCTGCTGCTCGGCAAAACGGGCGAGTTGCTGATGGAGCTCGCCGCGTGCTGGACCTTCGTGATGATCGGCACCGGCATCGCATTATGGTGGCCGCGCGGCGCGGCGCGCGTCGGGCAGGCACTGCGCCCCGACCTGTCGCTGCGCGGCCGGCCGCTGTGGAAAAACCTCCACGCTACCGCCGGCATCTGGCTCGCGGCCGGCACGATCGCGTTCATCCTGACGGGGCTGCCGTGGTCGGGCTCGTGGGGCAAGAACTTCAAGGCGCTGGCCGCGACCGTGAACCTCGGCGCGCCGGAAGGCGCATGGGGCGGCGGGTCGGTTCGCTCGACGCGCCCCGGTGCCGCCGCGGCGCCCGCACCTGCCCAGGCTGCCGCACCGTCCGGCCATCACCACGACTCCGGCGAGTCGATGCCGGGGATGGTGATGGACGACCTGCCGTTGCCGCAAACGCCGTGGGCGGTCGGCAACGTGCCCGTTCCGCATTCGCCGTCGGCACCGACGCCGGCACCGCTGCCGCTGGCCCGCGCGATCGCGATCGTCGCGGGCCTCGGCGTGACGAGCGGCTATACGCTCGCGCTGCCGTCCGGCGCGGATGGCGTGTTCACCGCGTCGTACTTCCCGGACGACCCGAAAGCCGAGCGGACGATCTACCTCGACCAGTACAGCGGGGCCGTGCTGAAGGACATCCGCTACGACGACTACGGCGCGGTATCGCGCGCCGTGTCATACGGCACGTCGCTGCACATGGGCCGCTACTTCGGGCTCGCGAACCAGATCGTCTGCGCGGTGCTGTCGCTCGGGCTGGCCGCGATGGCCGTCACGGGCACCGTGATGTGGTGGAAGCGCCGCCCGGCTCGCAAGTTGGGCGCGCCGTCGCGCGAACGCGGCGCGCCGCCGATGCGCGGCTGGATCGCGGGGCTCGTGCTGCTCGGCATCGTCTTCCCGCTGATGGGCGCGACGATCGTCGCAGTCTGGTTGATCGACCGTGTGCTGTTCGGCCGTGCGGCACGCGCAGCGACCTGATTCATCGCGCGCCGGCGTACGCCGCGCACCGACGCGACACGCCCGGGCCACCGCGTGGCTCGGGCTGTTTGCGCTCGTGCTCGCGCTCGTCGCGCCGCTGATCTCGCAACTGCGCGCTGCCGCATCCGATGACGGCCTGCCAGCCGCGCCGATCTGCTCGGCAACCGGCAACACGCTCGTGGCGCACGCGCAATCGCCTGCGCCGTCCGCTTCTCCGTCCGCTTCTCCGTCCGCTTCTCCGTCCGCTTCTCCGTCCGCTTCTCCAGCCGATTCTCCATCCGACCGGCATTTCGACCGCTGCGGCTATTGCGGCCTGCTCGCCGGCCATCCGCCGCTGCAGTACGCGGTGTTCCTGTCCGCTTCCCCGGCCGTGCGGCATGCGCCGCCCGCGCCGCCGATCTCCTCTGCCCGCTACCCGGCGAAGCGCTACGCGCTCGCCGCGCGCGGGCCGCCTTTCGCCCGCGCCTGACGCACCTCGGGACCGCGCCGCCGCACACCGCGCGGCGCCGTCCGCTTCGCCTGCCCGCCCTGCCGGCGCCCGATGCCAAGCCCGCGCGCGTGACCACGCGCGGCGGCCGGTGCCGTGCATGGCGCGCATCGTGTCCGACTCATCATCGTCCTACGTACAACGACATGTTTACCTTGACCCGTATTGCCGTCGCGCTGTCCGGCGCGATCTCCGTGCTCTCCGCATCGGCCGCCTGCGCACAGAGCGCCGACGCGCCAACCGACGCACCGGCCGCGTCGCCCCTGCCCGCAATCAACGTCAACGCACCCCGCGAGATGGACTCGCTGACATCGAAATCGACCGGCAGCCTGAAGCGCACGCTCGAGCAGACGGTCGGCTCGGTGGGCTTCGTCGATGCCGACAGCTACCGGAACACCTACGCGTTCACGCTGCGTGACGTGCTGAAGGACGTGCCGGGCGTGTTCGTCGAGAACCGCTACGGCCAGGAGTTGCGGCTGTCGATTCGCGGCTCGGGCATCGCCCGCTCGTACCACACGCGCGGCCTCGAGATCCTGCAGGACGGCATCCCGACCAACCTCGCGGACGGCAGCGGCGACTACTACCAGATCGATCCGCTCGCACTGCAGGCGGTGCAGGTCTACAAGGGCGGCAACGGCCTCGCGTATGGTGCGTCGACACTCGGCGGCGCGATCGATTTCATCACGCCGACCGCCCATACCGCCGACGCGCCGAACATCCTGCGCGTGGAAGGCGGCAGCTACGGCACGGTGCGCACCAGCGCGCAGATCTCGCGCGTGCTCGGCCCGCTCGACTTCCTCGCGAACTTCAGCGTCAATCACGCGGACGGCTATCGCGATCATTCGAAGGGGCAATACGAGCAGTTCAACGCGAACGTCGGCTACCGGTTCAGCCCGACGGTCGAGACGCGCTTCTACGTCGGCGTGTACGTCGTCGACCAGTTGCTGCCCGGCACGCTGTCGCTGTCCGACGCGCTGAACAATCCGACCAAAGCCGCGCCGAACGCGATATCGGGCGACCAGGCGCGCAACACGCGCACCGAGCGGATCGCGAACCGCACGACGGTGAAGCTCGATTCGGGCGAGCTGCAGTTCGACACGTGGGCGATCCACAAGAGCCTCTATCACCCGATCTTCCAGGCGCTCGACCAGGACGGCTGGACCTACGGCTTCGCGCCGCGCTACACGGGCCACCTGACGCTCGGCGGGATGCGCAACGACCTGATCGTCGGTGCACGCTTCTTCGGCGGCCGCACGCAGGCGAACCAGTACGTGAACGTCAACGGCAACAAGGGCGCGCAGACGCTCGACTCGACACAAACGGCGTTCAACTACGAGGCGTATGTCGAGAACCGGCTGTTCTTCGTGCCGACCGTCGCGCTGATGACGGGCGTGAAGGTGCTGCACTCGGTGCGCGAGTACATCGACAACGGCGGGCTGCCGCGCAGCCCGAACACCAAGTCGACGAACGCGAGCTACAGCGGCGTCAATCCGAAGCTCGGGCTGCTGTGGCAGCCGGATGCGCGCACCCAGGCCTACGTCGACATCACGCGCAGCCAGGACGTGCCCGACTTCACCGACCTCACGCAGACCTTCTCGAACACGACGCGCTTCACGCCGCTCGCCGCGCAGCACGCGTGGACGATCGAGTTCGGCACGCGCGGCTCGCGCGAGCGCGTGAGCTGGGACGTGACCGCCTATCGCTCGCTCGTGCGCGACCAGCTGCTGCAGTACACGACGAACCCGGACGTCCCGGCGTCGACGTTCAACGCGAACAAGACGGTGCTGCAAGGGATCGAGGCCGGCGCGTCGGTCGAGCTGCTGCGCAACGTCACCGGTCGCGGCGCGGGCGACAAGGTCACGCTGTCGGGCATCTGGAACCTGAACGACTTCCGCTTCAAGAACGACCCGCAGTACGGCAACAACCGGATCGCGGGCGTGCCGCTGAACGTGCTGCGCGCGACGCTGGGATACGCGCGGCCGAGCGGCTTCCACATCGCGGCGACGCTCGACTGGGTGCCGTCGGGCGCATGGGCCGACGATGCAAACACGTTGCGCGTGCCGAGCTATACGCTGCTCGGGCTGCAAGCCGGCTACGACTTCCGCAATGGCCTCTCGCTGTTCGTCGACGCGCGCAACCTGACCAACAAGCGCTATGTGAGCGACATCAGCACGGTCGCGGATGCGCGCACCGCGAACACCGCGATCTTCTATCCGGGCGAAGGGCGCAGCGTGTTCGCCGGCATGCGGTACGCGTTCTGATGCGCCGCCTTTCAAGCAACACCGCATTAAGCAGATTCAAAGGATCTCGAAACATGAAGTTCAGATTGATGCTGCCCGCCGCCTTGCTCGCGGCCTTCTCGCCCGCCGGGCAGGCCCAGGAAAGCGATGCCGCGCGCGCCGGCGCCACGCTCGCACCGATTCGCGTCAACGCCCAGAAGGCGACACCGCTCACGCAGCCGCTCGACACCGGCAGCCGTCTCGGCCTGACTTCGCTCGAAACGCCCGCGAGCGTCGAGCAGATCGATCGCAAGACACTCGACACGCGCGGCGACAGCGCGATCGTCGACGCGGTGAGCCGCGCCGCCGGCATCAGCGCGTCGCCGCATCCGGGCAACGGCGGCTCGGAACTCGGCGCGCGCGGCTTCGTCGGCGCGTCGTCGGTCACGCAGCTCTATGACGGCGTGCGCCCGTACGGCGCGATCGGCATCACGTTTCCGTTCGACACGTGGTCGGTCGACCATATCGACGTGCTGCGCGGCCCCGCTTCGGTGATCTACGGCGAAGGCGCGATCGGCGGGGTCGTCAACATCGTGCCGAAGAAGCCGACGCGCGGCGCGATCCAGAACGAGCTGCAGGTCGGCGGCGGCACCGAGGGCACGGCGCGGGTCGCGTTCGGCAGCGGCGGTGCGATCAACGACACGCTGTCGTACCGCTTCGACATCAGCGGCAACCGTTCGTCGAACTGGGTCGACCGCGGCAATTCGCGCAACCTGTCGATCTCCGGCGCGCTGCGCTACGACGTGAGCGCCGACCTGTACGTGACCGCGTCGTACGCGCAGGGCTTCCAGCATCCGATGCAGTATTTCGGCGTGCCGCTCGTGAACGGCGCGCGCGATCGCGCGCTCGACAAGAAGAACTACAACGTCGGCGACAGCGACATCGCGTTCCGCGACAGCTGGGCGACGGTCGCGGCGAACTGGCAGCCGAGCGACAGCCTGAACGTGACGAGCACGCTGTACCGGATGAAGAGCAACCGACACTGGAAGGACGCCGAGTACTACACGTACCTGCCGTCGACCGCGCAAGTGCGGCGCAGCAGCTTCACGGAAATCTTCCACGACCAGGAGCAGTACGGCAACGTGACGGCGGCCACCGTCACCACCGCGTTGCTCGGCATGCGCAACACGTTCTCGACGGGCTTCGAGTTCAATCACACGACGTTCCAGCACGACAACAACTCGCCGTATTCGGGCACGTCGACGGTCGATCCGTTCAACTTCGATCCGGGCAGCTTCATCAACACGGCCGGCACCTATCCGAAGTACCGCAGCCAGGCGAACCAGTACGCGCTGTTCGCCGAGAACCGGCTGGAGATCACGCCGCGCTGGTCGGTGATCGGCGGGCTGCGCTACGACCATGCGAGCGTGAACCGCGACGATCTCGTGAACGGCGGCGCATTCACGAAGGTGTTCGCGAACACGGGCTGGCGCATCGGCACCGTGTACGACGTGCAGCCCGGCCTCGCCGTGTACGGCCAGTATTCGGTCGCGGCGGATCCGATCAGCTCGCTGCTGTCGCTGAATGCGTCGAAGGCGAACTTCACGCTCGCGACCGGCCGGCAGATCGAGATCGGCGTGAAGCAGTCGTTCCTCGGCGGCAAGGCGGAATGGACGCTCGCCGCGTACCGGATCGTCAAGAGCAATCTGCTGACGGCCGATCCGCTGAACCCGAACCAGTCGATCCAGATCGGCCGGCAGTCGTCGCGCGGGCTCGAGGCGACGGTCGGCGCGGAGATCGCGAAGGACTGGCGCGTCGACGCGAACGTGTCGATCCTGCGCGCGAAATACGACGACTTCCAGCAGACGTCCGGCGGCACGACGGTATCGCGCGCGGGCAACGTGCCGGTGTCGGTGCCGCAGCGGCTCGCGAACCTGTGGGTGAGCTGGCGCTTCGCGCCGGACTGGACGGGCATCGCGGGCGTCAAGTACGTCGGCAAGCGTTTCGCCGACACGGCGAACCAGCTCGTGATGCCGTCGTACACCACGGTCGACCTCGGCCTCGCGTGGAAACCGCGCAAGGACACGACGATCACCGCGCGCGCGTACAACGTGTTCAACCGGCGCTTCGTGCAGTCCGCGTACTACAACGAGACGCAATACCTGCTCGGCAACGACCGGCGGCTCGAAGTCGTGGCGAACTACCGGTTCTGATCCGGCGCGGTGCAGTGCGCCGCACCCGCCGCCGGTGCGCATGCCCTGCGGCGGGCGCATTTCATCGCGACCTCACCGCGAATGCGCGACCACTCACGCAACCGCATGAACGCCCTGGCTCGGCGCACGGCGGCCCGACGAACCCGTCGCCGGGCCGCATGACCGCACGTCACGCACGCGTGCCTGCCGCGCGCCCCGCCATCCACTTCCGGTAGCGCCGCGTCTGGCACTGCGCGGCCAGTTGCTGCCCGACCAGCGCGCGCAGCGGCGACACCTGCGGGTGCGTGCGCCGGCCAACGCTCAGCCGCGTGAGCTGGAACTTGACGACCGCCATGTTGGCCAGCGCGCCCAGCGCCTTGTTCTTCCAGCGGATCGGTTCCAGCCCCGGCGCGCTGTCCTTGCCGGCCCGCCAGTCGCGCGGCAGGTTCGGCTCGATCGACAGCGCGGTCGCGATGCCGACCATCGCCACGCCGCTGTCGACCACCTGCTCGGCCACCACGCGGCGCCGGATGCCGCCCGTGACCATCAGCGGCATCCGCGCGACCGCCGTGATGTCGCGCGCGAATTCGAGGAAATACGCTTCGCGGGCCAGCGTGCGCCCGTCGCGCGCCTCGCCCTGCATCGCCGGCACTTCATAGCTGCCGCCCGACAGTTCGACGAGATCGACGCCGAGCGGATTCAGCAGTTCGACCACGCGCTTCGCATCGTCCGCGCTGAAGCCGCCGCGCTGGAAATCGGCCGAGTTCAGCTTGACCGCGACCGCGAATTGCGGCGACACCGTCGCGCGCACCTCCCGCACGATGTCGAGCAGCAGGCGTGCGCGATTCTCGATGCTGCCGCCCCACGGGTCCTGCCGGCGGTTCGTCAGCGGCGACAGGAACTGGCTCAGCAGATAGCCGTGCGCCGCATGGATCTCCACGCCGGTGAAGCCGCTCTGCTCCGCGAGCTGCGCGGCGCGCACGAAGCGCTGCTGCACGTCGGCGATATCGGCCGGCGTCATCTCCTTGGGCACCGGGAACTGCTTCGACAGCGCACCGAGCGCGAGCGGCACGGCCGACGGCGCGAGCGTCGTCTGGCCGAGTGCCGCCTGCATCTGGCGCCCCGGGTGATTGATCTGCATCCACACGTGCGCGCCCCCCGAGCGCGCCACCTGCGCCCAGCGGCGGAAGCGGTCGAGATGCGCATCGCTCTCGAGCACGACGCCGTTCGGCCCCGTCATCGCGCGGCCGTCCACCATCACGTTGCCGGTCAGGATCAGGCCGACCTGGCCATCGGCCCACGCCTGGTACAGGCGCAGCAACGCGTCGGACGGTGCGTGGTTCGCATCGGCCATGTTCTCTTCCATCGCGGCCTTGGCCAGACGGTTCGGAATCACCGCCCCGTTGGGCAGTGTCAGCGGTGTAAACAGGTTCATGGAGGGCACCCTCGATTGACGATGCCCAACGATAACTTTAAAGTCAACTTTAAGGTCAAGCCCTTTTGGAGCACAGCATGAAAATCGGCGAACTGGCGAAGGCGAGCGGCCTCGCGGCGTCGCGCATCCGCTTCTACGAAGCGAGCGGGCTGCTCGAACCGGCCCGTCGGCAGGCGAATGGCTATCGGGAATACGGGTCGGAAGCGTTGACGCGGCTCGCGATCATCGACCGCGCGCAGCGCGCGGGTTTTGCGCTCGACGAAATCCGCGCGGTGTTGCCGCCCGATCTCGGCGCGTGGCCGCGCGACGAGCTGCTGGTGGCGCTGCGGCACAAGGTCGACGAAATCGTGCGGCTCGAACAGCGTCTCGCGCAGAACCGGCAACATCTGGAGGTGCTGATCGAGGAAATCGAGAACAAGCCGGAGGGCGAGGATTGCGCGGAAACCGCGCAACGGATGCTCGACCGGCTGTGCGCGCAGGCCGAGGAAGCGTCGGCGTCGGCACCGGTGCCCGCGCCAGTCCCGCGGCCGACGCGCAAGCGCGCGTGACTGGTTACACTGCGGCACCTGACGAACAACCAACCCGCGCTGCGGCGAGACGAGACGGCGCGTGCGCGCCGGCTTCCGCGGCGTGACCTCATCTCATGACTCGATCCGCATGACGATCCCCCGCATCAAAGGATTCCTCGTCGCCGCGCTGCTGACGTTCGGCATCGGCGGTGCCTGCGCCGCGACGTGCCCTGATTCACCTGCGACATCCGCTTGCCCCAACGCACCCGACCTTCCGCACGACATCGTCGCGCAGCTTCCCGCCGGCTACGAAGCGCTGGATGCCGCGTCGGGGCGCCTGACCGACAGCACCGGCATCGGCTATGTCGTCGTCGCGCATCAACCCGACGATTCGATGCGCAAGGCGTCGCTGCGTCCGCTGATGATCTTCCTGCCGGGCAAGGACGGGCACTACCGGCTCGCGGCGCGCAACGACGCCGTGATCATGAAAGCCGACGAAGGCGGGATGGGCGACCCGTACCTGGATGGCGTCGCCGAGAACGCGCTCACGATCGAACCGCGCACCTTCACGGTCGAACAGGGCGTATTCGCGGGCCACGATCACTGGCGCGACCGTGTCACGTTTCGCTACGACAACGCGCATCGCACGTGGGTGTTCCATCGCGAGGTGTTCCGGAACTGGCGCTTCAACGACGATCCGAACGGCGATGCGCTGAAAGCCGACCCGGTGCGCGTCACGCGCGCCAATGCGGCGAAAGCGGTCACGTTCGAAGCGTGGCGGCCGGATTACTGGTGTGATTCGGCCGAGCGGCGAGGTAGAGATCCGGCTTGCAGCAAGACGCGTTGATGGTGACGCGGGTGCACGGCTGCACTGGCTGACGGTTCGTGTGGGCAAGCGATACACAGGGTGCTGCCGTGCTGCACGATCGGTGCGTCTGCCGGCAGGCGCAGGCGCTGGCGCCCTTCCGCAGCCGCGCAGATTTGCTTACGTCGCAGGTAGTCGACGCGCGCCGCCCGCGCCGCGATGATGGCTCCATCGATGCACGAACCGCATCGCATCAAGGAGCCCGCCATGACCGCCTACGCCATCGCCCACCTGCACGACGTCGAGATGTGCGACGACATCGTCGAATACCTCGAACGCATCGACGGCACCCTCGCGCCGTACGACGGACATTTCGTGATTCACGGCGCGCGGCCGGAGGTACGTGAAGGCGCGTGGCGCGGCGACCTCATCGCGATCGCGTTTCCCGATCTCGACACGGCGCGCGCGTGGTACGAATCGGATGCGTACCGGCAGATTCAGCCGCTGCGCGCGCGGCACGCGAGCGGCCAGCTGATCCTGATCGACGGCGTCGACGCGCGGCACAAGGCGACCGATATCCTGCGCTGAGGTGCGACGCCGGCGACGCTTACGACGCGTCGCGCTCCATCGGCTCGCCGACGACGAACCCGCCGCCCTGGAACCGCTGCGCGGGATCGTCGTAGTCGGCGGTCGGCGCCGTCACCGGGAACAGCCCGGCGAACTGCTCCGAGCTGTCGCGCGGGCGGAAGCCGAGGAAGCCGGCCTTCGTGTTGTCCCACCACTTCACCGGGTTGTCCGACGCGCCGTACACGATCGCGTGCCCGACGCGGTTCGTCAGCAGCGAGCAGCGCACGAGCTCGATGAAGTCGCGGTAGCTGAGGAACGTCACGAGCATGCGCGGATTCTTTGGCACTTCGAACGATGAGCCGATCCGCAGGCACACGGTTTCGATCCCGAAGCGGTCGAAGTAGTAGCGCGACAGCGATTCGCCGAAGCACTTCGTCACGCCGTACAGGCTGTCGGGGCGCAGCGGCGAATCGGCGTCGAGCACTTCCGTGACCGGATGGAAACCGATCGCATGGTTCGAGCTCGCGAACACGACGCGCTTCACGCCGTGCTTGCGCGCGGCTTCGTACAGGTTGTACGTGCCGGTGATGTTCGCGCCGACGAGATCGTCGAACGGCGCGTCGACCGAAATGCCGCCGAGGTGGACGATCGCGTCCACGCCGTCGACGAGCTGCATCACCGCGGCCCGGTCGGCCAGGTCGACGACGCGGGTTTCTTCATGCGCGGCCGCGTCGCCGAGCGTCGCGATGTCGCTGACGCGCACGACGTCGGCCCAGTCGGCGAGCGCGCCGCGCAACTGGCGGCCGAGGTTGCCGGCCGCGCCCGTCAGCAGCAGGCGCCCGAACGGTTTGCGCGCGCCGGTGGATGAGGCGTTCATTGACTCTCCTTGAATCTGACCTGAAATCTGACTGAATCGGAAAACGTTTTCCAACTATACGCGGGCGTGCTGCCGAACGTCAATGGCCGAACCCGTCCGCAGCCATCCGCACTTTCCCGATATCGGCGCGTGGCCGCGCGCGCCCTTTTTCTGCCACAATCCGGCCTTACGGAACGAAAACGTTACCCTTCGAATGAAAAAAGTTTCCCCGACGATCCGCGACGTGGCGGCGGAAGCCGGCGTGTCGGTCGCGACGGTATCGAAGTACGTGAACGGCACGCAGCGCTTCTCGCCGACCGTCGAGGCCCGGCTCAAGGAGGCGATCGAGCGGCTCGGCTACCGTTCGAACCCGCTCGCGCGCTCGATGATCACCGGCCGCACGCGCACGATCGGCCTCGTGATCCTCGACATCAGCAACCCGCACTTCACGAACGTGGTGAAAGGCGCGAACCGCGTCGCGCTGCAGCACGACTACACGCTGCTGCTCGTCGATACCGAGGAGAGCCAGGCGCGCGAACGTTCGCTGATCGAAGCGCTCGCGCAACGCGTCGACGGGCTGATCGTCAGCACGCGGATGCCCGACGACGAAGCCGGCTGGATGCTCGATCTCAACAAGCCGCTCGTGCTGCTGCGCCGCAGCCCCGGCCTGCCGATTCCGAGCGTCGGCATCGACAACCGGCTGTCGACCTATATGCTCGCGCGCCACCTGCTCAATCTCGGCCACACGCGCATCGCGTATCTCGGCTTCGGCACCGCACGCGTGAACGACGAACGGATCCAGGGCGCGCGCGACTGTCTCGCGGAAGCCGGGCTCACGCTCGACGTGCACGATGCGCATGCGCCGACCGCCGAGGCCGGCGAGCGTGCGTGTTCGCGTGTGATGCTCGGGCCGCAGCGCCCGCAGGCCGTGATCTGCTACAACGACCTGATCGCGCTCGGCTTCATGAAGGAAGCCGCGTCGCTCGGCTTCCGGCTGCCGCAGGATGTGTCGGTCGCGGGCATCGACAACGTGCCGTACGGCGAATACGCGGCGCCCGCGCTGACGACCGTCGACATCCAGAGCGAGAACATGGGCGAGCTCGCGATGCAGAAGCTGATCGATGCGCTCGCGGGCCGCACCGATGCGAGCTACTCGACGTTCGAGCCGCGGCTGATCATGCGCGCGTCGACGGCCGCGGCCGGCTGAGTTCCCTGTTTTCGCGCCTGCACAAGAAAACGCGCCGCCCTTGGGCGGCGCGTTCGTTTGCGGATACGCGATTACACAATCACACCATCACGCGTCGAGCTGCGCAGGCTTCATCTTCGGCGTGAGCAGGTGCATCACGCCCAACGCGATCAGGTAGGCCGACGCACCGATTGCGAACAGCACCCAGTAGTGGCCCGTGCGCTGCAGCACCTGGCCGATCACTTCCGAGAACAGCACGCCGCCGATCGAACCGGCCATCCCGCCGATGCCGACCACCGATGCCACCGCGCGGCGCGGGAACAGGTCGGATGCCGTCGTGAACAGGTTCGCCGACCAGCCCTGGTGCGCGGCGGCGGCGAGGCCGACGATCAGCACCGCGGCCCACAGGCTCTGCACCTGCGACACGAACGCGATCGGCAGCACGCAGCAGGCACAGATCAGCATCGCCGTCTTGCGCGCGCCGTTCACGCTCCAGCCCGCACGCAGCAGCATCGACGACAGCCAGCCGCCGCCGATACTGCCGACCGTCGTCAGCGCATAGATGCAGACGAGCGGCAGGCCGATGTGCTGCATGTCCATCCCACGCGATTCGTTGAGCCACTTCGGCAGCCAGAACAGGTAGAACCACCACACCGGATCGGTCAGGAACTTGCCGATCAGGAACGCCCACGTCTCGCGCTTGCGGATCAGTTCGCCCCAGCGCGGCGCGCCGGCATTCGCGTTCGCCGCGTCGAGCGCTTCCGCTTCGTCGCGCGGCTCGTCGTATTCGGCGGCGAGCGCGCGCGTATCGGCCTGGCGATAGAGCACGAGCCACACCGCGAGCCACACGATGCCGATCGCGCCGACGATCACGAACGCCGCGCGCCAGCCGTAGGCCACCGCGATCGCCGGGATGATCGCCGGTGCGAACACCGCGCCGATGTTCGCGCCCGAGTTGAAGATGCCGGTGGCGAGCGCACGTTCGCGGCGCGGGAACCATTCGGCCGTCGTCTTGATCGCGGCCGGGAAGTTGCCGCCCTCGCCGATCCCGAGCAGCGCGCGCACGAACGCGAAGCCCATCACCGAGCCGACCGCCGCGTGCAGCATCGCGGCGATGCTCCACACCAGCATCGCCAGCGCATACGAGATGCGCGTGCCGAGCCGGTCGACGATGCGCCCGAAGCCGAGCAGGCCCAGCGCATAGAACGCGGAAAACGCCATCACGATGCGGCCGTACTGCACCTGGCTCCAGCCGATGTCGTGCTGGAGCATCGGCGCGAGCAGGCCGAGGATCTGCCGATCCATGTAGTTGATGACGGTCGCGAAAAACAGCAGCGCACAGACGGTCCAGCGGTAGCGGCTGGCGGCCGCGCGCACGGCGCCGACGACGGCAGATTGCATGAATGTCTCCGATGCGCGGCCGCGCCCGTCGCGCCGCACGTTGTTCGTTGACCGGCGACCGGCGCCGGGGCGGACAGCGGCGCGCCTGTCGCGCACGGCCGATTCCGCCGATCAATCTGGAAAACGTTTTTCAAAGAATAGGACGTGCGCCCATGCCCTGTCAGTCGGGGATTTCGATGAGTCATCTCAAATTAGTCAACCGCAAAAGAGACGACTGTTTCACTACATGGCATTAATCGTTTTTCCCCGATTTTCCCGACCGGCGCGCGAGGGGACGACCGCCGAGACACATGTCCGATTCCAGCCAGAATCGGGGAGCGGGATGGTTTACAGTCGTCTCATGCGCCTCGATCCCGATACCTGCTACGACGCCCTGCTTTCGCGGAACCGCCGCTTCGACGGCTGGTTCTTCGTCGGCGTCGCGACGACGGGCGTGTATTGCCGCCCCGTCTGCCCGGTGAAGCCGCCGAAAGCGCAGAACTGCAGCTACTACCCGAGCGCCGCAGCCGCCGAGAAAGCCGGCTTTCGACCCTGCATGCGATGCCGCCCCGAGCTCGCGCCCGGCCACGGGCTGCTCGACCTGTCCGGCACGCTCGCCGACGCAGCCGCCACGCTGATCGAGGACGGTTTCCTGAACGCCCATTCCGTCGATGCGCTCGCACGGCGCGTCGGCGTGACCGAACGCCACCTGCGCCGGATCTTCGGTGCGCAGTTCGGCGTGTCGCCGGTCGAGTTCGCGCAGACGCACAGGTTGCTGATGGCCAAGCGGTTGCTGACCGATACCGCGCTGCCGGTGGCCGTCGTCGCGTCCACGGCCGGGTTCGGCAGCGTGCGGCGCTTCAACGACCTGTTCCTGCAGCGTTACGGCCTCAATCCGTTGCGGCTGCGCAAAGGAGCCCGCGCATCGGCCGACGGCGACATGACGTTCCCGCTGCCGTATCGCCCGCCGTTCGCGTGGGACGACCTGATGCGCTTTCTCGCGCAGCGGCAGATCGACGGTGTCGAGCGGATCGATGCGCAGGGTTATGCGCGTGTCGTCGAATTGCCGAACCGCAACGGGAACACCACCGCCGACAACGGGCGCGTGGCCGGCTGGCTGTCCGTCGCGCACGTGCCGCAGCGCTTCGCGCTGGCCGTCACCGTGTCGCCCTCGTTGACGCCGGTCGTACCGGCCGTGCTCGCGCGCGTGCGGCGGCTGTTCGATCTCGACAGCCGCCCCGACGTGATCGACGCGCATCTCGGCGAACTCGCGAGCGGCTCGCCGGGCCTGCGTGTCCCCGGCGCGTTCGACGGTGTCGAGATCGCGATCCGTGCGATTGCAGGCGAACGGCTTGCGGCGACGCATGCGGGCGCGCCGGTGCTGGCGCGCCTCGCCGAACGTTTCGGCACATCGATCGAAGGCGCGCCGCCGGGCCTCACGCACGCGCTGCCCTCCGCCGCGACGCTGGCCGCCCTGCCGCCTTCCGCGCTTGAAACGATCGGCATCTCGCGCGAACCCGCACGGGCGATCGTGTCGCTCGCCCGCGCAGTCGACGACGGCACGCTCTCACTCGAACCGATGGCGCCGCTCGACACGACGCTTGACGCACTGCGCGCGCTGCCGGGTTTCGACGAGCACGCGGTGCAGTACGTCGCGATGCGTGCGATGGCCTGGCCGAATGCGTTCCCGGCCGACGATGCGTGGCTGCCCGCGCGCACCGAACGCGCCCGTGTGCCATCATCCGCGCCGCATGCGGCGCGCTGGGCGCCGTGGCGCGCGTATGCCGCACTGCACGTGTGGCGCCTTCATGGAGATGTGTCGCGATGACTCCCGCTCACCTGATTCCGAGCCCGCTGGGCGACATCGCCGTGCGCATCGAGGACGATGCGCTGACGGGCCTCTACTTCGTCGGCCAGAAATACTTCCCGCCGGTTGCGATCGTGACCGAGGCAGACGCGCTCGCGATGTCGCCGCTCGCGCGCAAGGTCGCGGAAGAAGTCGCCGAGTACTTCACCGGCATGCGCGAGACGTTCTCCGTGCCGATTCACCTGCGAGGCACCGCGTTTCAACGACGGGTATGGAAGGAACTGCTCGCGATTCCGTTCGGCGAACTCGTGACGTACGGCGACATCACCGAGCGCGTCGGGTTGCCGATGAGCGGCGCGCGCGCCGTGGGCGGTGCGGTCGGCCGGAATCCGGTGTCGATCATGGTGCCGTGCCATCGCGTGGTCGGCGCGTCGGGCAGCCTGACCGGCTATGCGGGCGGCATCGATCGCAAGCGTGCGCTGCTGTCGCTCGAAGGCGCGGGGTTCGAGCGCGGCGCCGACCATCCGGTGCAGCAGGCGCTCGCGTTCTGAGAGGGCGTGTGCCGCCGCGTCACGCGTTCAGCACGGGCCGGCGCGCTTCACGCTTCGCATACGCGCCGGGCGTCAGCTGGAATTTCGCCTGGAACAGCGCGATGAACGATGACGTCGAGTCGTAGCCCAGTTGCGCGGCCACCGCGCCGATCGGCTCGCCCGCATCGAGCAGCGGCAGCGACGCCAGCAGCCGCACCGCCTGCCGCCATTCGGTGAACGACAGCCCCGTGTCCTGCCGGAACAGCCGCGACAGCGTGCGTCGCGTCGCGCCGACCTGATGGCCCCATTCGTCGAGATTGCGCGTATCGCCCGGATACGCATGCAGCGCACGCGCGATTTTCAGCAGACGCGGATCGCGCGGCAGCGGCACCGTCAGCGGCGCCTGCCGCATGCGTGCGATCCGGTCGGCGATCAGGCAGACGAGCGCACCGTCCGGCCCCGTCTCGTCATAGTTCACCGGTAAGTCGGCCGTGGCGAGCACCAGCTCGCGCAGCAGCGGGGTCATGCAGAGGATCGCGCAATCGTCGTGCACGTCGTCGCGCGCGATCGCCGCATCGAGATACAGGCTGTGGAACGCGACGCAATCGCGCGTCGACACCGCATGTGGCACGTGCGGCGGAATCCACATCGCATAGTGCGGCGGCAGCAGGTGCCGGCCCGACGGCGTCGATACCTCGAGCACCCCGCTTGTCGCATACATCAGCTGCGCCCATGGATGACTGTGCGCGTCGATGCTCACGTTGCCGGGAATGCCGAACGCACGCACGTACAGCGGCCTCGGCAGGCGCGCCATCGGCGGCACCGCGTAAGGGTCACCCGATTGTCCCGCCAGCACCATAAGACGTCCTCCGAAGGTCATTGCACGAACGAGCGCGATGCTACCGTGGCGGCTCTTCCTTCACACGGCTTCCGTTCATGAGCGCTCATACCCGCACCACCCGCAAGACCGTCACCGCGATCCGTTCGACCAAGGGCATCGGCAGCCTCGTGTCGCTGACCGCGTATTCCGCGCCGATGGCGAAGCTCGTCGACGAGGTGGCCGACGTGATCATCGTCGGCGACTCCGTCGGCATGGTGCTGTACGGGATGCCCGACACGCTGCGCGTCACCCTCGACATGATGATTGCACACGGTGCGGCCGTCGTGCGCGGCGCCGCGCAGGCATGTGTCGTCGTCGACCTGCCGTTCTCGACGTACCAGGAATCGCCCGTGCAAGCGTATCGCTCCGCCGCGCGCCTGCTCGCCGAAACCGGCGCGCAAGCCGTGAAGCTCGAAGGCGGCAGCGAGATGGGCGACACGATTCGATTCTTGACCGAGCGTGGCATTCCGGTGATGGCGCACGTCGGCCTCATGCCGCAGCAGGCCAACGCGACGGGCGGCTTCCGCGCGCAGGGGATGGACCCGCGCTCGGCCGCGCAGGTGTTCGACGCCGCGTGTTCGGCGGAACGGGCCGGCGCGTTCAGCGTCGTCATCGAAGGGACGGCCGAAGCGCTCGCGCGCCATATCACCGACACGCTGACGATCCCGACGATCGGCATCGGCGCATCGCCCGCGTGCGACGGACAGGTGCTCGTGACCGAGGACATGATCGGCGCATTCGATGCGTACACGCCGCGCTTCGTGAAGCGTTATGCCGATGCGAATGCGGTGATGCGCGATGCGATTCGTCTGTACGCGCATGATGTGCGGCAGCGTGTGTTTCCGGAGCCCGCGCATTGCTTCGGGTATGGCAAGCCGTTGCAACTGGTGGGCGCGGCTGACGCGGCTGCGTGATGACGTGATGACGTCGCGCAGGCATGCGCGAACGCATCGCGAATGATGGTGCAATCACCTCACGCGCGCTTGCGCATCGCGTGCGTGACCCGAGCGTTCGCTTCGAATTTCGCGCGATGCGTCGAGAAGAACGTCCGCACGTTGCGGACGTTCGATGCGCCGGTGAACAGCCGGCGCGCGAATTCGTCGTATTCGGCGACGTCGGCCAGATCCGCCACCACCACGAAATCCGGCCCCGGCGACACGCGATAGCACTGCGTGACGGCCGGCTCCGCGCATACGTACGCTTCGAACGCGTCGTAGTCTTCGGCCGTCTGCCGGTCGAGGCTGATCTCGATCAGCGCGGTGACGGCCGTGCCGATCGCCACAGGGTCGAGCACCGCGACCTGCCGACGGATCACGCCGGCTTCCGTCAGCCGGCGCACGCGGCGCATGCAGGTGGGCGGCGACGACAGCGCCCGCTCGGCCAGTTGCAGGTTCGACACCGACGCGTCGTCCTGCAGGATCGCGAGGATGCGCAGGTCGAGATCGTCGAGGGTGATGCCGGCCATCGGCGGCTCCTTCCGGTCAGGACGTGAAATTTAATTTCAACATGATAGACGATCCGCTATTCATTTCAGTTGTTCTTGTATTTTGAAATTTAATTCCATTTGGCTCGCCCTACCATCGCTCTCACTGATCCAGACAGGACATTTACGGAGCGCGATATGTGTGGAATTGTCGGGGCGGTCGCCCAGCGGGACATCCTGCCGAACCTGGTCGACGGCCTGAAGCGGCTCGAATACCGCGGCTACGATTCGTGCGGCGTCGTGGTGTACCGCGACCGGGCGCTGGCGCGCGCCCGCAGCGTCGATCGTGTGGCCAACCTGCAGCGCGAGATCGCCGAGCATGCGCTGTCGGGTTACACCGGGATCGCGCATACGCGCTGGGCCACGCATGGCGCGCCCGTCACGCTCAACGCGCATCCGCACTTCTCGCCGAGCGACGCCAATGCGCGCATCGCGCTGTCGCATAACGGGATCATCGAGAACTGCGATCAACTGCGTGCGGAACTGCAGGCGCATGGCTACGTGTTCGCGAGCCAGACCGACAGCGAGGCCATCGCGCACCTGATCGATCATCTTTACGACGGCGACCTGTTCGATGCGGTGCGGCGTGCGGTTGCGCGACTGCGCGGCAGCTATGCGATCGCGGTGATGTGCCGCGACGAGCCGCACCGGATCGTCGGTGCGCGCGATGGCATGCCGCTCGTCGTGGGTGTCGGCGAAGGCGAGAATTTTCTGGCGTCGGATGCGATTGCGCTGTCGGGGATTACCGATCGCATCGCTTACCTGGAGAACGGTGACGTTGCCGATATCCAGCTGCACCGCTACTGGATCGTCGATGCGGCCGGCCAGCGTGTCGAGCGCGCTGTGCAGCGGGTCGCCGCGCATAGCGGTGCGGCCGATCTCGGGTCGTATCGCTACTACATGCAGAAGGAGATTTTCGAGCAGCCGCAGGCGGTGGCCGATACGTTGCTCGATGTGTCATCGATCATGCCGGAGTTGTTTGGTGATGGTGCTTGGCGGGTTTTCAATGACGTGGATTCGGTGTTGTTGCTCGCGTGTGGCGGTAGTTATCACGCGGCCCTCACCGCGAAGTACTGGATCGAGAGTATCGCGAAGCTGCCGGCCAGCGTGGAAATCGCCAGCGAGTTTCGGTATCGCGACAGTGTGCCGAATCCGCGCACGCTCGTTGTCGCGGTGTCGCAGAGCGGCGAGACGGCCGATGTGCTCGGGGCGGTGCATGTCGCGAAGCGCAGCGGGATGATGCATACGCTCGCGATCTGCAATGTTGCAACGAGCGCGTTGATGCGGGAATGTGCGCTGCAGTTTGTCACGCGCGCAGGCGTTGAAATCGGGGTGGCTTCGACGAAGGCTTTCACGACGCAGCTCGTTGCGTTGTTTCTGCTGACGCTGTCGCTTGCGCAGGTGCGTGGGCGGTTGAGCGACGACGAAGAGAAGGAGCATCTACGTGCGCTAAGGCATCTGCCGGATGCGATGTCGAAAGTGCTCGCGCTCGAGCCGCAGATCATGGCCTGGTCGGAATTGCTCGCGCGACGAGACAACATGCTGTTTCTCGGGCGCGGGATGCATTATCCGATCGCGCTCGAAGGTGCGCTGAAGATGAAGGAGATTTCGTATATTCATGCGGAGGCTTATCCGGCGGGGGAGCTTAAGCATGGGCCGCTTGCGTTGGTCAGTAATGAGATGCCGGTGATTGCCGTTGCGCCGAATGACATGCTGCTTGAGAAGCTCCGGTCCAACATGCATGAGGTCAGTGCGCGGAATGGCAGGCTTTTTGTGTTCGCGGATGTGGACTGCGGGTTGGTGCCGAGCGAAGGAATCGAGGTGATTCGGCTCAACGAATACTACGGGCCGCTTTCACCGATTCTGCATACGGTGCCGATGCAACTGCTCGCGTATCACGCCGCGCTGGCGCGGGGGACGGATATCGATAAGCCGAGGAATCTGGCGAAATCGGTGACGGTGGAGTGAGGGGCTCCGAGCATGCGGCTGGACGTGACTTGCAGTGCGTCTTGGGACTCGGCGGCCACGCTCAACTTCGACGCGCACACGTTGGCCCGAATGGCGCGGGCGACAGCTACCGTGGATGCCTTCGGCAAAGGCACGGTGGTCGGCGGCGCGCCGTATGCACCACCTTGGCCGCGTCGAGCGGTCCGGTACCGGGTGCGCCGCTGTGCCTAGCCTAGCACCAATGCGGCGGCTTCGGCCAGGGTGATAGTCGCGGCGCAGCTCCGGTGTTCGAGGAACACGGCGATAACCGTCTCGAGCCGCTCGCGGGCGAGGTCGATGCGGTTGCAGGTTTGCGTGGCCGCACGTCGCAGCAGGGACAGATGCGGATACCTCAGTCTATCGACGCCTGGGGTGCGTTTCCGCTGAATTTGACAGCCATTGGTCGACATGGACCCGCCAGCCTTTCGTAGACATCTTCGAGCCATAATTTACGTGTGCGATTCACGGACATCGTTTCACTTCTTCGGACGCCGTTTTCGTTGTGTGTTGGAGCGCGCGGCTCCGTTAGGAGACGCACGCTTCAACACACGCCGGTGATGTTCGGCGAGGGTCTTGTCGACGTGCCATTCGCGGTGCCGAAGTCGCTCTTTAGTTTCGTCGTAGGCACTTTCCACCTCTTCCGCGACAGGGGTGACTTCGCCTAACTCCGCGATACGATCGACGGGCGTCTTGCCACCAAGTGAGCCGTGCGGGCGCCGCCAGTTGTAGTCGAACTGCCACTCCTCAATTCGTTGGTCGATCGCATCCGCGGTCGGCAGATGATGCGACCAGAATTCGTTGCGGTCGGTGAGTTGTGAACGCTCGACCTTGCCATTGAGGTGTGGCGAGCGTGGCGGGATCGGTCGGAACTTGATGCATTCGCTCATCAAGCGTCGTTGTACCGACTCGGCGAAGAACTCGCCGCCTCGATAGGTCTGGATGCGCTGGATCGGAAACGGCATCTCCTCAATGACGCGATCAAGAAAAAGCAGCGTATTTCGGGCGTTTCTGCGTGGGTAGATTGCCAGTATCCGGAACCTAGAGCAGTCGTCGATCGCCGTGTACTGGTACACACCTCGAGCGATCTTCATTGTGTCCATCTGGACGCGGTCTCCAGGCACCGGCCGGCTATACCGTTTCGGCTGCGTCGGCCGACGGGATCGAATCAACGGCTTTGCACCTGCTTCGCTCAAGATCTTGTGAATCGTCGCAAGGGATAATTCGCATTGCTCGTACAGTCTCAGTTCATTCTGGATCCGCCGTGCGCCTTTGCGCTCGGTACGCAATCGGAGGATCGTTGCGCGATCAGCCTCGGATACCTTTCTGTTCGGACTGCCGAGTGGGCGACGGCTTTGAGACTGCAAACCTGCTTCGCCAGATTCCTGATAGCGACGTAGCCATTTGCGAAGTGTCGGTCGAGAAATGCCACACCGTGCGCATACGAGGCCGGCATTACCCGTCTCGTGATACATGCGCACCCAACGTAATCGCGCGGCGATCTCTCGGTCCATCGCTTCATTTTAGTTGAAACGATGTCTATGAATCACACAATTTACGACAACCGAGGAGGTCAGGATGAGCGGCAAGCGGTACACGGACGAGTTCAAGATCGAGGCAGTCAAGCAGGTAACCGAACGGGGTCATTCAGTGGCGGATGTGGCGCAACGGCTGGGATCGCGTGATCCCGCTCTGGGAGTTTCCGCCAGGCGTGCGCAAGACCATCTACACGACAAACGCGATTGAAAATATCAACTCGCAGTTGCGCAAGGTCATCACGACCCGCGGGCACTTCCCGACCGACGAGGCAGCCACCAAACTCATCTGGCCGGTCCTGCGCAACATCACGGCGAATTGGGGCAGTGCAGCTCATGACTGGAAGACCGCCATGAACCAATTCGCTATCCTTTACGCAAATCGATTCGTCCGGCCTTCCGTATAATTACTCAACCCGCCTTGAACCCGGAAATCCTGCCCTCCCCCCGCGACGGCGACCTCGGACCTGTTCGACTACATCGAAATGTTTCATAACGGTTCGTCGGCATGGTTCCGCTGGCAATCTTTCACTAATTGAGTTTGAGCGGCGCTACGTGCTAAACGGCTCGTCAGTGTCTATGAAACTCTGGCCAGCCCACTTTAGGTACTTCAAATCAGCGCGAGCCTCTGCAACTCTCTCCTAACTAACGGTGATAGCCGTCTAAATCGCTCGGGCGATAGCGCCTTCAGTCTTTTCTTGACAATTACAGAGTTAAGATCTCTGCCATCCAAAACGTCCGTCACCTCTCTTGCCGCAATTCTTGACATTCCCAAATCCATGCACCCAATCATCGTGCCGGAGCACGCCCCAAGCTCCAAGAAAAGCGGAATAGGAGGTATATCTTGCAAATCTAAACCCTTCTCCGTTAATGCGGCCAAGCGAAGTAAATCGATATAGCAAGCAACGAATTTGACATATTTGAACCTCAGCTGCTCCTCGATTTGCTTCATCACACTCTTAATCGTTTCGCCCGCAGGCACAAGCCCATCGTACCCTTCCTCTTTCGCTTTTTCCCGGGCCCTTTTAAGCTGGAAATCAATCATCTCGTACAAAGAACGGCCTCTCATCCACGACAAAGCGAACCAGCTGTAGTAACGGTGAGCACGATTCGAAATACCTTCGAGGTTCGTATGAATTAGAGAAAGAATGAACATGAAGCGTGTCTTCACCTCGCTGTATTTGTGCTGAGGATGAAGAGGAACGTGCTCCTCGAGCTGCCCTGCACGAACCGCGAACCGAAGCACGTCATACATTTGCTGCTGACGTAGTGGTGAAATCATCCCATGGCGTTTTAGCACTTCCGGAGGAAGGGTCACCTTATCCAACTGTCCTTCTACCGCCGCAATCGTCTGTACAGCATCAGCGTGAAGACCGTTTGGCGCAACACGCCGAATCGTCTCTGCCAGCGCACCAGTCTTGATGTCAGTAACCAAACGAGAAAACACGCTTTCGGCGAATGCCGTCTGGCGTACCCCGGACCGGTGATTAGCGTTCTGTGCGAACTTCAGGAGAATCTTCTGTTCTGTAGTCAGTGCCGTTGTAAACGCAGCAGTAACTTCTGTCGACGGAGGTTCGTGGGCTGGCCTATTCTTCCATGTGTCATAGCTAACCAAGAAGACGTTCCCGTGAGTATCTTTCTTGAGCCGTCCGGCGCGCCCTGCCAAATTCCAAAAGTCGTCCGGATTCATCGGCGTGTGGTTGCCTTTCTCCGGCTTGTACAAGAAAATGTTGCGAGCAGGAAGGTTGACTCCCTGTAGGAGGGTCGACGTGCAGACCAATGTATGCAGCAGGCCTTCTACGAAATACTCTTCTATGGCCTTTGTGAGGTTTGTCGGCATATTGCCGAAATGAAACCCTACACCGCGTTCCACACAGTTTGCCAGAGTAAATTCCGGGTGGACGTGTTTCCGAATGAATCCCGCCAACTCGAGCAAACGGGCGTTCGGCTCATGCTTACTGGCGTTTGCCAGCTCGTTTGCGATGCTCTCCGCGGGATGCTTGGAAGAAGCGTAAACGAGGCTCTGCCCCTCCGTTCCGAGCTGAAGTATCGCATCGATGAAGCGGCCGATTTCAGTATTCGAAGGCCCGGCCAGCAACCTTCCGATAGTGAGCCGCCCGCCTTCAGGCCGTTGAAGCGTCAGTACCATGTGCTCGTCCCGCTTGGCCTCTTCGAAATTGACGAAAATCAAATTCTGCCGCACCGGCCTCAAATTCGTTCCAACGTCTACCACGCCGTGAACGCCAAGCAATCTTCCGATGGTAGCCGCGCTCTGCGTACCAGGGGTGATGAAGAGTAATCTGGACTGCGGCATTCTTGACGCGACGTCTTCGAGGCAATCCAGCAAGAGCATTCCTCTGGCCCCATCCGCGATTTGCTGAGCTTCATCGACAATCAGCATGTCGAGTGACAAATCACTCTGGTCGAGAGCGGTTCGCAGACGTTCTTGCGTAAAAACAAAGACCCGCGATTGGTGCGACGCAAGTTCGGGCCTTGCTCGAGGTACGCTGCTGATAACCGGTGGAGTCGGCAATTGTTCCAGTAACCGGGCGAGGTTCCCTTGCACTTCGTGTATCAATGACCGAGAGGGAACGATGTACGCAATGTCGAGTACAGCGTCTGACTTTTCAAGTGTTTCTTTGATGAAAGCTTGGACGATGTATGATTTCCCTGCGGAAGTCGGCGCCCTAACACTAACGTGCTGCCGTTGCTGCAATTCATTCCAGACATTACGCTGAAAGTCGGTGAACAGTTCCGGTTTTCCCGACACAAGCACCGTATTGCCTTCTCGTCTCGCAAGTTCCGACAGCGCCAGTTGCCAAGGCAGTTGGCACCCCTCCCACACGTCCGATGCGATGAATTCCCCCGCCGGAAAATTTCCGACGCTCGCCATAATATGGCGACACACGATGCGCTCTTCATCGGTGATAGGCGCTGTCGCGAGGCAGTACGCAATATTCTGCGCGAGCATGAAGTGAGAATCCCGGCTACTCTGAGCGAAGATTAGAGCCGAACGAAGGAGCTTCGTGGCCAGCGCAGGACTGAGTCGGCGAGTCCCATTCAATAACGAGCTCAGACTGTCTCGCTGCAGAACATCATATGCCACACTAAACTCTCTGCTTGACGAGACCGCGTCTGCCAATTTTGTTCTGAAGTCAGCCACCCAGCACCTCGTCGAACTTGTCGCGAAATTCCTGTACATTCGGCATAGGCAAAATGAACAGGTCGACTGTGTCGAGTTCCACGCCAGCCTGTGCAAGATGTTTCTTTGCGAGGCGCAGTGCCGGCAACAGTTTACTGTTGTAGTCGTCTAGGAACGACTTCTCCGCTTCAGCAGCTGTAAGCTTGTCCAACGTCGCATATCCTTTCGACGTATATGCAAGCAAGATGGCAAACCTTTCTTGACGGCGCGTGCCTTCTTCCGTAGCGAATGGATGGAGGTAGCGTATAAGTTCCTCCTTATACTCGTCCGGAAAACCATCGAGATCGACGTGGTCAGTCGTCAACAGAAGCTCATGCGTCTTCCTGCCCTCGACATCCGCGACGAAAGAGCCGACTGACTCAGCAGCGGCCCTGAGTGCTCCGTGTATCGACGCATGAACCTTAGATTCGCCAAATATGACAACAAGCTGATTGCTTTCGCTGTCCCACTTTGCGTGAACACCGTCAGCTCCATGCACCGGCATCTGCGTGTTTGTCTTCAACCGCATCTTCGATAGAATGATGGGCGCTCCGAGGAAGTGCTCGATAAACGCGAACAGCAATAGCTCACCGCCTTCGCCAGAGTCCCTCTTTCCCGCCGTGGCTTTGATGAACAGTCGCCGCGCTTTGTCTACTAACATTTGCGTCTCGAAGGTTTCCAATCCACCTGCTCTGTCCTTCGCCAACGCCCTCGCCCGCTCTTGCTTTGTGGTGCAAAAAGCTGGAATCTCTAGTTTCAAGGCCTCAATGAGTGCATCTATCGCTGGCTTTCCACGCTCAAACGCTGGATACAGGAAATACGCCGAGACAGACGGCTCTAACGTACCGCCCGTCGATATCTGGCGTATTCGATTCACGACAATGTGCTTGCCGATGAGAGGTTTGAAGTACTTCTCGATGCTCGAATTCACTGCGTTGTTGGCTTCCACGTTGAAGGCACGGACAACTGGTTGGTCGAAGTATCGGCCATTAGCAACTTGCACGCGAGGCATGCTAGCCACACCATTATCGGTCATTTTCGCGTAATTCTCTGCTCCTCCCCGAAATAGACGGAGAGAGCGCCGTCGAGCTATGCATCTTCCGCATTTTGACTCGTCGAACGACATGAGGGCGTGCTGACGGCTAGATTCCAACGATGATTCGCTTCACGTTGACGCTTCGCAGTCGGCATCGCACGTCCAAGCCAAAAACTATACTACTTAACGTGTCTACGGCCCATGCCGCAGAAAGTTGAGGGCGTCCTGTCAATTCTGACAGTGAGAATGGTTACGGTGGGAATTTTGCAACGAACTTTTTTGCCTGCACTTCTGCTTCTGACAGCTCGGCATGATGCAAGTGGTTGCGATACCATTGGCAACGATTTATTGAAAAGATGCAGAGTAAACGTTCTCTTATCGTTAAGAGATTCTCGTCCTGCCCGCCGCCAACAATTTCACGATGCTATTATCTTGACTCGGCGTCAAGGACGCTCTACATGGTCTCGGATAAATGCTCGATACTTTTCTACGGTGTCTATCTGAATTTTGAACGTCTCTGCCAGGCCGTCGGGTCCCTTTCGAAACGAGTTGCGCCCAAACCCGTCGTATCCAATTGCTCTGTTTGCCCCGTCGGCAAGCAAATTGCCCCAGCGCTTAATAAAGTTAGTCAACTCCTCGAGCTGGTCTCGCTGGAGACAACGCATAGTCAATTGGCCGTGGAAGACCTTGTTTCGAACGTCTAACGCGTCTACAAGGATGGGGCGAAGTCCATCGTATTGCTGTCCCACCATTTTTTCGATTGAGACTGCGGAAAGTTCATTAATGCCTCGTTCGAAACCTTCGAAGTACGCTTTCCTACTCGCGCCCAACGCTTGCCTGAGTTCTTCCACATTTTCAGGACTGAAAGCGCGAGCCTGATAGACGAGATATGTGAAGAGTTTCCGCATTTGCCGCTCCATCTTGACGATGGACAGCGAAAATGCATCTACCCCGCTGGTTGCGAGTTGGCTCTTTGCCACCAAGTCTACGACTTCGAATTCACTGGCAAAGCTCATGGCAGCCCCCTTTTTCTGATCATCTCCGACACCCGCCGGAGATGGTGCCACTACTCACCCATACCGCAGGCGACTGCAAACGCTTTGAGTGCCACTGAGGCGGCCACGCAGACATGTGACGCAGCTTTCGCCGGGGCTCCCTCGTCACCGAAATTGCCGGTTCACGCCCGTCATCGAGACGCGATAGGCGTACATCCTCTTACTCACACCGTACTCCGCGGTGACCTCTTCGTCGGACAACCCTTGGCGCCGGATATGAACCAGGGCGTCGCGGGGAAGCAGGAGCACGCCTGCCAGCCAGTCCGCCTCCTCCTCCTGCTCCTTGTCATACGCTTTCAACAGCATCAAGCCTTCGGACGAGATGTTCATCTCTTCCGGTTCATGGTCGCGAATGCGATGAGCGAGTTCGTGCATCAGATCGCTCGCTTGCCGCGCGGGTGAATGCGACGAATTCAAAATAACCAGCGTCTTTTCGCCGACGATGAGCGTCACGGCAGACCAGCAACTCGGCGTGCCGTCATTGCGCAGGAGCACCGCCCTAGCCTCAGGCGCCAACCCTGGGACGTCATCGGGCGTCCAAACGCGTATTCCAAGATGAGCCGCCAATTGCCGAGCGCTCAAGGGCGCGGTCGAAGGCAAATCAAGCTCGCGGCGAGTGTCGGCTGAAAACCGCTCGCACCAGGCTTTGTATCCACGCTGCACAGTATGCTCAGACCTCTTCTTTCAGAAGTGCCTCCTGAGCGAGAACAATCATCTCACTCAACGCCTTGGCACTTTCCGGGCGTATCGCCACTTCTTTTTTGAAATGAACCTGAGCTCGGGGCGCCGATGAGGATGCCTGCACCAAGCCAAGGAAGGTTGCAGGGTCCTCGCCAAGCCACGCACAAATCTTCCCGAAGGTTTCCAAGTCAGGGACCTTCTTATTCTCAACCCGGGAAAGGGTGGCTGGGCTGATGCCGACTTCCTTGGCCGCCTCTCGGATACCACGACCATCTCTGCGCCGCAGGATGTGCTGAGCTAGCACTTCCATCTTCACGTGTTCCATTTTTCTCCTGTCTTATATGTGCAACAAATTCCGTTTGACTAAAGAAACGCCTCGTGCCAGACTGTCTCACATGTAAGACGGAGTCTGGCACCGGGCCGGCCGAACGTCAACATCGCCCTTCGGCGCCTGTCAATCCGACGCAACGGAGTTTGAAATGTCTGCAAACGAGCAACGCATTGAAGAAACCACCATCGTCGGAGCGGTTGGCCGCAACGGCGAAGAAATTATCGACGTTGAATTTTTCGTCCGAGAGAAGAAGCCGATTCCCCACGGGCACAAGTACAAGATTCGAATCGACAAGACTTACTACGTCGTCGACGTCCCGCACATGACCGGCGAGCAGATTCTGGGGCTCGCCGGCAAGTCGAGCGCCGGCTACCTTCTGTCGGAAAAGGTTCACGGGCAGATGCGTCCGGTTGCACCGGGGCAAACGGTCGATTTCACCGCCCACGGCGTGGAGCGCTTCGCGACCATCCCGAAAGAGGTACAAGAGGGGGAAGGGCCAGTCCGCGCGGACTTCACGGTGATGGAGGAAGACGCAGAGTTCCTGAACAGCAAGGGTTACGCGTGGGAAGCCGTCGCGTCGGACGCCAAGCGCATCGTGGTGCGCGGTTTCGAACCGCCGCCGGGATTCACCCCGGCGAAGGTCGACATGTTTGTGATTCTGCCCCAAGGCTATCCGGATACGCAGATTGACATGGTCTACTTCTATCCGGCGCTGGCGAGGAATGACGGCAAGCAAATCCGTTTTCTGGTCACGAACGTCTTCGAAGGCAAAACGTGGCAGGGCTGGTCGCGCCACCGTACGGCAAACAGTCAGTGGCGCCAAGGCATCGACAACGTCGGTACACATCTGATGCTGGTCGACGATTTCCTGCGTGCGGAGCTGTCGAAATGACGACAAATGACCGGCTCTCGGTGCTGGCCATGTCCGGCAAGCACCGTGCGCAGTTGCTCCGACACCTCTTTCCCGACGATGGGAAGGAGGCAGTCGCCATCGCACTGTGCGGCCAGGCGTCAGGCGTGAGACGCAGCCAGCTACTTGTACATGAAGTTGTAGAGGTACCGTACGAGGCTTGCCGCATACGCGAACCGGACGCTGTTGCCTGGTCTGTCGAAACGGTGCTTCCTGCACTGAATCGAGCGATGAAGAAGAACCTGACGGTGGTCAAATTCCACAGCCACCCGAGCGGTTATCCGGAGTTCTCGCGATACGACGACGAGTCCGACCGGGCGTTCTTCTCGGCGGTCGACAATATCCTCGATAACGTCGAGACCCGCGCAAGCGTCGTGATGCTTCCTGACGGGAAGCTTTTCGGCCGCCACGTCCGTGACGGCATCCTCGGCGGGCCCATCGACCTGTTTCGTATTGCTGGGGACGATTTCGAGTTCCACCGCCACGGCGAACACGGCGGCCAGGAAGTGGAACCGCCCGAGCACGCGCAACGCCTTATCCAGACCTTTGGCGAAGGAACGTATCGCACATTGCGGCAACTGCGCATCGGTGTGGTCGGCGCCTCCGGCACGGGCAGCATTGTCCTTGAGCAGCTCGCGCGCAACTGCGTAGGCGAACTGGTGCCGGTCGACCCGGACCACCTCGAGAGGAAGAACCTCAATCGCGTCCTGAACTCGCGTGGTTCAGACGCAGATAAAAAACGCCTGAAAGTCGAGCGGGCTCAGGAAGCAATCCTGGAGATGGACCTTGGCACAGGGGTATGCCCGCTGCCCAATGACATTACCGACCGAGAAACAATTCTTTCACTCGGCGAATGCGACGTTTTGTTCGGCTGCATGGACTCGGTAGATGGCCGACATCTCCTCAACAAAATCGCGTCACATTTCCTGATTCCGCTTATCGATATCGGAGTCCGGATTGATGCGGATGGCAAGGGCAACGTCGACCACGTGACCGGAGCTGTCCACACGGTGCAGCCGGGCGGCTCAAGCCTCATGAGTCGAGGTGTCTATTCGCAAGCAGACCTCGATGCGGCCTTCATGAAAAAGCACGAACCCGAACGATATAAAGAAATGCGGAAGGCAGGTTACGTAAAGGGCATGGACGTCGACCGCCCAGCCGTCATCTCTCTCAACATGTTGGTCGCGACGTATGCTGTCAACGAACTGCTAGCTAGGTTAATGCCTTTCCGTGTGGAGCCTAACGCGGAATTCGCTCAGTGGCGCATCAGCCTATCCGACCCGCTCGCGACCAACTATCGAGACGATGGCGAGGCATGCGCAGCGTTCGCAAAACGCATAGGCTTCGGCACAACAGAACCTCTCCTTGGAATCATGGGCCTTTAAATGATGTCCCAGATGCTCTCACGGTTGTGGAACCGCGCCCTTGCCTACGTTGATGGCTTGCTCGGTCGATACACAGTCGTCGTCGTAGACGACTTGCCCGACTCCCTTCAGGCGCACAAGGTGTACGCCGTCGGCGAAAATGGGCAATGCTGGCTTGCAGCCCTTCGATGCCCCTGTGGGTGTGGAGACACCATCCAACTCCCGATGATTGCGGAGCAGCGACCGAGGTGGACAATGACGCGGAAAGGAACTCGCCTTCCGAGCCTTTCGCCGTCCGTTGACCGCACGGTAGGCTGCCGCTCCCATTTCTGGCTTAAGCTGGGCGTGATTCGCTGGTGCGATTCACGGTAATGAGGGTTGCCGCCACCACGAAGTTGCGTTCGGACAGTCGCCGACAGCCACGAAACACGCACATCGCAGCGACACG
The DNA here is from genome assembly GCF_020419725.1 of Burkholderia sp. AU38729. Taxonomy (NCBI): domain Bacteria; kingdom Pseudomonadati; phylum Pseudomonadota; class Betaproteobacteria; order Burkholderiales; family Burkholderiaceae; genus Burkholderia; species Burkholderia sp. AU38729. Next base: position 86,096 of record NZ_JAIZQO010000005.1, on the reverse strand, counting down.
TCATCGCTACCGGAAATGCTGGACGCTCGCGGTCTCGTTCTGCCTGCCGAATCTTCACCGTATCGAGCAAGCACGCCCTGTATCGGTTGCAGTTTCCCGTCCAAGCGGACAGGTCAGATTCGCGCGAAAAATCCAGCCGCCACGAGAAACTCGACCGTCTGCTCAAGCGACAACTGCAGTGCAACCGAGACCCTTTGTGCGTATTCCGCCTCACTGTCCAGGTACACCCGCCCCCGCATTAAACTTTGCATCGCAGCGCGAGGCCTACGTACGCCGGCTTGTTCCGCGGCGAGATAGATTTGCATTTCGTCACCAAGGCTGCGCGACCAGAACAGCCGTTGAGTCGCTAAAGCGGCTGGACTCTGCGGATGTGTTGGCGCTAGTCGCTCCTGCTCAGGAAGCACGTCTTTCAGAATCTCGAATTCCTGACCAGAATTCCGGCGGAGATAGCCGTGCTTTGCAAGCAAGGACATAAAGTCCCACACCGCGACCGGGAGTGACCTCGACGCGGACGGCAACACTTCGTAGCGCTGGGTCAGCCATTCTGCTACGCATTCAACCGTCAGTTCGGACGCGGCGCGCTTGCCCCGTTGGCGATAGATGAACCTTCGGAAGACATCGGCCTGCCAAATCCGCGCATGCGCTTTCACGGCGGATGCCCAGCGCACCTTGCTACCAAACAGCGGCGGCCAATCCTGTTCCGCCAGACCGAGCTTCCCGGCGAGGAACTCCGTCTTGCCTGCGTCCGGTGCTTGGCGAAACAGCTTGTTCGCCCGCTCAATCTTTCGCCGGGCTGCGTCTCGCTGCGCCGCGATCGCGGCGCGCTCACGTCTGGCCAAGGCCCGCTCCCGTGCGTATTCAGCCTCAATCTCAGCGCCGTCTTCTTCGAGCCGTGCCTCTTCTTCACGGCGTCGCACGTCGAACACAGCCTGGGCTTCGGCCCAACCGGGGTAGAAAAGCCATCGCTTGCCTACAACCGTATCAATGATGCGACGCGTGAGCGCGTCGACGGTGACATCGCGTGCGACGTCCGAAAGGTCGATTTCGAGGGCGGGAATCGCGAGGCAGTCGAGATGCGCGAGCTTGTTGCCGTCGGGTTCGTGGGTCACGACTACTTCGACAATCAGGAGCTGGTCCCCGCAATCGGCCACGAAGTCCGGCCGAATGCCGTCCATCCACTTCTCGGCTTCACCCGCCGCAGCCCAGTGGATGACGTGCTCATCGCACACCATAACGCCTTCCTCAAGCGAACCCTCGTCCACGCAAACCAGCGCCGGCACGCGTAGATGCCGATGGTCCAGCAAAATCTGTTTAGCCAGCATGTGAAGTGCCGTTTCGAAACCCTTCGCACAGTCTGAGCCTGGCAGGTGCGAAAAATACCAAGCTTTCACTTCACCTTGCTTCAGAATCACCGGGCTTCGGCAGGCGGCGCAGCGGAACGGTCCTTTCGCATGCTTCGGCAGGTCACGTGCCGCGACAAGATGCCCCAACGGGCTCACTGCAAACGGAATAGTCAAACCGGCTTTCATCGAGCAAGAGCGCAAAGCAGGAGTGGCTACTATAGCAACACGACAGGGATACCGCGTTCGAACGTGGCGCCCACCTTGACCTCCTAGCCGCATTCCTGTCAGTTCCGGCGGAAGCTCTTTCGATTCCCGGTTGTGTGCGAGCGTGAGTTGCTCGCCGCGTATGACGTCGCCCTGTTTCCGCAGCAGCACGATCCGGCCTGACGTGGCGGTGCCGCCGTGTGCCGCGGCGTCACCCGCGACCGTGCTCCCGCCGGCTTGCGGATACCGCGCATCAAGCGAACCCGATCGAGATCTCGCGCAAGCAACCCGCTATTTCGAGAAACTCAGCTTCTTCAACAACACCGCCCCACTCGCCTGACTCACGAGCGAAATGGATTCGATATCCAGGTACAACCTCGACGTCCTCGTCGTGATGTCGGTCGGCTCGTCGTTGCTCGGTTCGGCGTGCTCGACGTGTTCGGTCAGGTACGGCTGGACCAGTCGCCCGGAAAGAGCGAACACAAACCCGCCCTGCGCTTGCGCGTACGCAGCGGGTGACAGCCGCACGCTGCCGCGCACCGTGGACTTCCCGCCTTTTCCGGGATCGAGTTCGATGATGTCGATCTGCTGGATATAGCCCTTTGCCTTCGCCTCGGGTGCGATCACCAGCCCTCGCCCTCGCGGCCCGGTAATGACCTTTCTGAGCAGGATGCCTGTCCGGCCTTCGCCGTCGGGGTCGACCAGGTCGACGTTCACCTTCAACAGATGCTTCTGCGACTGATATCGCAGCCCGTACGACACCGGCACCAGGAAAGTGACCTCACGATCCAGGTTGACCGCGGCCAGGTCGGCGTTCTGGCCATGCTTGTCGGCCACGACGGGGATCAGGCTGCGGACACGCTCGCTCAGGGACGGGGACGCGCTTTTGACGTGCAGCTTCTCCAGTGCTTCCCGAATCGCAACCGGATCGTCGCCGACGATCGGCCGCGTGAGCGACGTGTTGGCCGAAACGGCCGGCGCGACGCTCGCCGTTTCGTTGACAGTGTCGGCCGCTGCGCGCGTCGCGACCGGGGCCAGCATGATCGCCACGGCGATGGCGCACGCGATATTCGGACGGCCCAACATGGATCTCCGGTGAAACACGACACACTCCTGATTTTTCTGGCGGATCGAACGACGATGAGATCGGCAAGATCAAACGATCTGTAACGGACCAACCGTTCGAGTTCACCGGACGCCTGCGCGACACATCATAGGATCATTGTCAGTTCGGCAGCAGGCCGGTGCGCCACACTATCGTATTGCCCAGACTACAACAATCCCCGGCACGCGAGCAGCAGCGCGACGGGCGGGGGCAGTGACATTCAGTTGCCCGTCGCCGACCCGGCTCGCACGAAGTGATGCTCCACCCTCGTGCGCAGTACGCCCTCGAGCGCGGCCAGTCGCTCGCGCAGCCGCACCGCCTGCCCTTCCGTCATTTCCCCGAGAACGATCTTTTGCTCGAGGACGTCACCACAGCGGGTAATGGCCCAACGGTCGACCGTGGCGGTTTCACCTTCGAGCACGGCAGCCGCAGTCGAGACGATGCCCGGATTCCGTCTCGACACGAGATGAACCGTATGCGTCAGCGTGAAACCAGGGAGGTAGTGTGACCAGTCTTCACAGACTGTCGGACAGGAGGCAGAGGTAGCTTGACGCATGGTTGCTCCGGATGAGTGGTTATCGAACCGGTGCCAGCCATGCTGCTCCCGTTTCGTTGCCGTAAATCGGCCGCATCGCCTCAGAGGCGTCCACCTTGCCCGGGAGGGCAGGTTGGCGTCGGAGAATCCGACTCTGGATGCTTGACTTCTCACGTTCGACATTCCGAACGTGGGTTCATTATACCGAAAAACAAACATCGAACAAGGGACCTCGGAAAAGCCCTCCTTCGACCGCGCAGAACCTCCGATCCGTCCCTTGTACCGTGGGAACCCGACCCGGCACGACAACCGCTCAGACTAAAACCACACGCTGAACCGCGTCCCCGTGGCCAGCACATCGACCGTCAGTTTCCACTGATGCGCCACGGCAATCTCCTTGCAGATTGCCAGCCCGAGACCGGCACCGTCATACCGTGAATCCGGCGCCCGCCAATATCGGTCGAAGAGCAGCGGCACATGCTCCCGCTGAATGCCCGGCCCCTCGTCGTCGATGTGAATCGCCGTATCGAGTACGGTCAGCACGACCACGCCAGCCGTGGGCGATGCGTTGATCGCGTTCTCGAGAATGTTCTTGAGCAGGATGAAAAGCGCCCCGCCGTCAGCCCGGATGGGCGCCGCGGAGTCGCGCGCTTCGATATGGAGCTTCACCTGCTTCGCATCGGCCTTGCCGGCCAGCAAGCCAACGGCATCTCGCGCGACTTCGACGCTGTTCACGTCGTCGAAGCTGAAGTTCTGCGCTTCGCTGACTTCCGCCAGGTGCAGCAACTGCTTGACCTGCCGAGCCATCAGATCGATCTCGCGAAGCAGAAGCGCCTTGTGCCGGATGTCGGGCTGCAGCTCGATCTGGCCTCTGACCAGCGTGAGCGGTGTCTGCAACTCATGCGCGGCGTCGGCCAGGAACCGCTGCTGAACGGCGAAGCCATTCTCGAGTCGCGTCAACGCATCGTTGAACGCATCGATCAGCGGCTTGATCTCGCTCGGAATCCCGTCCGACGACAGTCGCGTCTTCAGGTTGTGCGGCTCGATTCCGCTCGCGGCACGCGATACCTCCCGCAACGGCTTCAACACGTGGCTGATCGTCAGTGGAAGCGTCAGCCCGAAGATGATGGTCGCGATGAGCAGCACGTAGCCGACGGTCTTCGGTATCGGCTCGATCTTCGACACGACAAGCGCATCGACCAACTGCCTGCTTTGCGCAACCTGCACGTAATAATCGACGCCCCCTTTCGACATGCGCCGTGTGGCGACGGCGTATACGTTGCCGTCGATCGTGGCGGACACCACCTTGCGGGCCGCCTTCGCGAGGTCTTCCGTCAGCCACGGTCGGCCCCCGTTCGAAGGCGTCGACGCCAGCAACAGCCGCCCCGTCGAATCGAGCACGCGATACTTCACCTCGCTCGACAAGAGCCGGAACATCAGCGCCGGACGGCCGTCCAATTGCACGGATACCGGACGCCCGGCGTCGTCGAAGCTCAATCCGGTCACGACATGACCGATGATCTCCATCTGCTGCCGCCGCCCCAGGAACTCCGGATGTCGATCGAGGACATACACGGCGAGCGCGGACAGCAGCGCCAGGCTGATGGCGAACGCCACGACGTTGGTCATCCACAGGCGCGTCGACAGGCGTCGAATCCAATGATGGAACATGGTCGCTTTTTTACCCTGAAGCGGCAACGAGCAAGACGCGGCGCAGCGTCATGCGTCCCGCAGCGCGAAACCGGCACCGCGAATATTGGTCAGCCGCACCGTTGCGCCGATCGCCGCCAGTTTCTTGCGCAAGCGATGCACGGTCACCTCGAGCGCGTTCGGCGTGACCGCCTCCCCGAGCCCCCACGCGGCATGCTCGAGTATCGAATGCCGCACCGTCCGGCCCGCGGCTTCCATCAGGCAAAGCATGACCTGCAACTCGGCCGGCGCAAGCGGTATCGTCCGGTTACCGCAGCACATCGCGCGCTGCGGCGGGTCGACCGTCACATCGGCGAACGATGCGACGAGCGTCGTCAGCAGCGCCGGGCGCCGCATCAGCGTGCGCACGCGGGCGACGAGTTCGCTCATTTCGAACGGCTTGGTCACATAGTCGACGGCCCCGCTTTCGAGTCCGTCGATGCGGTCATGCAACGCATCGCGTGCCGTCAGCATCAGGCAAGGCATCATGCGCCCCGCCGCGCGCAGCGTCCGCAGGAACGCCAGGCCGTCGCCGTCGGGCAATCCGCGGTCGATGATCAGCAGTGCGTAGTCGGCGTGGTCGACACCGTAGGCGGCTTCACTGACATTGCCGAAACGATCGGATTCGATTCCCGCGCCGGCCAACGCTTGGCACAACATGTCGGCAAGGCGCTCATGATCCTCGACAATCGCAACTCTCGGCATACCCGATCTCACTTGAACCGATACATGTAGCCCACTCTGGCTTCGGGAACGAACCGTCTTCCGACGATCGGACTGTCGGTGATGGCGTCGCCGAGGCGCGACACGCCGACGTCCAGAAATATCGTCTGCTGCTTCGTCGGCCGGAAGTCGATACGCGTGCCGGCCGACACGTTCACCGTCGAACCCGCGCTGTAGGCGGCACGATCGGCGCGCGCCTCCGATGGTCGCACGCCGTAAAAGTAGTCGACGTATTTGTTGCTGAGCCATTCCGCGCCGACATGCGGCGTGATCGAGAATTGGCCGAACGCAAATGCCTTCTCGAAGCCGATTTTCGCGCGCTCGCCCTTGTTTCCGCCGAACAGGAAGCTGCCCGACAACGTACCGAACCCGGTGCCCCATGACAGTGCAGGCCCGTACCAGAGTGCGCCCCTGCGATTTTCCATGCCGTTCAGGATCGGTGCGTCAGAGCCCTTGTACCCGTCGAAAAGCGAGAACTGGCCACGAAGCGCGACACTGACGCCGCTCCAGCTCCCGATTTTCAGATCGGCCGTGGTACCGATGACCTGTACCCATTTGTTGTCGAAATAGACCAGCGGAAACGGCAACACGCGGGTGCTGTCGCCCTTGTAGGTCGATGGCTCGAAGCCGACGCCGGCACCCAGTCCCCAATGCGTCACATTGGTCGCGTTGTTGAGGATGGTCAGCCCCGAATTATCGGCATCGGGCGGGATCATGCCGTCGTCCGCCCAGGCGGAAGCAGACGCAAATGCGAATGAAGCGGCAAGCAGCAGTAACGGACGTTCGCGGCGGGAGGCTGTTTTCACAATCATTTTCCTGGAGTCGACGATCGAAACGGGGGCTACTGTAGGACCAGTCGACTTACCGCTCACTTACCAGGAAAATATCGTCGTGCTGCAAACCCAGCGGGAAATATCGGTGATGGGGAATATCAACGCAGAGCGAGCATGGGTCGCCCTGCGCACTTGAAGAACGGGGCACCCCACCCCGTCAGAACACCGTATGCACCCCCACCCGCGCCACCGTCTGACTCGCCGAACTCGACGCCCCGTTCGGATCCAGCACGCCATTGACCTGCGCATTCGCGCCGTTGTTCGCACGCTGATAATCCGCCGACACGTACACCATCGTCCGCTTCGAGAACAGGTACTGAAGCGCCACGCTTACCTGATGCGCGTGGTTGTTGTTCACCGCATCATTTCCTTTCATGTACATGTACTTCGCGCCCAGCACGACATCCGGCCTGACGTGCCACAGCCCACCTGCTTCGGCCATCCACACGCCGGCATCGTTGAATGAATTGCGCACGGTCGTCATCAACGCATTCGCGGTCACGACGCCGAAGTCGTAATGCATCCCGACGCCCCAGTTGCGCACGCTGGTGGACGGCACGCCGGGCGCGGGGCCGTACTTCTCGTTCGTGTAGGCCGCGCCCACCCCGAACGGCCCCATCTCGTAGTTCACCCCGGCGCTGACCGCATTGTCCGCCCCGACCGACCCGGCCACCCCACCAAACGCATACATCGCACCACCGGAAAAACCCGACACCGTCGGCGAACTGTACTTGACGGAATTCGCAATCGGTTTGCTACCCGCCGTGCGATCCCAATCGAATGCACCGGTCGGATTGTCCGGAAGCGCGAGACGCTGGAACGGGCCATTGCGAAAGCCGTACAGCCCCGAGATATCCCGTGAAATCGCATTGTTCTTCGAAAACAGCGAATCCACCATGAAGTCATACTGATTGCCCAGCGTGATACTGCCGAACCGGTTGCTTTCGAGGCCCACGTACGCGTTGCGCCCGAAAATCCCCGTCCCGATGATCGCGCCGTTCGCCATCGAGAACTGGTTCACGAGCGCGAAGATCGCGCGAAATCCGCCCCCGAGGTCTTCCGTGCCGCGAAAGCCGAAGAGGTTGGGCGCGAATATGCCGTCGTCGAACTTGACGTTCTTTCCGCCACCTTCGTTGCTGACATAAGAGACGCCCGCGTCGATCAACCCGAACATCGTCACGCTGCTCTGTGCCCATGCGCCCTGCGCCACGGCGAGAATCGCCACTGCTCCAAACCTGAGTTTCATTTCGTCTCCGTCTTTTTTATGAAAAAGCGAGACCGCCACCTGCTGCGTGGCAGGTGCTCGCTCGGTGCTGCACAAGGAATCGCCGTTATTCAGGTGTCGATTACCGTACACCTGAAATATGATTAGCTTTACTGATCGAATAACACGATGGCCGTCGCGTTAAACGGCTCTACTCGCCCTTCATCAAAACACCGGAATCAAATGCCTCGACAGACGACCCACTCGGCGGCATCCACCTCGACCGCGACGGCCTCCAGCGCCGAGCCCGAGCAAGGCCCGTCGATACACACGCCATCGTCGAACCGGAACAGCGCGCTGTGATGGGCGCACATCAATACCTGCGACCGATAGCAGGAAACGCTTCCCGGCACGAAATCGAGCGGCACCGAAAAGTGCGGGCAACGATTCACATAAGCCCACACCTGCTCGCCGCGTCTCACGACGATCACGGGGCGCGCGATGCATGCTTCGTCGACGACCCGAGCGCCGCCGTCTGGCACATCGGAAACGCGGCAGAGTTGTCGTGCGTCCATGATTCACACTCTCTGCTCGGGGTTGCCGAGGCTCCAGTCCCACGGCCGCACTTCCACGTGCGAGAACAACCCTTCCTTCACGTACGGGTCGTTACCGATGAACTGCATCACCGCCTGAATGTCGTCCGCCTCCACGACGAGCAGCGTGCCGTTCATCGCGTCGCCGTGCGGGTCCAGCGTCGGGCCGCCGAGCCGCACCACCACGCCGTGCTGGTCGGCCGAGCGCAGGTAAGTCCGGTGAATCGGCCGCACGCGATCGCGCACGTCGCGCATGCCCGGCTGGTCCGTCGCAAACACCGCAAAAAATCTTGCCATGACGGTCAGCTCCGATCGAGGACGATTGGATGAAGATGCCGCACGCGGCGCCGCATCGGCACACGCAAGCGCGGGCTCGGCATGCCGTCGAAGCGGGCCACAACCGGCTCGGCCGGCGTGGCGTCACGATCATGGTGGTCAAGGCTCATGGTTGTCTCCGTTGGCGCATGCAGCCGCTCATTGCGGCGCACGCCCTTCCCATGCGCGCTGAAGCAGCGCGCGAATCGCCTCACGCTCGATCGGCCGCGGATTCGCATACGGGTTGCGGCAAGCGAGGTCCGCCGCTTCGTCGAGGCCGGCCTCCGGCATTCCGATATCGGCCAGCGCCGGCGCGATGCCGAGCCGTGCGTTCAGCGCGAACAGCAGTGGGCCGGCTTCGGCCGCTTCGCTCCCGCCCAGCGCGCGCGCCACGCGGCGCAGCGCATCGGGCGCGGCAGCGTGGTTGTAGTGCGCGGTATGCGGCAGCATCGCCGCATGCGTCTGCGCGTGCGGCATGTTGAAGGTGCCGCCGAGCGTGTGGCACAGCTTGTGATGCAGCGCCATGCCGACCGCGCCCAGGCAGGTTCCCGCGAGCCACGCGCCGTACAACGCGCGGCCGCGCGCGTCGCGGTTCGCCGGATCGCGCACGACGATGGGCAGCGCTTCGCCGAGCGCGCGGATCGATTCTTCCGCCATCAGGCTGATCACCGGGTTCGCGTCTTCCGCATACAGCGCCTCGACGGCATGCGCCATCGCATTGACGCCGGACGCCGCGGAAATGTCCGGCGGCAGCGACAACGTCAGCGACGGGTCGTAGAGCACCGTCCGCGGCAACACGCGCGCATCGCGCCCGGTGCGCTTCAGCCGGCCTTCCGTGAGCCCGAAGATCGGCGTCATCTCCGATCCCGCGTACGTCGTCGGCACGGCCAGGATCGGCAGCACCGATTCGAGCGCGATCGCCTTGCCCAGCCCGATCGTCGACCCGCCGCCGATCGCGACGCAGCAGTCCGCGTCCAGTTCGCCGGCCATCTCGCGCGCCGCGTGTGCGACCTCGATGGGCACGTGCATGACCGCCTGCGCGCAGATGCCTGCCGCACGCTCGCCCAGGATCGCCGCCACGCGCTCGGCGAGCGGCCGCTGCTCGGGGGTGGACAGGATCAGCGCGCGGCGGGCGCCGAGCGTCGACAGCTCGTCCGGAAGCCTGTCGAGCGCGCCCCATTCGAACACCACGCGGGACGGGGTGCCCTGATAGACGAAGCGATCCATGGCGAACCTCAGCGCTTGAAATGCGGCGGCACGTTGCCGTCGACGTTGACCCACACCGACCGCGCCTCGGTGTAGTCGTGCATCGCTTCGAAGCCCATCTCGCGGCCGTAGCCCGACTGGCCGACGCCGCCGAACGGGCTGCCCGGATTGACGCGCTTGTAGCAGTTGATCCAGCACATGCCCGCGTTGATCTGCGACGCCATCTTGTGTGCGCGGGACAGATCCTTCGTCCACAGGCCGCTGCCCAACCCGTATTCGGTTGCGTTCGCAATGGCCAGTGCTTCGTCGTCGCTGCCGAAGCGCAGCACCGTGACGAACGGGCCGAACACTTCCTCCTGTGCGATACGGTCGGTCGCGCTCCTGGCCTCGATGACCGTCGGGCGCACGTAGTAGCCGTTGGCGAGCGCGGGGTCCTGCGGCGCGCTGCCGCCGGTGAGCACACGGCCGCCCTGCTCGCGCGCGACATCGACGAACGCCAGCACGCGATCGAGGTGCTGCTTCGACGTCAGCGGCCCCATCTCGGTGTTCGCATCGAGCGGGTTGCCGATCCGAATCGACGACGCGAGCGCCACGAAGCGCTCGAGGAATGCATCCGCGATGCGCTCATGCAGCACGAGACGCGAGCCCGCGATGCACGCCTGCCCCTGGTTGTGGAAGATCGCCCACGCGGCGCCGTTGATGGCCGCGTCGAGATCGGCATCGTCGAACACGATGTTGGCGCCCTTGCCGCCCAGTTCGAGCTGCACGCGCTTCAGGTTGCCCTGCGACGCTTCGACGATGCGCCGGCCGGTGGCCGTCGATCCCGTGAACGCGATCTTGCCGACGCCCGGATGGTCGGCGAGCCGCTGGCCGGCCGTGTGCCCATAGCCGGGCACGATGTTGACGACACCCGCCGGAAACCCGACCTCGGCCATCAGCTCGACGATCCGCAGCGTCGACAGTGGAGTGATTTCCGAAGGCTTGAGCACCACCGTGTTGCCGGCCGCGAGCGCCGGGCCCATCTTCCAGCTCGTGAACATCAGCGGAAAATTCCACGGCACGATCTGGCCGACGACACCGATCGGCGCGCGCTGCACGTAGTTCAGGAAGCCGGTCTCGACAGGAATCACCGAGCCTTGCAGCTTGTCGGCCATGCCGCCGAAGTAGCGGAAGCACGCAGCCGTGCGCGGCACGTCGAGCGCACGCGAATCGCGGATCGGGTGGCCGGTATCCAGCGATTCGAGTTGCGCCAGCTCCTCCGCGTTGGCTTCGATCGCATCAGCCAGGCGCAGCAGCAGCCGGCCCCGTTCGGCGGCCGGCAGCGCCGACCATCTGGGGAACGCGCGCGTCGCGGCTTCGACGGCCAGGTCGACGTCCGCCGCGGTGGCGGCCGCGATCTTCGTGATGACGGAGCCGTCGTGCGGGTTCAGCACGTCGATCGTGCCGCGGTCGACGGCGTCAACGAAGCGCCCGTCGATGAAGAGTTGGGTTTGCATGAATCGTCCTCGGTGGATGGCGTGAAGCGCAAGCGGAAACCGACGCGCCGCTCAGAACGCGATCGGATACGGCGCGAGCTCGCCGCTCTCGTAGCGCTGCGGCAGGTTCGGTGTCGCGTTTTCCCAGACCAGCAGCATCGACCGCTTCGTGGAATAGCCCTGGTGCCGGATGTCGGCGGGCATCGCGCAGATGTCGCCGGCGCGCATCGTCACGCGGGCGCGCGGCGCGCCGGTGTTCTTGTCGCCGATGTCCCACACGATTTCGTCGGACAGTTGCAGGAACCATTCGACGCGGTCGTTGCCATGGAACACCGGCAGGATGAATTCCTCGGTGGTCGGGCAGAACAGGCTGCGCCCGCACACCGACGTGACCGACGGATTCCACGTCACGTCCGAACGCGACAGGTACTTGAACAGGTTGAACGCGTGCAGCTCGCCTTCGAAGCCCGGCTCGACGTGCACTTCCGGTTCGTCCTGCGCGACGTCGAGGAACGCGCGGTTGACCGGCAGGTCGTCGCGCAGCGGCGAATCGCCTTCGAGGCCCGGCATGCGGCGCGTCGCGATCCGCGTGCGCTCGATCGCCGAGCCGTTCTCGCCGTGCTTGCGTCCGAACGCCGTGCCGGTTTCCTCGGGCGCCGCGAACGGATCGAAGCCTTCGTTCGTCCAGTCGTGCAGCATCGCCTTGAAGGTCGCCATGATCGTGGGCGTGTCGAAGGTCTCGGTGTAGTCCACGCCGGCGTCCTTCAGGATGCCGTTGAAGGTGCCCGCATACATGTCCACCTTGCCGTAGTGGTTGCGCGTGCCGAACACGTGGTCGAAGTTCACCCAGCCGTAGAAGAAGCCCCATGCCACGTCGCGCATCATCGCGCGCAGGAACGCGTCCGCCGGCATCGCGTGCGTGCGGGTCTGGCCTTTCGCGGGCCAGCTGATCTTCACGAAATATTCGTCGCGATGGAATTCGAATGCGCCGAGCTGGAAGCGGCGGTAGCCGGTAACGGCGTCGGCCTCGGTGGCTTGCACCAGATCGGCGGCGAAGCCTGCGGAAGTATCGAGGGTGTCGAGGGTGGCCATAACGTGTCTCCTGGAAGTGTCGAATGCGGTCGGACGAATCAGTGCAGGCAGATGTCGGCCCACTTCTCCACGGACAGCTCGCCCAGGACGGTCTGCACGAGTGCGACGCCCGGCTTGCCGGCGGTGAAGCGGTATGCACAGCCGGCCGGCAGCAGCGCCTGATGGCCCTGGCGCAATACGACGTAGCCCATCTTGCGGCCGGCCGGTTGCGTGCCGGCATTCACGGTGCCGCGCCCCGCTTGCGGCGGCGTATCGAGCTTGATGAATTCGATCCGGACTTCGCCATCCATCTGGATCACGAACTCGTCGTGCGTGCACGCGAACCACGGCGACTGGCCGTCGGTCCGCAGCACTTCGATCACGTATTCGAGGTTCTTGCCGGCGACGACCTTTTCATAAGGGGCCGACTTCGATGCGACCTCGAAGACATTCGAGAACGCGTAGTGTTGAGCGCTGCCGCTCGTGATTTCGATCTCGCCTTTCCGGTATTCGTTGAGCGAGCCAAAGACGGTGTGGAATGCCGTGTCGGTCATTTCTGTCTCCTGAGTTGAACCGCTTGTTGGATTCCACTCTAGGGGCAAGGCCCACCCGCAACAAGGCACGGGACGGCGACTACGGCATTTGCGTTTCGCGAATAATCCGCGCGCTTCAACGCACCCAGCCACGCTCCAGAAGGGGACGATCCCACGGCGATTCGTCGCCGATGGTTTCCGCGAGAAACTCGACCAGCGCCTTCACCTTCAACGCCTGTCGCTGCGTTGCGGGATAGACCGCGGCAAAGCTCAGCGGCGCGAGCTGAAAGTCGGTCAGGATCGGCACCAGCCGGCCCGCGACGAGCGCCTCGCTCGCCACGAGCGTCGGCAGGCACACGACGCCGCCGCCGGACAGCGCGTACTCGCGCAGCAGGTGCACGGAGTTCGAGCGGATCATGCCCGGCAACTCCATTTCGACGACCTCGTCGCCGCGCGTCATCGTCCAGCGGTTGCGCGACGGATAACCCGAATAGAGCGCGGTGGTGTGCTGCAGCAGGTCGCGCGGATGTTGTGGCGCACCATGCGCGTCGAGGTACGCTGGCGATGCGCAGAAGAGGCGCTTGACGGTGAACAGCCGCCGTTCGATCAACGACTCGGAGATCGGCGGAAAGATCTGGAACGCGATGTCGAACCCTTCTTCGACAGGGTCCACGACACGGTCATTGACGATGACGTCGAGCTGGATGCCCGGGTAGCGCCGGTTGAACTCCACCAGCGGCGCGCCGAAGTGATCGAGCGCGAAACCGGGCAGCATCTGGATGCGCAGCCGCCCGGTCGGGGTCGCGCGAAGCTCGCGCATCTGGTCGGTCAGCTCGTTGACGCGCCCTACCACGTCCGCGCATTCGCGATAAAACGCCTCGCCCACGTCGGACAGGCGCACGTGGCGCGTGCTGCGATGGAACAGCGGCGCGTTGACGAACTTCTCGAGCTGCTGGATGCGGTTCGTCACGACCGAGCTGGTCACGCCAAGCTGCCGCGCCGCCTCGGCGAAGCTGCTCGCCTCCGCCACCCGGACGAATGCCTCGATGCTCAGGAACCGGTCCATACCGCGCCCTTTTTCGACAGCGAAACCGGCAGTCTACCCGTGAGGATAGCGGGCTGTGTCATGCAGGAAGCGTCACTCTGTCACCCAATCGATGTCAATCGTCGATGACGCCGGCCCGTGCATGCGCCGCCCTGCCCCTGTATTGCCTTACCGCGATTGCTCGCCCGCCGCCAGTTCCGGTTGCACGGCCGCCATGCGACGCTGCAGCACGGCCGGCGCGGTTTCCTTCAGCAGCAGGCTGACCACGATGCCGAGCATGACCGCACACATCGGCAGCCACAGAATGTTCTGGATGCCAAAGTGTGCGGCGACGTAGCCGCCCATCGCCGGCGCGATGCCGCCGCCGAAAATCTCGCCGACCCCGACCACCACGCCGATCGACGTCGACACGAGCCCGATGGGCGCGGCCTCCGTCGCCACCGGGCCGGACAGCAGCGACACCAGCCCGAGCGTGAAGAACGACGCGACGAACAGCACCCCGAACAGTGCGAGCGGCTGCGGGCCGAGGCCACGGAAAATGTAAAGCATCACGGCCGTCCCCGCGAAGCCGACGATGCTCGCGAGGCGGCGGCCGACCAGGTCGGACAGCCCCGGCAACCCGAATTGCCCGAGAAAACCGCCGAAACCGATCGCCGACACGACGAGGCCCATCTTCTGCGTGCCAAGCGCCAGGTAGTCGGTCAGGTACAGCGGCAACAGCGCGCCGAGCACGAATACGCCGGTCATCGCGCAGCACAAGGCGGCCATCGCCACGAGGATGTTGCGGCTCTTGAGCACATGGCCGAGCGACGCCGGCGCATGCTCCGACGCGACGGCCTTCGTGACCTTCGGCTCGCGGATCACGAAGAACATGATCGCGCCGAGGATCAGGCCAGGCACGGCCACGAGCGCAAAGACCCAGCGCCACGACACGAAGCCGAGCAGCTGCGTCGCGATGATCGGCGACAGCGCGAGCCCGAACAGCGCGAAGCCGCTTTGCTGCAGGCCGAGGTTCAGCCCGCGCCGCCGCGGATGCGATGCGTCGGCCGTCGCGGCGAAGCTCGTCGGGCAGAACGAGCCCTCCGCGACGCCCATCAGGCCGCGAATCGCCATCAGCCCGAGCAGCCCGCCCGCGAGCCCCGAGAAGCCCGACAGCAGCGAGAACGCGATGATGGCCGGAATCAGCACCTTGCGGCGGCCGATCTTGTCGGAGATGCCGCCCATCAGCGCCGCGAAGATGCCCCATGACAGGCCGAGCACGCCGATGCAATTGCCGACGTCCTGCGCGTTCAGGTTGAGGTCCTTCATGATCGAAGGGAACAGCGGCGCGATCAGCCAGCGATCGAGGCCGACCAGCCCGAAGCCGAGCGCCAGCAGCGTGACCGCCTTCCACTCGTATGAGGTATCCCACTCGTTTGCTTTCATGTCCGTCTCCGTGGACACAGGTTCGCCTGCGCGCGCCGCAGCGCCTGCGCATGAGCCAGGTCCGATGGTTTTTGTGTGCGACGCGAATCGCGAGGAAGTGCCGGCTGGCGTTCGGGTGCGACGCGTTGGGTTCAATCAGCCGACGTCACCACGATAGGTGCACGGCATCCAATCGGGTAGGGAACAACCGGCGAACGCGCCATTCGCGAAACGCAAATAATCGCGGGGGGTGCGCGGGAAGCATCGACGGAGAAGCGCGGAGCGAACGAAGGCGGCGTCGAAGTGGCGCTCGTTCGCGTGTTACGGGGGAATCCCTCATAGACATCGAAGCATCGGCAGTTCGCCGCATGAACGCGGCGGATGCATCGGCTCCGCTCGACATGACGGAGGCGACGGTTTCTACGTATCCCGAACGACCGGCCGGCCGGCCGGCGCCGGCGGCATGCCCGTCACGCGCTTGAACGCGCGGCTGAACGCGGCCTGCGACACGTAGCCGAGCCGCAGCGCCCCGGTTCAGTCGCGACGCGGCAAACCACCGGCCTGCACGTCAGGCCGATCCCTGCCTGGATGCATCTATCGCGTTTCGCAGTGGGCAACATAGCCGTCGCCCCAGTCTTTCATCGCGTTGAGCACGGGCGCGAGGGTACGGCCCACTTCCGTCAACGAATATTCGACACGGGGCGGAACCTCGGCGAATACTTGCCGGGAAATGACGCCGTGCGCTTCAAGCTCTCGCAGCTGCAATGTCAGCGACCGCTGCGTGACGCCGCCGATGGCGGCGCGAAGCTCGCCAAATCGCTTCGTACCGCTGAGCAGGTAGTAAATGATCAACGGCTTCCACTTCCCGCCGATGACATCGACTGTCGCCTCCACCGTGCATCGGTACCCGTGTGTATTCGGCTTTTCCATGCGCCAATAGTATAAAAAATTACCCTATATATCAAACTCGTACTTACTTGCGATCCGTATCCCTTCAACCCAGAATTTTCCCGTCCGGCGGTCAGGTCCACATGGCCCGCCGCCTTGGTGAAAACGATTGGAGCGCGACAGATGCAAGCAGCCTTCTACGAACGTCTCGGTGCAGCCCGGGACGTATTGACCGTCGGTGAATGGCCGATGCCCGAACCGGGGCCCCACGAGGTACGCGTCCGCATCCACGTGTCGGGACTGAATCCGACCGACGTGAAAGCGCGTACCGGATTCTCGTCCGCGCTGCCTTACCCGCGCATCATTCCGCATCAGGACGGCGCGGGCGTCATCGACGCCATCGGCATCCACGTCTCGCCAGCGCGCATCGGCGAACGCGTCTGGCTTTACGAGGCGCAATACGGCCGGGCCACGGGTACGGCGGCGGAATACGTCGTGGTCCCGTCGAGCCATGCGGTACGCCTGCCGGACCATGCGTCGTTCGATGTGGGCGCCTCCCTTGGCATCCCGGCGTTGACCGCGCACCGCTGCCTGTTCGCCGACGGCAGCCTGACGGGACGACGTGTGCTGGTTCACGGTGGCGCGGGTGTCGTCGGCACCGCCGCCATCCTGCTGGCGAAATGGGCCGGCGCATGGGTGGCGGCATCGGTCACGAATGCCGAACAGGCGACCGTCGCCAAAGAGAACGGCGCCGATCTGGTCGTCGACCGGCACGCGGCGGACGCGGCAACAGGCATTCTCGACGCAACCGGCGGCATCGGCGTGGACCGTATCGTCGATGTCGACCTGAAGTCCAATCTCGAGGTCGACCTGGCCTGCGTGTCGCACGGCGGCGTCATCAGTTCCTATGCGATGGCTCATGCAACGGACGAACTGTCCGTTCCACTATTGAGGGCGATGATGCATGGCTGTGTCCTGCGCTTCGTCTATATCTATCACGTGCCCGACGACGCCAAGCAGCAGGCTGTCAGGGACGTCGCTGCCTGCGTGGCCGCAGGCGCCTACTCACCCAGAATCGGCATGAAGGTTCCGCTGGAAAGAATCGTCGACGCTCACGAGGCACTGGAGTCCGGCCGCGTCATCGGCAAGGTGCTCGTGCACAACCGGTTCGATGCGGCCGATCATTGCCGGCATTAGCAGCCGGCTGCAACGGGCCGGCCGCACCGCCGCTCGCACGCGTACGGTCGGGCCGGACGATAAAAAACGTCCCAAGATCCGCACTCAAATAAAACCGGCGAACGCGCCATTCGCGAAACGTAAATAATCGCGGGCGATGCGCGGGAAGCATCGACGGAGAAGCGCGGCGCGAACGAAGGCGGCGTTGAAGCGGCGCTCGTTCGCGTGTTCCGGGGGAATCCCTCATAGACATCGAAGCATCGGCAGGTCGCCGCATGAACGCGGCGTACAGCCAGTCGAGTGTGCCCCGGCGCTTGCCGCGGTTCAGCGGAGGAACGCGGCAAGACCGCCGCTGCGGAGGCGTCGATACGTCACCTGCCGTCGCATCGTGCGGGGCAGCGCGACATCTGCAACGCTTCCCCGGACATTCAACCCAGCGGAGACCACGCCTCCGGCAGGCAAATCGTCGACGTAGCCCGCTCGATCTGCTGCGGCCCGCCTTTCGGCGGCCAAAGCCCTTCGGCATAGTGGCGCGCGCGCAATGCCATGCGCGCCTCCAGGCTCGAGAACCCCCAGATATGGGCAATGCGTGGCGGGCCGTCGATCGCGTACATATTCGCGACGAGATGCGACGTATAGGCCTCGGCCGGACCGACGGCCTGCTCCCAGGCAGCGATCGTCGGCGCGATCCCGGCCGGCTTGAGCCAATAGCGGCGAAATTCGTAGAACCTGCCGAGTGTCTTCGGTTCGATCGCGGGCAGGAACGGAAACAGTTCGTAGGTTTCCATGCTGAGACCCACGTGGTCACCGTCGATATTGAACGGCCCGCCGCTCATCAACGCACGTCGACGCTCCTGCTGCAGTTCGTCGATTTCGTCGAAGCCTCGCAGCACGACGATCTGCCCCAACTCGCCGATTTCCGAACGCCATGCGCCGAGGAGACGCCCCGCGGCCCGCGGATCCGATACCCATCGGTGTGCGCCGGCGGACACGGCATCCTGCTCCAGCAGCAAACACGACAACGTCGTCAGTTCATACTGCATCTCGATCATCCCTCGCAAAATGGGCAGCGGACACGCAAATCGCCCTCGCCCGCCACCAGAAAAATAAATTCCCCCAATCCACAATCAAATAAAACGTTATTCCATATCAAGCGGAATCATCAGCCAACTTTGGATCCTTTTTCCCTTCTGTCCCCCGTATCATTTCTTCCATTCCGAAAGAAAGAGCATGAGAAGGACATGAGCGACACCACCCCGCTGCACTACCTCGACTACGCCGCCACGACGCCCGCCGATCGGCGCGTGATCGAAGCGATGACGGCCTGCCTCGGCTTCGACGGCATCTTCGGCAACCCGGCATCGAGCTCGCATGCCGCCGGCCTGCGCGCGAAAGAGAAGGTCGAGCAGGCCCGCGCGCAAGTCGCCGCGCTGATCGGCGCGGACGCCGACGAGATCGTCTGGACCTCGGGCGCCACCGAATCGAACAACCTCGCGCTGAAGGGCTATGCGGAAAACGCGACCGGCAAGCGTCACCTGATCACGAGCCGCATCGAGCACAAGGCCATTCTCGACACGATGGCGAACCTGTCGAAGCACGGCTCGACGGTCACGTTCCTGACGCCCACGCGCGACGGCGAAATCACCGCCGACGCGGTCGCGGCCGCCATCGGCCCCGATACGGGCCTCGTGTCGCTGATGCTCGTGAACAACGAACTCGGCACGCTGACCGATATTGGCGCAATCTCGCGCATCGTGCATGACGCGGGCGCGCTGCTCCACGTCGACGCTGCCCAGGCGCTCGGCAAGACGCCGATCGACGTGCGCGCGCTCGGCATCGACATGCTGTCGATGTCCGCGCACAAGGTGTACGGCCCGAAGGGGATCGGCGCGCTGTTCGTGCGCCGCGATATCGCGGATCAAATCGCGCCTCAGATTCATGGCGGCGGGCATGAGCGCGGCTTGCGTTCGGGCACGCTCGCGACGCATCAGATCGTGGGCATGGGCGTGGCATGCGAACTGGCCGCCGAGAAGCTCGACGGCGAAGCCGCTCGAATCGCCGCGCTCGGCGCGCGCCTGACGGACGCACTGGTCGCACTCGGCGATGTCACACAGAACGCGGCCGCCGCGCGCCGCATCCCGCACACGCTGAGCCTGACGGTGAACGCGCCGGGCTTCTTCCCGTTCATGCTCGGCGAAGCGCTCGCGGTGTCGTCGACGTCCGCATGCAACTCGACCAGCGGCGCACCGTCCCACGTGCTGACCGCGATCGGCCTCGATGCGGAAACGGCAGGCCGCACCGTGCGCGTGAGCTTCGGCCGCTTTACGACGGAGCAGGACGTCGACTTCGCGATCGCCTGCTTCCGCCACGCGATCGAACAGTGTCGCGCGACGGCGGCGAACGGCTTCTCCGCGTCGCGGCAGATCACGCCGGCCGACCTGAAGGCGATCCGCAATGCCGGCTTCCGGTCGGTCATCTGCAACCGGCCGGACGGCGAAGGCGACGCCCATCCGGCGTTCGACGAAATCGCCGCGGCGGCCCGCGAACTGGGCCTCGAAGCACGCTACCTGCCGGTCGAGCGCGACGGCATCGGTGATGCGGAAATCGATGCCTTCGGTGCACTGGTCGACACGCTGCAGAAGCCCGTGCTTGCGTACTGCCGCAGCGGCAATCGCTCCGGCATGCTGTGGAATCGCTTGTCCGCCCGACGTACGGCCTCGGCCACGGCTTCGGCCTGACCGGAAACACCGCCCCGTTACGCTCCGCCCCCGGCGGTCACGCACGAAGAAAATACTTCGATGCGTGGCCACCGGATGGCGGCGGTGATTGAAACCCCTTCAGTCCCCCTCATCCCCGCTCACCGGCGTGTAAATCGCCAGCTTCAGCGCGGGATCGTCGTTCGCCTGGAACGTCGCGTATTCATAGCGCTGCGCGCCCCGTTGCGCATGCGCGAACACCTTCCGGCCCGACACGCCGCTGTGCACGTCATGCGCATCCCACCATTGCGCGAACTCGCTGCTGCTTGCGCGCAAGCGCGCCACCAGCGCGATGAACGCCGGATCGCTCGCATGGAACGCGCCGCCCTCACACGCCGTACGCATCCAGCGCCTTCAGCGGCACATGCAGGCTCTCGTTCGCGGCAAACGCGTCGAGCAGATAGTCGACCGTCGCCTGTACGCGCGACGCCTTCAATGCGCGATGCGGATACTGCATCGCCATTTCGTAGCTGCCGGTCAAGTGATGGCGGTGCAGCAGCACCTTCAGCGCGCCGGCGCGCAGATGCGCCCACGCGAGGTGCACCCCGACCTGCGCGATGCCCAGCCCGTCACAGGCGGCCTGCAGCACGGCCTCCGGCGCGGAGAATGTCAGCAGCGCCGTCTCGCCCGGATCGACCGCCACGATGCTCCCGCCGCGCATCCTGAAGCTCCATGTCGCGACCTCACCACCGAGAAACCGGCGTGCGATCAGCCGGTGCGTAACGAGATCGTCCGGCGCTCGCGGAATGCCGTGACGCTCCAGATAAGCGGGTGATGCAACCAGCACCGTATTCATCCGAAAGACCGGCCGCGATACCAGCGCGGAATCGTGGATGTTGCCGCCGCGGATGACGATGTCGTAGCCGTCGCGCACGACGTCGACGATCCGGTCGTCGAAATCGGCCTCCACCGACAAGCCAGGGTAACGCGCCAGCAACCCGGGCAGCACCGGCTGCAGATGCTCGCGCCCGAATGCGGCGCTGGTCGAGATGCGTATGCGCCCTTGCGGCCCGAGCCGCTGCGCGACGATGCTGTCGACCGCCGAATCAAGCGCGTCCAGTGCGACGCGTGCCTGGCGCAGGAACACGCTGCCTTCGTCGGTGAGCTTCAGCGTGCGTGTGGTGCGGTTCATCAGCCGCACGCCGAGCGCCTGCTCGAGGCCCGCGACGTTCTTGCTGACGGCGGCCGACGTGATGCCGAGCATGCGCCCGGCCGCCGCGAAGCTGCCGCCGTCGGCCGCATGCACGAACGACAGGATCGCACGCGTGCGTTGTGACACATCCAAAGCAGCCTCCTTCGATCGACACGTTGCACGGTACACCTTCGCTTGCCGCCGATTATCAACCTGAAGTTGTGAGCGACTCAACCCGGACTCAACTTCCGGTTGCGACCCGCGCCGCCCACAATCAGCCCATCGTTCAACGCACTGCAAAGGAATGTCCATGCTTGCCACCATCGTTTTCGACAGCGGTCACGGTCACACCGAGCGACAGGCGCAAGCCGTCGCGGAAGGCGTGCGGCGCGTGCCGGGCGCGGAAGTGCGGCTCGTCGCGGTCGCCGACGGCGCGATTCCGTGGGAGACGCTCGCCGCGAGCGACGCGATCATCTTCGGCTCGCCGACGTACAACGGCTCGATCAGCTCGCGGCTCAAGAAATTCATGGAAGACTCGACGCGCCCCGCGTGGATTCCGCAAACCTGGCGCAACAAGGTCGCGGCCGGCTTTACCAATTCCGGCGCGCAGCACGGCGACAAGCTGAACTCGCTGATGACGATGACGCTGTTCGCCGCGCAGCACGGGATGATCTGGGTCGGGCTCGACCTGTTCGCCGGCACCGCGGCGAACGAGCGCAACCGGATCGGCGGCTGGCTCGGCGCGATGGCGCAGTCCGACGACGTGTCGCCGGAACTGTCGCCGATCGCGAGCGACCTCGACACCGCCGCGCACCTCGGGCAGCGCGTCGCCGAACTGGCGTCGCGGCTCGCGGCCAGCGCGTAAGCAGCCCCCCATTCGCCAGGAGATCGACATGAAACTGCTGTGCCTCGACGTCCCGTTGCCCGGTGCCAGCCCGGACGCGTATCAACCGCACCTGCTCGACGAAGTGCGCTACGCGTGGCAACTGCTCAAGCGCGGGATCGTCCGCGATATCTATTTCCGTCAGGATCGCCCGGGCGTCGCGATCATCGCGGAGTGCGAGTCGATAGAAAGCGCCCGCGAAGCGCTGCGCGAGTTTCCGCTGGCGAAGGCCGGGCTGATCGACTGGGACATCATTCCGCTTGGCGCGTTTCTCGGCTGGGAAGCGCTGTTCGCGGCGGACCCCGCGTAACTTTCACGGTCGGCGGCGTGTTGCTTACCCGCCGCTCACTCAAACTTCGACCGGGCCAGCCCCGGCGCCGGCGAATTCCGTCGCAAGCGCGGCACGCAATGCCAGCATGGCGCGCCCGACGCGTCGCTACCTCGGATACTCCAGTTGCAGCGCGACCCAGCCCGACGTCGTATCGCCATAGCGTGCCGCGATGTCGCCGAGCACAGCGGGCAGCACCGCTTCCCCGCGCCGGTCAGCCGGCACCGCTATGCGCGCGTGCCGCGCATTCGCCGGCTGCGCCAGCAACCGCAGCCCGTGCCTCGACTCGACCACGCGCGCGTCTGCCGTCGCGACGACGTCACTGCGCCAGGTCCGCGCCCACGCGTCGGCGGTCAACGCAACCGGTAGCTCGTCGAACCCGGTTTCGACCGGAAGATCGAACGTCTCGCGCCGCCAGAACGCGACGCGGTTCGTCAACGCAACCGCCACCGCACGCGCCGTCAACGCGAACCGGCTGCCGTCGTGAACGTCGCTCCATGACTGTGCGCCGACGCGCCGCGCCGTCTCGCGCGCCGCTGCCGGCCCGGCCAGCGTATTCACCAACGCCAGCGAAGCGGGAATCGACGCCGATACGCCGGTCGTCGTCATGACGTTGCCGTCCATCACATAGCGGCGATCGTCGATCCACGTCGTATCGGCAAAGCGGTGACGCAGGCTGTCGCGCACATACCAATGAGACGTCGCCGTACGGTGCCGCAACAGGCCCGCATTCGCGAGCACTTCCGCACCCTCGCAGATCGCCACCATCGTTGCACCGGCAACGGCCTGCTTGCGCAACCATGTCAGCACCGCCGGGCTGTCCGCGCGATGCAGCGCGGGCACGATCACCACGTCGGCCCCCGCGGGCGTCGCGGCATCGAACCGGTCGAACGTCGTATCGGCCAGCATGCGCAGCGCGGGCATCAGCTCGACCTCGCCTTCATCGGCCGATACGGCGACGACATCGGCCGCATCGGATGCCTTCAGCATTGCGTACGGCACGATGAAATCGGTCGTCTCCGTTCCGGCGTTGTCCGCGACGATCGCCACGAGCGGCCGCGCGCGGGCCGCCTTCGGCGCGCCGATCGTCAGCGCCTGGGCGACCGGCCGTGCGTCCTCCGCCTTCACCGGCACATGCCACCCCGCGGCCCATGCGCCCAGCATCGCGCACACCAGCAGCACCGCCCCGCCTGCCTTCCATCCCCGCATCGTTCACCCGCATCCGTCGATTGCATGTCCGGAAAATTACAAGGATCATGCACGCGGTCACAAGGACAACTCCACCGCACTTTCCGCCATGTCCCAGTCAACCTGTTCGGCACGCGACATCGTCGTCGTCGGCTTCGAAGGCGTCCAGTCGCTCGACATCACGGGCCCGATGGAAGTGTTCGCGGTCGCGAACCGTCACCTTCCCGACCATGCCGCGCCGTACCGGCTCACGCTCGCGTCGCAACACGGCGGCGACATCGTCACGCACGCGGGCCTGCGCCTCGCCGGCACGGCCGCGCTCGCGGCGCTGCCCGAGCGGATCGACACGCTCATCGTCGCCGGCGGCGATGAAGCGGCGCTACGCCATGCCGCATCGGAAACCGGCGTGCTGCCGTGGCTGCGCACGCGGATCGCCGGCACGCGGCGCATCGCGAGCATCTGCACGGGCGCGTTCGTGCTGGCGGCGGGCGGATGGCTGGACGGCCGGCGCGCGACCACGCACTGGAACCAGTGCGCGATGCTGCAGGCGCTCCGTCCCGACGCGCGGATCGAACCGGACGCGATCTACGTCAGCGATCCGCCGTTCCATACGTCGGCCGGCGTGACGGCCGGCATCGATCTGTGTCTCGCGCTCGTCGAGGCGGATTGCGGTGCGCCGACCGCGCTCGCGGTCGCACGCGAACTCGTGCTGTTCATGCACCGTCCCGGCGGACAGGCACAGTTCAGCGTCGGGCTCGGGGCGCTGGCCAACGCGACGCCGCGCATGCGCGCGCTGCTCGCCGAGATCGCCGACGATCCGGCTGGCGATCTCGGCGTTGCCGCGCTGGCCGCGCGGATGCACATGAGCGAGCGCACGTTTGCGCGCAATTTTCTGAAGGAGACCGGACGATCGCCCGCGCAGTTCGTGCTGGCCGCACGCGTCGAGCGCGCGAAGGCGCTGCTGGAGCGGGCCGACTGGCCGCTCGAACGCATCGCCGAGCGGTCGGGATTCGGCAGCGTCGACGCGTTGCAGCGCGCGTTCGCGAAGCAGGTCGGCGTATCGCCACGCGACTATCGCGCGCGCTTCGGAGTGCGACACGGCAAGCCGCAAGCGGAATAGGCCGCCGCCGGTTCCGGCGTGCGTCCGGGGCCGCTTGCGTGGCGGCGATGCGGCGATCGCCCGTCGACACCGCCGCCGCCGCTGCGCATCCGTCACGCTCCCATTCCTCCCGGCGACGAAACGGGCCGACACGCCCTCCCTGTTCCGGTGCATCCCTCGGGATTTTCACTCCATTGCCGAATCTGATAGAACCGGGAGAAATGCGGGTGGATGACGGCGTGGCTCAACCTGATCGGCCTGCTCTTCGCGCGATGTTCGGCGAACTGCCGTCGGCCACCGCGAAGCGCTATGCGCGCCAGGCGCTCTAGCGCCTGGCGTTCACGCTGTCGTTCATCGTCCGGCGGCCGGTGCGCAGGCGTCCGCACCAGCCGCCGCCCTGCCTGCTACGTCACTCGTCCTGCTGTTCCTGCTGCGCCTGCACCTGCCGCTGCTGGATGAACTGCCGCACATCGCTCATCGTCACGCGGCCGGTGTGCTTCGCGTCGATCTCGTCGAAGTGCTTCGACACGAAGCCGAGACCGCTGCTCTGCGCCTGCGCCTTCGTCACGGCCGCGCCGTTGCTCAGCACCGTATTGGCGCCGAGCCGCGCATCGACACGCTGCTGCGCCTGCTGCTGCAGCGTCGCGCCGGTCGACGGCAACACCGGCGCCGCTTTCGTGGCGGGAAAGAACGGACCGTCGACACCGCGCCCGCCGTGCGGCAGCTTCACCGGCGCCACCGCCTGCGGCGGCAACGCGTAGGCACTGCTCATCACGGCACCGACGACGATCAACGGAGACATACGCCGCATCATTTTGATTAGGGACATGATCACTCGCATTCAATGGATGAATAGAGGGTTCCTTTGACAAGGAGTCCGTCGCTCAGGCTCGCTCACGGGGCCGCCGCCAGCGTCGTCCCGGCGGTCGCGCCCGGGACGCTGCCGGTCGGCACGCTCGGCGGGTTTTCATCCGGCCACGGCGGCGGCAGCGTGTGCAGCGTCAGTGCCGTCGGAATCCGCGCACCCTTGTAGAACGTCTTCAGGTCCCGCTTCATCTGCGGACGGGCGACGTCGTCCAGGTAGATCATGTGGCCGCCCTGGAAGAAGTTCACCTGCAGCTTCGGATTCAGGCCCTTCACCGTCTGCAGCCGCGCGAGTTGCTTCTCGGTGTTGAAGAACGGCGTCGCGAGATCGTGGAAGCCATTCTCCGCGAGCACGCGAAGCTTCGGGTTGAGCTGCAGCGCACCGAGCAGATCGGGGATCGTGTCGGGCATCGGCTGGCCGTCGTGCGTGAAGTCCCAGACGCCGATGATGTTGTCGTTCAGCGGCAGGTACGTCGCGTTCGGTGCGGTGTAGCCGAGGTAATCCGGCATCTGCGTCGCGAGCGCGTTCGTGAACGGCTGCGAAATCAGGATGTCGGACGGGTCGCCGTCGTTCTGCAGGCGCGGATCGGAATTCGGCAACGACACGCGTCCGTCATACCGGCCGATCGTCGTCCCGGGCAAGAGGCTCGTGCCGAACGGATTCGCGTTGAAGTAGCCGCGCAGCGCCTGTTGCGTGAGGCTCGACGGGATCGACCACAGCCTGAGCGTCGCATCGCTCGGGAACACCGGCGTGCCGAGCGCATCCGGAATGCCGAGCTGGCTCAACACCCACGACTGCGAATACTTCTGCAGCTGGTTGTAGATCAGCGTCGTGAACAGTTCCGTCTGCAGTGCGTACAGATCGGCGTTCACCGGTGCCGGCGACACCTGGTTGAAGTACGCCGCGACCGCCGCATAACCCGGCAGGTAGCCGGCCACGGTATCGGTTTCGAGCAGCAGCCCCTCCGTCGACTGCGTGATCGCGACGGCTTCCACCGCATCCGCGAAGTAGTTCAGGATCGCCGACTGCAGCACGATGCCCGTCAAGTGCACGCCGGCCGATTCGAGCGCCAGCGCGAGCATGTCGGTACGCGGCGTGCCGTACGATTCGCCGTACAGGTAGATCGGCGACGTGCCGCGGCTGTTGACGTTCAGGTAGCGCTGGATGAAGTCGCGCATGATGTTCACGTCCGCGTCGGAGCCCCAGTACTTCTGGTTGGTGTTCGGCAACACGGCTTCCGACAGCCCGGTGCCAGGCGGGTCGATGAACACGAGGTCGGTGGTGTCGATCAGGCTCTCGGCGTTGTCGACGAGCGGATAGTTCGGCCAGTTGCTGCCGAACAGCGGATCGGGCGTGGCCACGCGGGTCGGCGCGAACGAGCCGAGCCGCAGCCAGATCGACGACGAGCCGGGGCCGCCGTTATAGACGAACGTGACGGGGCGCGGCTTGCCGTTCGTGCTCGGCGCGGTGTACGCGACATACGACATCGACGCTTCCGCATTGCCGTTCGCGTCTTGCGCGGTCAGGTGGCCGGTGGTCGTCGTGTAATTGACGGTCGTGCCGCCGTTCTTCCACTGGTAATGCATGACGGCGGTTTTCTCGGACACCTGCCCGGGGGCGAGGCCGTCGGTCGCATTCATCGAATACGCGACCGGGTCGACGTACGGCTGGTTGGCCGGTGTCTGCCCGGCCGCCTGTTGCGCGCTCGCCTGCTGGCTGGCGGTGGCCTGCGCGAGGCTCGACGCACCGACGGACGACGAATCGTCGCCGCCGCATGCCGCGAGCGCCAGTGTCATGACGGTCAATGCACCTAGCCCGGCCAACCGGCCGTGACGGCCACGGCGGCTGCCGGTACAGCTCCTGTCTGGTTTCATCTCTGTCCTTTGATTCGGATACCGTTTCACACAGGCCGCCAACGCCTGCGGAACGCGCAGGCGAACCCGCCACTCGCGTTGCACGGTCGGCAGTCGGCGGTTGGGGATTGGACTTCCAAGAGACTGAACTTGATACAGACACAGCAAACTGCTGGCGAGAATGGTGCTCGGACGCCCCCTGCAGTTTGGACAACTTTTATATGACCCAAATTTACGACAACACAAAAATAGGCGGTGCTGCGCCGCGTTGTCAAAGATCATTCGGATATTAAAAAACCCGCAATGATGCTAACGGCGGACAGTGTCTGGCAATTGAAAGAAAACGGGATTATTCGTGCATTGCGCGCGCTGTCGACAATAATCCGCAGAATCCGCCGCTTTTATCGAACAACCAGCAATCCTTTACTGGCAATGATGTTGCGGCACGAAATCCTTCAGATCACTAGAATTATTCTTTCATTTTAATTATTCTTGATCGCTTAATTCAGCGCGACGGCATGTTCCGGCGGCCATTCAATGATTCAAGTCACTTCAGCCATTCTTCAATCGATGCGTTTATCCGCACCGCGCCATCCATAAAATACCGATTTCTCGAGTTCCAATAAATTCAGCGGAATTATTTACCCTTCTCTCCTGCCGGCGCTTCCAATAGGGATGAAGCGCGACATGCAGCCTCGCCGCACGCCGCGCTTCTTCCACATTCAATTCGCCATTACTTCCCGCCGCCCGGCAGCACGATATCGATCAGCACCGGATCGTGATCCGACGAGCGATACGCATCCGGCGCGTAGAACGTCTTCTGCTGCTCCGCCGACTTGTACGCAAGCGTGTACTGCAGCGCGAGCGGCTCGTCCGCGTTGATGTGCCATTCGTGCACGGCCTTCACGTGCGAGGCGAGCGGCAGCGTCGCGAGCGCGTGATCGAGGTAGCCGGCTTCGCCGTTGTACACGTAGCTGTACGCATTCGCGCCGATCCAGCGCGCGACGAGGTTGCGGTAGCCGCGCGATTCGAGCGTGCGGATCGGGTCTTCGTACGTGTAGCTGTTGAAGTCGCCGATCAGCAGCACGCCCTGGCCGGCGACGCCCGTCGGGTTGCCGGCGAGCCAGTCGGCCACCTTCGCCGCCGCGCGCGTGCGCGTCGGGTTCCAGCAGCCCTGGCCGTCGCCCTGGTCGAGATCGTCGTTCGCGGCGTCCGGGCAGTTCTTCGACTTCAGGTGGTTGACCGCGACCGTCAGCGACTGCTTGTTGCCGTTGATCAGCCGGAACGACTGCGCGAGCGGCTGGCGGTTCTTGTCGTCGATCGCGAGCGTCGCCGCGCGGCCGACCGGTTCGACCTTGCGGCTGTCGTAGATCATCGCGACCGTGATCGCATCGCCGCCGAGGCGCGACACGCCCGGATCGACGACGCGCCAGTGATTGCCGAGCTTCGCCGCGAGCTGGCGCACCGCGCTCAGTTCGCCATAGCCGTTGTTCTGGATTTCCATCAGGCCGATCACGTCGGCGTCGATCGCCTTCAGCGCGCTGACGATCTTCGCTTCCTGGCGCTGGAATTCCTGGAAGTTCTTCGCGCCGCGATTGTTCGGATCGTCGAAGCCGCCGCCGAGACCGTTGCCGTTGAAGTAGTTCAGGACGTTGAACGACGCGACGCGCAGGTTCGATTTCGGATCGCGCGCCGGTGCGTGGGTGCGCGGGTTCGTGCGTGCGTCGAATGCCGGCACGGCGGCGCCCGGCAGCGGCTGCACGCGCCCTGCGCCGTAGCGCACTTCGAGCACGCCTTCGACGTCGCGCACCGTGTAGCCCGCGCGCAGCGTGTTCGCGGCCGACAGGCCCGGGGCCGGATACGGCACGGTCGCGGGGTTCTGCTTGTTCGAGCCGTCGTCGAGGATCAGGCGGTTGCGTGCGTTCGCCTCGATCTGCGTCTGCGCCTG
The DNA here is from genome assembly GCF_020419725.1 of Burkholderia sp. AU38729. Taxonomy (NCBI): domain Bacteria; kingdom Pseudomonadati; phylum Pseudomonadota; class Betaproteobacteria; order Burkholderiales; family Burkholderiaceae; genus Burkholderia; species Burkholderia sp. AU38729. The sequence continues at coordinate 56,702 of NZ_JAIZQO010000005.1, read as the reverse complement.
CGCGGGCGGCACAACGCTCGTCGGCGTGCGCAGGCGGCCGTTGCTGAGCATCACGCTGCCGTAGCGGCCGAGCTCGTAGTTGTCGGTGACGTTCAGCGTCTGCGGCAGGCGCACGAGCATCCCTTCATACGCGGCGAACGCGTTCGGGCTGTCGACCGGCAGCGTGAGCGTCACGGGCGTGACGATCTGGTTGTTCGCGCACACCGCGATCGCGCCCGACTGCGTGAGCTGCGTCTGGCCGTACTTCTCCTCGACCTTGCCCGCCACGTGCACGAGGTCGCCCGCTTTCGCCCGCACCTTCGGCGCGTAGACGAACAGGCCTTCCGACACGCCCGGCTGGTTGCGGCGCTGCGCGTCGGCCTGCTGGACGAAGAAGCCGCCGAAGCCGTCCGTGCCGCCGAAATCGGCAGTGACGACCGCCTCGATCGACACGTTCTGGCCGGCGAGCGGCGACGGCGCGCCCGGCCCCTGGATATCGGCGATCGGCGTCGTGCTGCCGCCGCAGTTCGGGCTGACGGGCGCGGCAGTGGCGGCGAAAACCGGCGCGGCGAGCGTCGGGAGCAGCAATAGCGGGGTGATGAGGCGGATTGTCGAGCGCATGACGGGGAATCCCGGTTGTGAGGGTGGCGAAAGCTTAGCGGCGCTCAATGACAGTTTTTGGTAATACAAAGACAGGCTGATGTAATTGTCGTTATCACGCTGCGATCGCCGTCGAGCGTGTGTTTACGCCGGAAAATGCGGGGAAATCGTCTGATGAAAATCCGCCGCGCCCGTGACGATTGCCCCGCGTGGTCTCGCTGCCGCGGCTCCGCGCCGCCACGCTACACCGTGCCCGGCAACGCGCTCGACACGAGCACGGCCGCGACCATCAGCACGCCGCCGAGCACCACCGCCTCGATCCGCAACACCGTGCCGAACCGTTTCAACGAACTGACCGGCATCGAAGCGGCCGGATCCTTCAACGCGGCCAGCAACGTTGGCATTCCGAAGAAGCGGTTGTGTCCGCCGAGTGCCGCCGCGATCAGCACGAGCGCGAGCTTCAGCAGCAGGATCTGCCCGTACGCCGATGCAAGCAGATTGACGGGCGTATCGACGCCGCGCCAGCCGTTGTACGCGCCGGTCGCGAACAGCACGATCAATGCGTAGGTCGACGCATCGGATAGCGACTGCACGAACGATGCGCCGGTCGTGCGTTCGCTTGCGGGCATCGCTGCAAGCCTCGGCATCACGCCGAATGCCGTCACGAGCACGAGCCCGACCCATGCGCTGATCGCCAGCAGATGCAGCCAGTCGATCCACACCGGCACGCTGAACAATCCGGCATCCACCGGATGCCCGCCGTTGCTGCGTGCGAGCGCGACGCAGGCCAGCGCGGCCCACATCGCGAACGGCAAGCGCCTATCGTTCGCACACCGGACGAACGACAGCACCACGACGACGAGCATGAACACCGCGCCGGCCAGCCACGCATGACCGAAGCCGGTGCCCGCGAGCATCGCGCAGACGGCCGGCCCCGCTTCGAGCAACGACACCTCGCTCATCAGCGCGCAGTGCGCCCAGAACGCGGTGATGCTTGCGAGCAGCGAGATGACGGACGCGATGCGCAGCGTCGCGCCGAGCCGCCGCGCGATGCCGTGCTGCCACGCCGACGCGCCGCGCGCGAGCCAGTGGCGGCCGAGCAGCGCGCCGATGACGACGGCGAACCCGGCGTTCTGGATCGCCACCGATACGAGCCGCAGGAGACCGATGACGCCGTCGTTCACCCCTTCACCCTGAACGTATAGGTGCCTTTCGTGCGATGCGCGTCGGCCGTCATCGCCACCCACTGCACCGTGTACGCGCCGGGCGCGAGCTTCGGCATCGCGACGGTCATCACGCGCGGGTTCGCCGCATCGACCTTTGCCTTGTCCTGCGTGACGGCGTTGCCGTTCGCATCCGACACCTTCACCGAGCTGAACGCCGGTTCGAGGTCTTCGTTGAACGTGAGCCGCACCGTGTCGGGCGCGGTGTCGACCGTGCTGCCTGTCGCCGGTGCCGCGCTTTCCAGCTTGCCGTGCGCGGATGCCGCGATCGGTGCGGCGGCGAGCATCGCACCGGTCGCGACGATCGCGGCCAGCCGCGTGAGGGTCGTGATCTTCATGGGCACGCTCCGCGTCACGGCTTCTTCAGTTCGACGACGGTCAGCGCACCGTCCACGTCTTCCGCGACGAAGTCGATCTTGTCGCCCGCTTTCACCTGCGACAGCATCGCCGGATCCTTCACCTTGAACACCATCGTCATCGCATCCATCCCGAGGTTTTCGAGTGGGCCGTGCTTGATCGTCAGCTTGCCGGCAGCCGTATCGACCTTGCGGATTTCGCCGTGCGACATGCCCGACATCGCCGCAGCCGCCTGCTTTGTGCCGCCGCTCATGTCCATGCCGGCCATGTCGCCGGCCGCATACGTCGCCGCGGAAAACGCCAATGCCCAACCCGTTGCCATCAAAACCAGTCCCTTCTTCATCGTGTCGACTCCCAGTGAATGAAACGAAACCGGCGGCCGCATGCACGCAGCCGCCGCATGCTGCTGCTCAGCCGTCCGGCAGTTCGCCGGTGTACTCGTATGCGACGGTGCCCTTCGGATGCCTGAACCAGCCCGGGTCGCGATAGTCGTGGCGGCCAAGCCCCTGCCGCACCTTGCAGACCGTGAACATGCCGCCCATCTCCAGCGGACCGAACGGGCCCGTGCCCGTCATCATCGGCAGCGTGTTGTCGGGCAGCGGCATCTCCATGCCGCCCATCGCGCCGCCGGTGCTGCCCATCGCCATGTAGTCGGGCACGAGCTTGCCGATGCGCTGCGCGAGATCCTTCTGCGGCACGCCGATCAGGTTCGGCACCTGGTGGCCCATCGCATTCATCGTGTGATGCGACTTGTGGCAATGGAATGCCCAGTCGCCCGGGCGATCGGCGGTGAACTCGATCGCGCGCATCTGGCCCACCGCGACATCGGCGGTCACTTCCGGCCAGCGCGCGGCCGGCGGAATCCAGCCGCCGTCGGTGCCCGCGACTTCGAAGCTGTAGCCGTGCAGGTGGATCGGGTGGTTCGTCATCGTCAGGTTGCCGAAGCGAATCCGCACGCGGTCGCCCGCGCGCACCGGCAGCGGATCGATGCCCGGGAACACGCGCGAATTGAAGGTCCACATGTTGAAGTCGGTCATCTCGTTCACGCGCGGCGTGTAGCTGCCCGGATCGATGTCGTATGCGGCGAGCAGGAACACGAAATCGCGATCGACCGGCATCGTGCCGCGATCCTTCGGATGCACGATGAACATGCCCATCATTCCCATCGCCATCTGCACCATCTCGTCGGCGTGCGGGTGATACATGAACGTGCCGTGCGCTTCCAGCTGGAACTCGTAGACGAAGGTCTTGCCGGGCGGGATATGCGGCTGCGTGAGGCCGCCGACGCCGTCCATCCCGTTCGGCAGCCGCAGCCCGTGCCAGTGGATCGTCGTGTGCTCGGGCAGCCGGTTGGTCACGAAGATGCGTACCTTGTCGCCTTCGACGGCCTCGATCGTCGGGCCCGGCGACTGGCCGTTGTAGCCCCACAGGTTCGCGTTCATGCCGGGCGCCATCTCGCGCACGACGGGCTCGGCCGTCAGGTGGAACTCCTTCCAGCCGTTCTTCATCCGCCACGGCAGCGTCCAGCCGTTGAGCGTCGCGACGGGCGTGTACGGGCGGCCGTTCGGCGGCACGAGCGGCGGCTGCGTACCGGTTTTCGCCATCGTGGGCGCTTCGGGCAGCGACGCGGCGCCGGCCTTGCTGACCATCGCGGCGCCCAGCAGCGCGGCGCCCGAGCCGCTGAGAAATTGTCGACGGGACACCATGTCAATGACCTTCCGGATGCGGTTGCGTCGCGGGCGCCGGTTGCGCCGCGGATGAAGAAGCCGGCTGCGGCGCAGCGTCGGCGTGTGAAGGGGCGTCGGGTTGGGTGGATGGCGTCGCGCGCGGCGTGGCACCGTCGGACGGCAGCCGGCCTCCGACGGCCATCTGCAGATCGGTTTCGGCGAGCCAGTAATCCTTCAGCGCATCGATGTAGCCGTTGACCGCGCCGACCTGTTCGCGTGCATCGGCTAGCAGCTCGAACACGCTCGCGAGCATCCCGTTGTAGCGCAGCAGGAGTTCGTCGGAGATCGTCTTGCGCAGCGGCACGACTTCGTCGCGATAGTGGGTCGCGACGTCGTAGCTCGTCACGTACGCCGCATACGACTCGCGCACGTCGGAGCGCGCGTCGATGGCCGTTTTCGCGAGCCGGTTCGCCGATTGCATGTAGACGGCCTCGGCGCGCGCGACCTTCGCGCCGCCCCAGTCGAACAGCGGGATCTCGACGCTGATCTCGTAGCCGTGCTCGTGGCCCTTGCCGGTCTCGTAGTCGTTCACGTAGCCGAGGTCGACCGCATTGACGAAGCGCGTCGCCTTGCTCAGGCCGAGCGACGACGCGACGCCCTGCGTCTGCAGCTTCGCGGCCTGGATGTCGAGGCGGTTGCTCATCGCGAACCGCTCGAGATCGGGCAGGTTCGGCCGCGCGTTCGGCAGGTCGGGCAAGCGCTCGGGCAGCGCGTATCGCGTGCGGTCGCCCCACAGGCCCATCGCGCGCGTGAGCTTCTCGCGCGCGGCGACGGCCTGCTGGCGCGTCTTCGCGTGCTGCGCAACCGCATCGGCATGGAACGCCTGTTCACGCGCGTAATCGAGGCGGCTGAAGTTGCCGGCCTGCCGCATGCGCAGCGCGAGTTCGGCGGCCGCGCTCGCGGCATCGCGCACCTGTTGCGCATAGTTCGCGGCCTGCTCGGCCGCGACGGCCTCGACGTACGCACGGCGTGCGTCGGCTGCGACCTTCAGCATCGCGTCGGCGGTTTCGAGCTTGGTCTGCTCGAAACGGCGGCGTTCGATGTTCGTCGCGAGCGGCATCGTCAGCAGCGCGAACACGTTCGCCGAGAACGTGCGGCCGAGCGTCAGCTCGCCGTCGCCGGCGCGGGTGCGGCTGAACGCGAAGCGCGGGTTCGGCAGCCGGCCAGCCTGGACCAGATCGGCTTCCGACAGCCCCAGTTCCGCATATGACGCCTGCAGCCCGCGGTTGTTCAGCAGCGCGACCTGCACCGCGTCGTCCATCGACAGCGGCTTTGAAAGCAGCTCCTTCGTGCGCTTGTCGACGGCTTCGCGGTCGGCGTCGGTCTTGATCACCACCGCGTCTTTCCCGATGCGCTCCGACGCGGCGGAAGACACCGCGTCGAAGCCACCGTCCTTCGAAAACGTCGTGCAGCCGGCGAGGAAGGCCAGCACGGCCGCGGCCGCGCCGATCCTCGGCGATATCGCAAGCATCGTCATTGCGCGGCGCCTCCGTGCTTCGAATGCGTGGCGCCGCTTCCGGCCGCGCCGCCCGTCGCACGGCCCTTCGCGGGCCGTGCCATCACGTCGCGGTTCAGTTGTTTCCAGCCCGGGCCTTCGTCGTCCCGATACGGCCGGTAGCCGTCGAATGCGGAGGTCACGGTGATATCCGGCACGGCCACGGTGGCATCCGCTGGATCGGGCAGCGGGGTTTGCGCTGGCGCGAGCGACGGCACGAGGGCCGCCGCGCTCAACAGCGCCGCAGTAATGAATCGCATGAATGGGTCTCGTCACGAGTCGTCCGGCGGCCTTGATACCGCCGCCGGAACGGATTGCAGAGCGCGGCCGGTCGAGGCCGCGGGCAGGGTCTAGACGAGAAGCCGGCGCGGCGGCCTGTCGATGCCGCCAGTCAGGAACGACACGACGACGGGCGCCGAAGCGAAAGAGACGAGCGCGATACCGATACCCGACGCAACGGACATCACGGGAAGATCCGCCATGCCGGTGCCGAAGCAGCAGGATCCGCATGCGGAACATGGCTGTGCATGTCGCGCATGATCGCCGCGCGCGTGCTCGTCTTTATGCTGGCCACCATGCGCGCTCGGCATCGCACGCGGCGCGACCGCGTCATCGTCGCTTGCTCCGTCCCCCGCGTGCGGCATTGCCGCGACCGCCCCCGCGCACGCCATCGACACAGCCGCGAACGACTGGATCGGCAGGCTCAGCGCCAGCAGCACGACGACGAGGAATTTGCGCCAGTACGACATGGATGCGAAATCACGCAGGCAACGACCGGATGGGCCGGCGCAGCGCCGCGACGGCGCGCTCCGGGGACACGACGGCCGCAGCTTATCGTCGCCGCGGTGACGACGACATGGCCGAAACATGACCGCGGTTTCATGACAATTCCGTCATCCGGCGGTCACCCTTCGCGCACGCACGCCGCCGTAAGCTCACGCGTTACACTGACCGGCTGGAATCACGGATGACTCACGGACAGCCTGCCTCACCATGCGAATACTGATAGTCGAAGACGAGCCCAAGATGGCGTCGTACCTCCGCAAGGGGCTGATGGAGGCGAGCTACACGGTCGACGTCGCAGAAAACGGCAAGGACGGGCTGTTCCTCGCGCTGCACGAGGAGTTCGATCTCGTCGTGCTCGACGTGATGCTGCCGGAAATGGATGGTTTCGAGGTGCTCAAGCGGCTGCGCGCACAGAAGCAGACACCCGTGCTGCTGCTCACGGCGCGCGAGGCGATCGAGGACAAGGTCGCCGGGCTCGAGCTGGGCGCCGACGACTACCTGCTCAAGCCGTTCGCGTATGCCGAGTTCCTCGCGCGCATCCGCTCGCTGCTGCGGCGCGCGCCGCGCAACGTGCGCGACGTCCTGCAGGTTGCCGATCTCGAAGTCGACCTGATCCGCCGCCGCGTGCGGCGCGCCGACACCCGCATCGACCTGACCGCGCAGGAATTCGCGCTGCTGCAGTTGCTCGCCGAACGCGAGGGGGAAGTGCTGACGCGCACCTTCATCACGTCGCAGATCTGGGACATGAATTTCGACAGCGACACGAACGTCGTCGATGCGGCGATCAAGCGCCTGCGCGCGAAGATCGACAACGCGTATGAGAAGAAGTTGATCCACACGATCCGCGGGATGGGCTACGTGCTCGAGGATCGTTCGTGACGCGCCGCCCTGGCGCGTATTCGCTGCTGCGGCGGCTGACGCTCGCGTTCGCCGTCGTCGCCGCGCTCGTGTTCGCGCTGACCGGCGCGTACCTGTATCGCTCGCTGTCCGCCGAGCTGACGCGGCGCGACGACATCGAGATTTCCGGCAAGCTCAACCAGTTCCTGCAGCTTGCACACGCGAGCGGATCGATCGCCGCGCTGCGCGCTGATCCGGCCGTGTTTCATGAGGTGCTGCTGTCGCATCCGGGCGTGTATCTCGGCATCTACGATGCGCAGAACCGCGCGCTCGTCGAGCATTCCGACGAGGCCGGCAATACGCTCGCGTCGGTGATCGCGGCACCGCATCCGGCCAGCCGAGCCCGCGAGCCGTTCACCTGTTCGCCGCCCGGCATCGGCACGTCGCGTTGCGTCTATGCACGCGAAACGCTGCCGTCCGGCGACGCGATCCAGGTCGCGCTCGCGCGCACGGCGACCGATCGCCAGTCGCTGCTCGAAAGCTATCGCGTCGACATCTGGCTCGCGGCGGCCGTGGGCGCTCTGCTGGTCGGCGCGCTCGGCTATGCGGTTGCGTCGCGCGGCCTGCGCCCGGTCGAGAGCCTCGGCCGGCAGACGTCGCGCATCGAGGCCCACAACCTGAACGCACGGCTCGACGCGCGCGGCGGCCCGGTCGAGCTGCGTGAACTCGCGACGTCGGTCAACCGGATGCTCGACCGCCTCGAACGCGCGTTCGTGCGGCTGTCGCAGTTCTCGTCCGATCTCGCGCACGACATGCGCACGCCGCTCGCCAACGTGATCAGCGCGTCGCAGGTCACGCTGTCGCGCGCGCGCACGACCGAGGAATACGAAGCGCTGATCGATTCGAATATCGAGGAATGCGAACGGTTGCAGCGGATGATCGAGAACATGCTGTTTCTCGCGCGCACCGATAACGCCCGGCAGCACCTGAAGACCGCCGAGCTCGATGCGGGCAGCGAGCTGCGCCGGCTCGCGTCGTATTTCCAGGCGCTGGCCGACGAAGCCGGCGTGCGGATCGACGTGCACGGCGAAGCGCCGGTCGTCGCCGATGCGACGCTGTTCCGGCGTGCCGTCAGCAACCTTACGTCAAACGCGCTCGAACATGCGGAAGCCGCGTCGACGATCGAGCTCGCGGTGTCGGCGCAAGGCCGCTACGCGGTCGTCGAAGTCACGAATCGCGGCACTGCGATTCCGCCCGAACAGGTCGACAAGATCTTCGAACGCTTCTACCGGATCGATTCGTCGCGGCACGGCGCGGCGCGCAACGCGGGGCTCGGGCTCGCGATCGTGAAGTCGATCATGGAGCTGCATCGCGGCAAGGTCGAGGTCGCGAGCCGCGACGGGCGCACGACGTTCGCGCTTCATTTTCCGCGGGGCACGGATAGCTAGACCGTTCGCCGCCTTCCGGCTAGCGATCCTGAACCGCGGCAAATGACGCGCGAATGCACACGAGCAACGCGATGGTCACCGCGCTGAACACGGCCCCTGCGTAGAACGTCGCCGCCGCCCCCACCCGGTCCCACAGGATGCCCGCGACGACACTCGACACGAGCGTCACCACGCCGCTGAGCAGGTTGAACACACCGAACGCCGTGCCTCTCAATGCGGACGGCGCGGCATGCGCGACCATCGTCGCGAGCAACCCCTGCGTCATCCCCATATGGAGCCCCCACAACGCGACACCGACCAGGACGGTTGCCCAATGCGCGCCAAGCGCAAGCACGATATCGGCAGCGATCAGCAGGACGAGCCCGGCCACCATCAGCGTCTTGTGGCTCGTCGTGTCGGCGAGCTTGCCGAACGGGTAGGCCGACAATGCGTACACGACGTTCATCGCCACCATCACGAGCGGCACGAGCGCGACGGGCACGCCGCTACCCATCGCGCGCAGCACCAGGAACGCCTCGCTGAAGCGGGCCAGCGCGAACACGGCGCCGACGGCGACGACCCACCAGTAGCGCGCACCGAGCTGCGCGACGACATCGCGGCGGATCGGGTTGACGCGCGGCTCGCCCGGCGCACGCGCCGGCTCGTCGATACCGAACGCGAGCAACGCCACGGCCAGCACGCCGGGAATCACGGCCAGCCAGAATGCGAGGCGGAAATCGTCGTGCCACACCAGCATGATGATGACGGCCAGAAGCGGCCCGAGGAACGCGCCCACCGTATCGAGCGACTGTCGCAGCCCGTAGGCGGCGCCGCGCAGGTGGACGGGGGTGACATCGGCCACCAGCGCATCGCGCGGCGCCCCACGAATCCCCTTGCCGATCCGGTCGACGATCCGTGCCGTCACGACGACGCCGAGCGTCGGCGCGATCGCGAACAGCGGCTTGCTGAGCGCGCCGAGCCCGTATCCGGCGACCGCCAGCCATTTGCGATTGCGCAGGTAGTCGCTCAGCGTGCCGGAGAACACCTTGACGACCGGCGACGTCGCCTCGGCGATCCCCTCGATGACGCCGATCGCGGTCGCGCTCGCGCCGAGCCCCGCCATCAGGAACATCGGCAACAGGCTGTGGATGATTTCCGACGACACGTCCATCAGCAGGCTGACGCAGCCCAGCACCCAGACACTGCGCGGAATCTGGCGAAGAACGCCGGTCGACGGTTCGGTCTGCATGGGTCGCTCCCGGTTCAGGAATCCCGACACGGGATGCCGGTGATACTACTGCAGTCCGGTGGCACGACCGCGCATGCCGGCCCGCGCTATTCCCCCGTCTCGCGCCGGATCTTCGCCTGGCGGCGATGGCGGTCGTTCAGTATCTGGTGCCGGCGATGATCGGTCAGTTTCTTCCAGTCGCGTGCCTCGTCGCGCGTCCTCAAGCAGCCCGTGCAGAATCCGGTGCGGCCATCGAACGCGCACAGCTCGATACACGGCGATTTCACGGCCACGGTCAGGCAGCCTTTGCCGGCGTCATCACTTCGACGGTTACGTGCGACACGCCGCCGAAGCCTTCGACCAGTGCATGGTAGAAGCGCGCGTCGCGCGCCGCATCGACGGTCTCGACCGACACGATCGCGCTCATGTGGCCGGGGCCGACCCGCCACACGTGAAGATCGTTGACCTTGTCGCCAAACGCCTCGATCGCGTGACGTACGCGCTCCGCCAGCTTGCGGTCGACATTGACGTCGAGCAGGATGCCGCCCGTATCGCGCATCAGCCCGTACGACCAGTTCGCGATGACGAGCGCGCCGACGATGCCCGCGACGGGGTCCATCCAGACCCAGCCGAAAGCCCGCGCGAGCAGCAACCCGATAATGGCCAGCACCGACACCGCGGCATCGGCGATCACGTGAACGTAGGCCGACCGGATGTTGTGATCGCGGGCCGCCGCAGCGTGCGCGCCTTCATGATGATCGTGTTCGACGAACGTCAGCGCGTGCTCGTTGCCGTTGAGCGTCACGATCGCCTCGAACGCATGGGGCTCGGGAATGGTCTCCCGCGATTCCAGGAAGCCGTTGCGCGCCACCATCGTGAAATGCTGTCGCGACTGGTCGGGACGGACAGTCGTGATCGATGCAAGCACCCCGTCGACGCTCGACTCGCCTGTGGCAGGCGCGATCCGGAACACCGGCGGCACACCGTCCTCGAACACCGATACGTCGAACACGCCGGCTGTCGAGAACACCCGCATGGCCTCATCCGCGTGATCGTCGTGCGCGTGCCCATGGCCGTGGCCGTGCCCATGATGGTGGCCGTGATCGTGCCCGTGATGCCCGCCGCTCAGCAGCCACACGCTCGCGAGGTTGACCGCGAGACCCAGCACAGCGATCGGAATCGCCTCGCCAAAATGGATCGGTACCGGCGCCAGCAACCGCGCAACCGCCTCGTAGCCGATCAGGATCGCGATCATCGCGAGCACGATCGCGCTCGTGAACCCGGCCAGGTCGCCCAGCTTGCCGGTGCCGAACACGAAGCGCGGATCGTTGGCATGCCTGCGCGCATAGGTATAGGCCAGCGCGGCGATCAGCATCGCGCCTGCGTGCGTCGACATGTGCAGCCCGTCGGCGACGAGCGCCAGCGACCCGAACAGCGTGCCGCCGACGATCTCGACCATCATCATCGCCGCGCACAGGCCGATCACCATCCACGTCCGCCGCTCGTTCTGCTCGTGCGCGGCGCCAAGGAAGATATGGTCGTGCCCCGCGCCGAACGCATCATTCGTGAAATTGCTCATGCTCCACCCCGATCACTTGAAATAGCTGTGCACCACGTCGATCAGCTGCTCGGTCGCGCTGCCTTCGTGCTCGTCCGGTCCATGTGCATCGACCATGTGCTCGCGAATGTGGTCTTCCAGCACGACGGCCAGCAGCCCGTTCATCGCGCCGCGACAGCTCGTGATCAATTGCAGCACCTCGTTGCAGCCGCGCTCGTCCCCGAGCGCGCGCTCGATCGCCTCGACCTGGCCCTTGATACGGCGCACGCGGTTCAGCAGCTTCTGTTTTTCACGAACGGTATGACTCATCGATGACGGACTCCTGCATAGGGAGGGGGAGTATAGCTCCGGAAGGCTGCCCCTATAGGGGAGAGGGGTATATTTTTTTGAGATGAAGGCTTGCCGAAAGCAATTCGCCCGGCTAGACTGCCCTTCGTCTTTGGGGAGTAGCCTGCTTTCCGTCCCCGGAAAGCGATCGTGTCAACACACTCGGCCTGCGGCCGTGGCACGATCAGCCTGATTGGCTTGGCGAGACCATGGGCGCATCGCGTCGTTCCTGGTCGGACGTCGGCGGATGCGCCATGGTTCGTCAGCGTCCGACCACGGAGTCCCCATGTCCCACACCGCCCTGTCCCCGCGTTTCGCCGCCGTCCGCGCGCATGCCTGCGGAGGTGCCGCATGACTCTCATGTTTGTCGAACTGGCGTTCATGCTGGTCGTCATCCTCATCGCCGCCGAGGTCTTCACCAACGCGCTCGAACATCTCGGCGAGCGCCTGAAGATTTCCGAAGGCGTCACCGGTTCGCTGTTCGCGGCCGTCGGCACCGCGCTGCCCGAAACGATGGTGCCGCTGCTCGCGCTCGCCGGCGGCACCGCGAACCAGGCCGTGAACGAGGAGATCGGCGTCGGCGCGATTCTCGGCGCGCCGCTGATGCTCGCGACGCTCACCACCTTCCTGATGACGCTCGCCGTGATCCGCTCGCGCGGGCTGCGCGGCACGATCGCGCCCGAACGCACGGGCTTCGTGCGCGACATGAACTACTTCCTCGCCGCGTTCTCGCTGGCCACCGCCGCGATGTTCGTCCCGCATCACAACGGGGCCGTGCGTGCGTTGCTCGCGGCGATGCTGGTGGGCATCTACGTGATGTATGTCGTGATGACGTTCCGGGCGTCAAGCCAGCTCGTCGATGCCGGGCACGGCACCGAGGCGCCGCACACGATGTTCCTGTCGCGCCTGGGTGTGCCGACCAACCTCGCGACGATCGCGCTGCAACTGCTCCTCGGCGTCGCGCTGCTGGTCGGCGGGGCGAAGGGTTTCATTCACGGCGTGGAAGGCGTGTCGCACGCGCTGGGCGTATCGGCGCTGCTGCTGTCGCTGATCATCGTGCCGATCGCGACGGAACTGCCGGAGAAGGTCAACAGCGTACTGTGGATCCGCCGCGGGAAGGACACGCTCGCGTTCGGCAACATCACCGGCGCGATGGTGTTCCAGGGCACGTTGCTGCCGGCGATCGGCATCATGCTGACGCCGTGGGAGCCGCGTCCCGAAGTGCTGACCGGCGTGATCATCACGCTCGCGGCGGCGGCGTGGCTGCGCGTCAATGCGCGCACGCGCGGGCTGGCGATCTGGGCGTTGCTCGCGAACGGCGCGGGGTATGCGGGGTATCTGTTCCTGACGCTGGCGCGCTGAACTTGCTCGACGGACTCAACGGACGCGCCGGGCACGATCCCGCTGCCCGGCGCGAACGACGCATCGTCGCGCCGCCGGCCCGCAAGCGATTCAGATGCGCGTCTGGTTCACACGCTGCGACAGTTGCTCGGCGCTTTCCTTGCGCTCGCTGTACCGGTCAGTCAGATACGCGCCGACGTCGCGCGTCAGCAGCGTGAATTTGACCAGCTCCTCCATGACGTCGACGACCCGGTCGAAATACGCGGACGGCTTCATCCGGTCGTCGTCGCCGAATTCCATGAACGCCTTCGCGACGGACGACTGGTTCGGGATGGTCAGCATGCGCATCCAGCGGCCGAGCACGCGCATCTGGTTGACCGCATTGAACGACTGCGATCCGCCGCTGACCTGCATGACCGCCAGCGTCTTGCCTTGCGTCGGCCGCACCGCGCCGACCGACAACGGAATCCAGTCGATCTGCGCTTTCATCACGCCGGTCATCGCGCCGTGCCGCTCGGGGGAGCACCACACCATGCCCTCCGACCATTGCACGAGCTCGCGCAACTCGGCCACCTTCGGGTGGTCGTCGGGCGCATCGTCAGGCAGCGGCAAGCCGGCCGGATTGAAGATCCTGGCTTCGGCGCCCATCGCCGCCAGCAACCGCGCCGCCTCCTCGACCAGCAACCGGCTGAACGAGCGCGTGCGCAACGACCCGTAGAGCAACACGATTCGAGGCGGATGCGTCGACGGCCGCGCGGGTTGCAGCCGGCTCGCGTCCGGCACGCGAAACAGCGTGGCGTCGAGTTGCGGCAGATCGTTCAGTCGCTCAGACACGCTTGCCCTCCGCATCGATCACGATTTCGCCGTCTTCCTTCGCAAACGGCCCCTTCTGCGGATCGGGCAGGATGTCGAGCACCTGCTCGGACGGACGGCACAGCCGCGTGCCGAGCGGGGTGACGACGATCGGGCGATTGATCAGGATCGGGTGAGCGGCCATGAAGCCGATCAGGTCGTCGTCGCTCCACTTCGGATTGTCGAGATCGAGCGCTTCATACGGTGTCCCCTTGCGCCGCAGCACGTCGCGCACGGGCACGCCCATCGCCGCGATCAGCGCGCGCAGCGCTGCCTGGCTCGGCGGCGCTTCGAGGTAAAGCACGACACGCGGCTCGACGCCGGCGTTGCGAATCATCGCCAGCGTGTTGCGCGACGTGCCGCAATCGGGGTTGTGATAGATCGTGATGTCGGTCATTTCCGGATTCCTGAATGGTTTCACGCGCACTCGTACCAGCGCTTCGAACGATTGACGACGCGCACGACGAGCAGCATCACCGGCACTTCGATGAGCACGCCGACGACGGTCGCGAGCGCGGCGCCCGAGTGGAAGCCGAACAGGCTGATCGCGGCGGCCACGGCCAGCTCGAAGAAATTGGACGCACCGATCAACGCCGACGGACACGCGATGCTGTGTTTCTCGCCGACGAGACGATTGAGCCCATAGGCGAGCGCTGCGTTGAAGAACACCTGGATCAGGATCGGCACCGCGAGCAGCGCGATCACCAGCGGCTGCTTCAGGATCGCCTCGCCCTGGAACGCGAACAGCAGCACCAGCGTGGCCAGCAGCGCGGCGATGGCCCACGGGCCGATCTTCGCCATCGCGCGGTCGAACGCCGCCGGCCCCTTCGCGAGCAATAGCCTGCGCCATACTTGCGCGAGGATCACCGGGATGACGATGTAGAGCACGACCGACGTGAGCAGCGTCGCCCAAGGCACCGTGATCGCGGACATCCCCAGCAACAGGCCCACCAGCGGCGCGAACGCGATCACCATGATGCTGTCGTTCAGCGCGACCTGCGACAGCGTGAACAGCGGATCGCCGCCCGTCAGCCGGCTCCACACGAACACCATCGCCGTGCACGGCGCGGCGGCCAGCAGGATCAGGCCGGCGATATAGCTGTCGATCTGGTCGGCGGGCAGCATCGGCGCGAATAGCTGCCGGACGAACAGCCAGCCGAGCAATGCCATCGAAAACGGCTTGACGAGCCAGTTCACGACGAGCGTCACGCCGATCCCCCGCACATGCTGCCGAACCTCATGCAATGCGCCGAAATCGACCTTGACCAGCATCGGCACGATCATCACCCAGATCAACAGCCCGACGGGCAGGTTGACCTGCGCGTATTCCATGCGGCCGATGTGCTGAAAGAGCCCGGGCAACGCCTGGCCCAGCGCGATGCCGAGCACGATGCACAGCGCCACCCACACGCTCAGGTAGCGCTCGAAGAAGCCGATGACGGGCTGCGCCGCCACGGCTGGCGGTTGTGCAACGTCCGAGCCGGTCATGCATCGCCTCCGCAGCAATCGGGCACCGTCGGCACACCGCAGGCCGCGCCGGCGCAGCAGTTCTCGGTCAGGAACCCGATGAGCCCGCTCATCGATTCGAAATTCGCCGCGTAATAGATGAACCGGCCGTCCTGGCGCGCGGTGACCAGGTCGGCGTGCGACAGATCCTTCAGATGAAACGACAGGCTCGATGGCGACAGCCCGATCTGCTGGGCGATCGCGCCAGCCGGCAGCCCTTCGGGCCCGGCCACGACCAGCGCGCGAAAGATGGCCAGGCGCGCTTCATGAGCAAGCGCGCCCAAGGCGCGCACGACGAGATTGGAGTCCATGGCGCGAAGGATAGCGGCTTCATTTCAACATTTCAAGCATTGTTGAAATGAAGGTGCGGATCTCGTGCGTGGCCGCTCCCCAGCCCTTCGCGCACCGTCAAACCCGGCCGCACGCGCGACTTCCGGCCCGACGCGCACGGCCCCGGTGCAGCCGCCCGCCTCGCGGACGGACGACGCACCGGCATGCGCTCAGGTCAGGACGCCTTCACCAGCTTGACGATCGTCAGCGTGCCGTCGACCTTCTCGATCCGCACCTTGACCTTGTCGCCCGCATGGGCGTGCTCGAGCATCGCCGCGTCCTTCGCCTTGAACGCCATCGTCATCGGCGGCATCCCGACGTTCTCGAGCGCGCCGTGCTTCAGCGTGATCTTGCCGGTCGCGGCATCGACCTTCTTCACTTCGGCGTCGGTCAGCGCGGCATTCGACTCGGCCATGCCGCCCGACGACATCTTCATGCCGGACATGTCCATGCCGGCCATGTCGCCGGCTGCAAAGGCGGGGGTGACGAACGTGCCGACAGCGAGCACAGCGGCGGCAGCAACGGTAACAGTGATCAACTTCTTCATCGGGATTCTCCGGTTGGGATGGATGGCACGTTCGTGCCGTGAGGAACTGCTTCGGAATGCCACGCATGGCCCGCGCTTCGCGCACGACGGCGCTGCAGCAGGAGCCAGGCGGCGGGAATGACGAACATCGACAGCAGCGGCGCGGTGACCATGCCGCCGACCATCGGCGCGGCGATGCGCTGCATGACTTCGGAACCGGCGCCGCGCCCGACCATGATCGGCACGAGGCCGGCGAGCACGACGGCCACCGTCATCGCCTTGGGCCGCACGCGCAGCACCGCGCCCTCGCGGATCGCGTCGAGCAGCAGCGCATCGGTCAGCGGTTCGCCGGCGTCGAGCCGGCGCTGCAGTGCGCCCTTCAGGTACAGCAGCATCACGACGCCGAATTCGGCGGCCACGCCCGCGAGCGCGATGAAGCCCACCGACGTCGCGACCGACACCGCGTGGCCGAGCGCCCACACGAGCCAGAAGCCGCCGACCAGCGCGAACGGCACCGTCGACATCAGCAGCAGCGCATCGGTCGCCGAGCCGAACGTGAGGAACAGCAGCACGAAGATCACCACGAGCGTCACCGGCACGACGGTGCGCAGCCTGGCCGCCGCGCGTTCGAGATACTCGAACTGCCCCGACCACGCGATCGAATAGCCGGGCGGCAACGCGACCTGCTGTGCGACGGCCTGCTGCATCGTGCGGACGGCGGTGCTCAGGTCGACGCCGCGGAGATCGACGTACACGTAGCCGGACAGTCGCGCGTTCTCGCTGCGGATCATCGGCGGGCCATCGGCGATCGCGATGCGTGCGACGTCGCCCAGGCGGATCTGCGCGCCGCGCGCGGTGACGACCGGAAGCTGCCGCAGGTTCTCGACCGAATCGCGCACCTCGCGCGGGTAGCGGAGGTTGATCGGAAAGCGCTCGCGCCCCGCGATCACTTCGCCGACGTCGTCGCCGCCGACCGCCGTCGACACGACCGACTGGATGTCGGCCACCGACAGCCCGTAGCGCGCGGCCGCGAGCCGGTCGATGTCGACGTCGATATAGCGGCCGCCGTTCAGCCGTTCCGCGAGCGCGGACGTCACGCCCGGCACGGGCTTCACGGCGGCCTCGACCTGCTTCGCGATCGCGTCGATGCCGGCCAGGTCCGGCCCGGAAATCTTCACGCCGACCGGCGTCTTGATGCCGGTGGACAGCATGTCGAGCCGGTTGCGGATCGGCGGCACCCACACGTTCGACAGCCCCGGCACCTTCACCGTGCGATCGAGTTCGTCGACGAGCTTCTCCGGCGTCATGCCGGGCCGCCAGGCGCTGCGCGGCTTGAAGCGGATCGTCGTCTCGAACATCTCGAGCGGCGCGGGATCGGTCGCGGTATCGGCGCGGCCCGATTTGCCGAACACCGTGTCGACCTCGGGCACGCTCTTGATCAGCCGGTCGGTCTGCTGCAGCAGCTCGCTCGTCTTGTCGGCCGAGATGCCGGGCAGCGCGGTCGGCATGTACAGCAGGTCGCCTTCATCGAGCGGCGGCATGAATTCGCCGCCGAGCCGCGACAGCGGCACGGCCGTCAGCACGAGCGCGACGACCGCGATGCCGATCGCGATCCACGGGCGCCGGAGCGTCGCTTCGAGCAGCGGACGGTACGCGCGAATCAGCACGCGGTTGAGCGGGTTCGCGTGCTCGTGCGGAATGCGGCCGCGCACGAGATAGCCCATCAGCACCGGCACCAGCGTCACCGACAGGCCGGCGGCCGCGGCGATCGTGTAGGTCTTCGTGAACGCCAGCGGCGCGAACAGCTTGCCTTCCTGCCCTTCCAGCGAAAACACCGGGATGAACGACAGCGTGATGATCAGCAGCGAGAAGAACAGCGCGGGCCCGACTTCCGCGGCCGACGTCGTGACGAGTTCCCAGCGTCGCGCGGCCGTGATCGGCTCGCCGGGATGCGCGTGGTCGTACGCTTCGAGATGTTTGTGAGCGTTCTCGATCATCACGATCGCCGCGTCGATCATCGCGCCGATCGCGATCGCGATCCCGCCGAGCGACATCAGGTTCGCGTTCACGCCCTGGTAGCGCATCACGATGAACGCGGCCAGCACGCCGAGCGGAAGCGACAGGATCGCGACGAACGCGCTGCGCAGGTGGAACAGGAACATCGCGCAGACGAGCCCGACGATCACGAACTCCTCGATCAGCTTGTCCTTCAGGTTGCCCACCGCGCGCGCGATCAGCTGCGAGCGATCGTAGGTCGTGACGATCTCGACGCCGGGCGGCAGCGAACGCTTCAGGTCGGCGAGCTTCGCCTTCACCGCATCGATCGTGGTCAGCGCGTTCTTGCCCGAGCGCATCACGACGACGCCGCCCGTCACCTCGCCCTGCCCGTTCAGCTCCGCGATCCCGCGCCGCATCGCCGGGCCGACCTGGATGCGCGCGACGTCGCCGAGCAGCACCGGCGTGCCGGCGTCGTTCGTGCGCAGCACCACGTGCCGGAAATCATCGAGCGTGCGCAGGTACCCGGTCGAGCGCACCATGTACTCCGACTCGGCCAGCTCGACGACCGAACCGCCGGACGCCTGGTTCGCGTTGCCGAGCGCGCTCGCGACTTCCGCCTGCGTGATGCCGTATGCGCGCAGCTTGTCGGGATCGAGCACGACCTGGTACTGCTGAACCATGCCGCCAATGCTCGCGACTTCCGACACGTCCGGCACCGCCTTCAGCTCGAACTTCAGGAACCAGTCGTTGAGCGCACGCAGTTGCCCGAGATCGTGACGGCCGGTGCGATCGACGAGCGCGTACTCGTATACCCAGCCGACGCCGGTCGCATCCGGCCCGAGCGACACCGTCGCGCCGGCAGGCAGACGGCTCTGCACCTGGCTCAGGTATTCGAGCACACGCGAACGCGCCCAGTACGGATCGGTGCGGTCGTCGAACAGCACGTAGACGAACGCGTCGCCGAACGACGAATACGCGCGGACGGTTTTCGCGCCGGGCACGCCGAGCAGCGTGGTCGTCAACGGATAGGTCACCTGATCCTCGACGATCTGCGGCGCCTTGCCCGGATACGACGCCTTCACGATCACCTGCGTGTCCGACAGATCGGGCAATGCATCGAGCGGCGTCTGCCGCAGCGAATGAACACCCCATGCGGCAATCAGCACGGTGGCGAGCAGCACGAGGAAGCGGTTGTGGACGGACCAGCGAATGACGTGCGCGATCATCGTTCGCCTCCCTGCGGTTCGACCTTCGTCAGCCGGTAACCGTCGTCGCCCTGCGTGAACGCGAAGCGCACCGTCTGGCCCGGCTTCACGTCCGGGAACGCGGTGGCCGACGGCTTGCCGAACGCCATCGTCATCGCGCCCCAGCCGAGCGCCGGAACGGGCTGATGCGAGAACGTGATGTCGTCGGCCGTGACCTGTTCGACCTTGCCGGTGGTTTCGTAGACCGGTGCCGTCGCTATCGGCACCGACGCGGGCATCGCGCCTGCCCCGCTCGCGCCGGTGCCGCTTTCCAGCCGCGGCAACACGCTTTTCAGGCTCGCCTCGGAATCGATCAGGAACTGCCCCGATGCAACGACCGTGTCGCCTTCGTTCAGCCCGCCGAGCACTTCGGTGTCGCTGCCGACGTCGTTGCCCACCGTCACCGTCACGGGCTGGAGCCGGCCGTCGCGATTCTTCACGATGACGATCGAGCGCTTGCCGGTCGCGATCACCGCCTCGGACGGCACGAGCAGGCGCGATACCGTCTGCCGCGCGGCGACCCGCACGCGCATCAGCATGCCGGGTGTGAGCCTCAGCGCCGCGTTGTCGATCTCCACGCGCGCCTGCAGCGTGCGGCTGCTCGTGCTGATGCCGGGCAGCACTTCGCGGATGCGTCCGGTGAAATGCTGCGTTGGGTCGCCCGCGAACGTCGCATCGACCGCCATCCCCGGCTGCACGTTCAGCGCAAGCGCTTCCGGCACCTCGACGATGAGCCACAGCGTCGACAGCCCGGCGATCTTCGCGAGCGTCTGGCCGGGCGCGACCATCGCGCCGCCCCGCACGTTCAGCTCGCTGACGACGCCGGTTTCCGGTGCGGTCAGCACGACATGCGTCTGCGCGCGGCCGGTGCGATCGAGGCTCGCGATCATGCCGTCGGGAATCGACAGCGCCCGCATCCGTGCACGCGATGCATCGAGCAGGCTGGCGTCCATCCCGCCGCGCTTGAGCGCGAGGTATTCCTCCTGCGGCGCGAGCCAGTCGGGCACGAACAGCGATGCGATCGGCGCGCCCTTCGCGATGCGCTGCATCGGTGCGCGCGCATAGAGACGGTCGATGTAGCCGGTGACGCGCGACTGGACGACATCCGCGCGCGATTCGTCGAACTGCGTGGTGCCCACCGCATCGAATCCGGCCGCTGCCTGCTGCCTGCGCACGGTCGCATAGCGGATGCCGAGGTTCTGCTGCAGGCCCGGGTCGATCCGGATGCCGGACGCGCCGCCGCCTTCGTCCGCGTAGACGGGTTGCAGTTGCATGTCCATGAAGGGCGACTTGCCCGGTTTGTCGAAATGCTGGTTCGGCACCATCGGGTCGTGCCAGTAGAGCACCTTTCGGCCGCTCGTCGAACCGGGCTGGCCGGTCGAGGCCGAGGCGGCGGCGTCAGTCGCGGCGCTTGCCGCATGGCGTGCGCCCACGAAATAACCCGTGCCGAGCAGCGCGGCACCGGCGAACGCCAGCACGGCCGCGCGGGCCCATGTTTGCTTCGTCATGTCGTTCTCCTTTATTGCGCGGCGGCCAGCGTCGACGGCACGACCTGGTATTCGAGCTGCGCCCAGGTCTGCGACACCTCGCGCCGGAGATCGAGCACCTGCAATTGCGCATCCAGTTGCGCGCGGCGCGCGGCGAACGTATCGGCGAGCGAGCCTGTGCCGGCACGGTAGGCCGCGTTCGCCAGTTGCACGCGCTGGTCGGCGGCGGGCAGCAATGCGTCGCCGAGATTCGCGATGCGCGCACGACCGCTCGCGAGCGTCGCGGACTGCGTGCGGATATCGGCCTGCACCTGGCGCAGCGTGTCCTCGTACATCAGGCGCGCCTTCGTCGCGAGCGCGGCTTTTTCGGCGACGTCGCGGTTCTGGCGGTTCTTGCGATTGAGCGGCAGCGGGATCGTCACGCCGACGGACACCATGTTCGAATACGCGCCGCCACGCTGCTGGTACGCGACTTCCCACGTCCAGTTCGGGCTGCGTTCGCTGTCCGCGACGGCCGTATCGGCCTCGGCAACCGCGATATCGTCGGCGGCGGTGATCAGCGCCGGCTGCGACAGCCGCAACTCGTCCGGCGGCAGCGATGACACGAACGATTCCGGCGCGGGCGGCGCGCCCGCAACGTCGTCGACCGGCACGGCGGTCCAGCGCGACAGCGCGATGAGCGCGGTCTGGTAGACCTGCCGCGCTTTCAGCAATTGATCCTGCGTCTGCGCGAGCATGGCCCGCGCCTGGACGACATCGGCCGCACTTGCCTTCGCGCCGCGATACGACGCCTTCGTCGCTTCAAGCTCATGGTTCATGTGATCGAGCAGCGCCTGCTGCAGCGCGAGCGCCTGCTTCGCGTAGACGGCGTTCAGCCAGGCCGTCGCGGTTTGCTGGCGCACGCTCGCGAGCTGCGCGAGATAGCCGGCGCGCTCGCGCCCGACCTGCTCGTTGGCGAGCGCCGAGCGCAGGCGCCGCTTGTCGCCGGACACCCACTCCTGCTCGATGCCGATGCGGCGCATCGTCATGAAGTCCTGGCCGACGGTGAAGCGCTGGCCGCCGTTGACCGGCAGGTTGTCGATGCCGGCCTTGAGCATCGGGTCGGGCAGCTGGCCGGCCTTCACGGCCGCCTCCGCGCTCGCGCGCACCGACGCCTGCGCGCCCTGCATCGAAGCGGAATGATCGGTGGCGGACTGCAGCGCGGCGTCCAGCGTGACAGGCGATGGCTGCGCGTGAACGGCGCCCGCCACCAGCAGCGCCGCCCAAAGCATGGGCGCGCGCCGACGTGCACGCCGCGCAAGCGGCGTGCCGAAATGGAATGACATGGTTGAACCCCAACGGCGGAACCCCATAGGGATTCCACGTCCTGATACAGGACGAACCTCACCGCGAATGCGGCGAACCTATCGGATCGGGATCAGCTGAGGCGTGGAGGGCGCCACAATCCGTTCGGATCGCGGACCGGGAGGATTTGCGCGTAGTGGAACGCGACGGTGCTGGCGAATGCCGCGGGGCGACTGACTTCGGCGCGAGCGGCAGGATGATAGAGACTGCCGAACTGGCATTGCGCCGTCAGCTTGCAGGCCGTGCCCTTCGCTTTCGCGTGGGGCTTGCCGGCGGACGACGACTGCATCGAATCGCAGCCCGGCATGTCGGCGGACATGCCGGCGTCCGTGTCCATCGACATCGACATCGACATGCCCTGCTGCATCATCGGACATTCCCCGGCCAGGCCGCTGGCTGCCAGCCCGCTGATGGGCAGCACCGCGCAGAGCAGCAGCAGGATGAGCGTCCGGAGGAATTTCATGGCGGGGATTATAGCGCGGGGTTTTGCTGTGCGGCGGCGCGTCGATGAAGCGTAACGACGTGCCGACTCCGCGACCGCCGTCGCCTGCTACCGCGCGAGCCCGTCGGCCTCCAGCACCGCCCGCACCGCCGGCCGCGCCCGCACCCGCTCGTACCACGCACGCAGATGCGCATAGCGGGTCAGGTCGATATCCGCGTGGTACACCGACCGCAGCCATTCCGCCTTGCCCCAGCCGGTCAGCGCGAACAGGTAGGCATCGGCGAGCGTGAACGAGTCGCCCATCAAGAACGTATTGCCGTCGAGCTGATGATCGATCCACGCAAAGCGGCTGTCGAGCTTCGTTCTCGCCGGGTCGACGTATTTGCCCGCCTGCACCGCGTACAGCAGCGGAATGAAGCCCTTGTGGATTTCCGCCGTGAGAAAATTCAGCCACTCCATCAGCCGATAGCGCGCGAGCGTGCCGTACGCCGGCGCGAGCCCCGCCTGCGGACACAGATCCGCAAGATACTGCGCGATCACCGGCCCTTCGCGCAGCCGCGTGCCGTCGTCGAGTTCGAGCAGCGGCACGTAGCCGAGTTCGGTCACATCGTAGTAATTGCGCCCGTCTTCAATGACATGCTTGCGCGCGTCGACCTGGATGACTTCCGCGTCGATGCCGCCTTCGCGCAGCACGATGCAAATGGCCTGCGAACAGCTTCCGGGAGCGTGATAGAGCTTCATGCGTGTCCTTCGTGGGTTGTCCATGTATCGATTCGCCGCGACGCGGGCGCTAATATCTCGCATCGGCGCAGCGCTGAGAAGACGGCAGTCGTTTGTGCCGTTGTCACAAAAAATTTACCGACCAGGATTCGGCACGATGAAAACGAGTGCGACAGGATGTTCCGTTGAAGAAGCGATGCGCCTGCTCGGCGGCCGCTGGCGGCTGCTGCTGGTGTCGTATCTGCTCGACGGGCCGCGGCGCTTCAGCGACCTGCGGCGCGACATGCCCGGCATCTCGCAGCGGATGCTGACGCTCGACCTGCGCGCGCTCGAAGACGCCGGGCTCGTGCGGCGCACCGTCTATCCGGAAGTGCCGGTGCGGGTCGAGTACGATCTGACCGCCGACGGCGACCGGCTGCGGCCCGTCGTCGAAGTCATGCGCGAATTCGGGTTGTGGCTGAAGGCGCGCGATGCCGATGCGTCGTGCGATATCGGTGTCGCGCCCGATGCGGCAGCCGCCATCGAAACAGCACACCATTCCACCCGATAACCCCTACTCCCATACGCAGGAACCCACACTCATGGAACTTCACGCCACCATCGGCGCGGCGACGTCCGATCTCGACGACGACGAAAGCTTCGCCAATATCTACTGTCACGACGCCGAGCAGGACTATTGCTTCGCGCTGTCGCGTTTTCCGGACGACGCGCTGATCGAAGTGATGGTGCGCGACCAGGTCACCGCGCGCGTCAAGGATCTGTCGGTGCGCCTGACGGACGACACGATCGACGTCGAGATCGAACCCGCGCTCGCCGCGCGGCTCGACGGCCAGACGCGCTACGTGATCCATCTCGCGCCCGGCCAATACGATCCGGTCACGCTGCGCGCCGCGCTGAAGGAGATCTTCGTCGGCAAGAACGGCTTTCAGGACGACAGCACGCGCGGCTGACGTGTCGTCACGCCAATCGAAGGGCCACGACGACAGCCCGGCTCGAGGTCCACTGACATGAAGATGCTGCTCATCCTGGCGTTGACGGTTGCGATCGTGCTTTGGTTTCGTTCGCGCTACTTACGATTGACGGCGCGCGTGCGCAGGGACAGGGACGCGAAAGAAGCCCTGATGCGCCAGGTTTTGCTCGACCGCGCCGATTACATCGACAAGCCCGTGCAGCGCCTGATCGACACGCTGGGCGAAACGAAATCGCAGAGCCTGGACCACGGCGTGGTCATTTATACGTGGCGGGCCAATCAGCTATGCATGGACGCATCCATACGAAACGATGTGTGTGAATACCTGGATGAACGCCAATGCAGCAAGCACGACTAGGGCACCGTATTCACACCATCATTCCCACATATTGAGCGCACCACGTCCCATTATTAGGGATGCCTGCCCAGATGTTGACGCACGTCGTTCCACGGCTCTAACGTTCGCCCCAATGCCATTCGATTCGGCCGCCCCGCTCGCGGGCGACGGCCGGGCACAGAACACAGGAGACAACCGTGGCCCAATCCGCGTCGCGCACCCACGCCCACCCACCGGAACAACCGCCCGCGCGCGCCGACATCGCATCCGATTCCGCCATCCGCACAGCCGCGGCGCAAGCCACACCGCCGAGCCGCAAGCGGCTGCTGATCCTCGCGTTGCTGTTCGTCACCGTCGTGATCAACTATCTCGACCGCAGCAACCTGTCGATCGCCGCGCCCGCGCTGTTCAAGGAACTGAACATCGATCCGGTGCGCGCGGGCCTCGTGTTCTCCGCGTTCGGCTGGACCTACGCGCTGATGCAGGTCCCGGGCGGCTGGCTCGTCGACAAGGTGTCGCCGCGCGTGCTGTATGCGGGTGCGCTCGCGCTGTGGTCGGCCGCGACGCTGCTGCTCGGCTTCTCGGGCTCGTTCGTCGGGCTGATCGTGCTGCGCCTCGCGGTCGGCGCGCTCGAGGCGCCGGCCTATCCGATCAACAATCGCGTCGTGACGACCTGGTTCCCGACCCGCGAACGCGCAAGCGCGATCGGCAGCTACACGTCAGGCCAGTTCGTCGGCCTCGCGTTCCTCACGCCGGTGCTCGCGTGGCTGCAGGTGCATCTCGGCTGGCACATGGTGTTCGTCGCAACCGGCCTCGCGGGCATCGTGTGGGCCGCGATCTGGTATGCGGTGTATCGCGAGCCGCGCGCGTTTCGTGGCGTCAACGCGGCCGAGATCGCGCTGATCCGCGACGGCGGCGGGCTCGTCGATCTCGAGGACCGCGTCGCGGCACGCACCGAACGCGCGCCGTCGACGTGGCGCGACCTCGGCGTCGTGCTCGGCCGGCGCAAGCTGTGGGGCATCTATCTCGGCCAGTTCGCGCTGAACTCGACGCTGTGGTTCTTCCTCACGTGGTTCCCGACCTACCTCGTCAAGTACCGCGGAATGGACTTCATTAAATCGGGCTTCCTCGCGTCGCTGCCGTTCCTCGCCGCGTTCGTCGGCGTGCTGTGCTCGGGCGTGCTGTCGGACTGGCTGATGCGTCGCGGCGCATCGCAGGGCTTCGCGCGCAAGCTGCCGATCATCTCGGGGCTGCTGATCTCGACCTGCATCATCGGCGCGAACTACGTCACGTCGACCGGCTGGGTGATCGCGTTCATGACGATCGCGTTCTTCGGCAACGGCTTCGCGTCGATCACGTGGTCGCTCGTGTCGGGGCTCGCGCCCGCGCGGCTGATCGGCCTCACGGGCGGCGTGTTCAACCTGATCGGCAACCTGTCCGCGATCGCGACGCCGATCGTGATCGGGCTGCTGGTCGACGGGGCCGACTTCTCGCGCGCGATCACCTACATCGCCGCGATGGCGCTAGCCGGAAGCCTGTCTTACGCGCTGCTCGTCGGCAAGGTCGAGCGCATCGACGCATGAGCGTCACGAGGGCGGCACGCGCGTGCCGCCCGGCCTTACCGCTACCGCTACCATTAGCCGCGCGTCGTGCGTCGTGCGTCGTGCATCACGTCAGAACCGCAGAGCCCCATCCCGCGCGAGGTCGTTCGGATTGCCCGCCACGTAGTCGAGCGCGCATGCATCGGTATCGATGCCGACGGTCAGCAGCGTTTCCCAGCGCTCGGTGTCGGGCATCGACAGGTCCGGATGGAAGCACACGACGGCCTGATCGCCGGCCGCCCCGCACATCGCCGCCGCGCGCTCGCGCACATCGGCGCTCGTCATCCCGTTCACGACGTCATTCAGGTGCGCAAAACGCTCGCGCGTGGTCGAGCTGTCGGGCATGCACTCGCCACCGCTCAACGCGCAATCGAGGAAGTGGTTCGTATGCAGCAGCCAGCCGTCCGGACGCGGGACCACCACGCCCACACCCGACGGGCTCAGCTCGATGCTCGCCGCCCGCGGGTTCGCGTCGTGCCGCGTGAACACGGTCAGCACCGTCGACGCGCTCACGCGTGCGGTGCGCGCGATGTCGATCGCCTCCTGCACCGTCGTCGCGTCTTCGAGCATGCGCCGCGCGATCGCATGCACGGGCACGCCGGCGCTGTCGTTGTCGCTCGCGTGATGCAGGATGTTGAAGTGCAGCCCGAGCCCCGCGCTGTTCACGCCGAGCTTCGCCAGCATCCCGAATTCGGAGAACAGCTTGACGGTACGGCCGTAGGGCGTCGCGATCTGCATCAGCAAGCCCTGCGGCGCGAGGCTGTCGTGCCAGTCCCACGTCTGCAGTGTGCGCGGTGCGTGCGGGCCGGCCGGTGCGTAAACGGTCGTCGAGCACTCGCCTTCGGCCGATGCGGGTGCGGTGGCGAGAATCTCGGTGCGTGCGTTCAGGCATGCGAGCTGCCAGCGCGGCAGGTCGACGCCGTCGGCGATCGCCTCGACTTCGGCGGCGAGGCGCGGGCACCACGCGCCGAGCGTGGCGAGACTCGCTTCGCCGATCTCCCGCGCGCGCTGCGGCGCGATGCCGAGCTTCGGGAAAAACGCGAGATACAGCGCGACCGTCTCGCGGATCGCCGGTGCGAAGCGCTCGCCGATCAGGCGGCCGCGCTCGCGCGGATCGGTGATGTCGGTCACGAAGGTGTGCAGCTTCAAGATCAAATCTCCTCGGTTGAATGCGTTCCGGGCCTGTAAGGCCCGGAGAGCGTGATACATCGTGCAGCGGGTCAGAACGAATAGATGAATTGCATCCCGGCCAGGTCGTTGCTGCGCGCGTACGTGCCGTTGCTCTTCAGGAACACCGGATGGTTCGCCGCGTCGTGGCGGTATTCGAGCTTCACGGTGATCTGCTGCGTCGGATAGAACAGCAGGTCGGCCGTGATCGCATAACGCTGCGCGCCCTTGCACTCGGTGCCGTTCGTCGACGAACCCTGGAAGCACGCCGGATCGATGCCGAAGCCGCTCGATCCGTTCACCGACGGATTGCCGCCCGCGAGCCCGTACTGGATGTTCGTACCGCCGCCACCGTTCGACGTGTTGTTCAGGTAGTCGAAGCGCAGCGTCGCGCCCATGCGGCCGACCCACGACGTCGTCCACTTCGTGTGGCCGAGCAGCGACATCCCATACCAGCGCGCGGTGCCGCCGTTCCATGCGCCCTTCTGCAGTTCGCCGTAGTCCACCTGTGCGTTGACCTGCGTCTTGTCGTGCGTATAGGTCACGTCGGCTTCCACGTATTTGTAGAGGCCGGTCGGCGACGAACCGTTGCACTGGTAGCCGTAGCCGCCCGCCTGCGCGCACGGCGAGAACAGCGACTGCCGGCCGAGCATCCCGGAAATGCCGAAGTCGAAGGCGGTCGACGTCGCGTTGTCGAAGCGCGCGGTGATCGTCGGCGTCCAGTTGGTCTTCGTCGTGTTGTTCGCCGCATTCGCGATCGCGCCGGCGGTGCGCAGCACCTCGTTGCCGATCACGACCTGCCAGAAGCGCGTCATCGCCGCGTTGGAGCCCTTCAACCCGATGCCGATCAGGTTGCCCGGCTCGCTGAAGTCGTACAGCAGCCCGTGCGTGAGCGTGAGCATCTGCGTCGACGGCTGCACCTCGTAGCCGGCGAGGCTCGGCATCATCCCGATCTCGAAGGTACGCGTCGTGCTGAGCGGCACGGTGACCACCGCCTGCGTGATGATGTTGTTGCCGACACCGCCGTGCGCGTTGCTGAACACGTTGCCGAAGCCGCGGTTCGGCTGGATGACGACCTCCGCCGCCGGCGCCATCGGGCCGACGCCGAAGGTCTTCTTGATGTCGAGGTAGACGTCGCCGATCGTGCTGTTGAAGTAGTCGTACGCGCCCGGGTCGTGGTTCAGGAACTGGAAGCCGGACGTGCGCTGCGCGCGGTTGAACAGGTACACGGGATCGACGTAGCCGGTGATGCTCAGGCCCGCAAGCGGGCCGGTGGTCGCCGCTTCCTGCAGCGAGTCGACCTTCAGCGACGCGTTCGCGATCTGCTCGCGCATCTGCTGCAGGTCGTCGTTCGTGAACGCCGGCGCCGCATCGGCGGCCGGTGCAGCGGCGGCCGCCGTGTTGATCGAGCCGATCGTCGCGCCGCCCGAGGCGGCATTAGCGGTCGTTGCCGCGCCGGCCGGCTTCGCGGCCAGCATGCTCGCGCGCAGCTCGTTCACCTGCTGCTGCAGCGCGGTGACCTGCGCCTGCAGCGCCTTCATCCGGCTCGCGTCGGTCGCCTGCGGCGTGTGCGCGAATGCCGCGGCGGCTTCGAACGCCAGCAGGCACAGCGCCGTCATGTGTGTGATTTTCATGGTGTGGGTGGTCGTCGGGACGCGCGCGCCCCCGCCCGCCGCGATGAGCGGCGGGGCGCGCGAAAGGTAGTCGGGAGTGGGGAGAAGCGGCGGCCGGCTTACTCGGTCTTCAGCTTCGTCCAGAGACGGTTCTGCAGACGCATCAGCTCAGGCGGCACCGGCTTGCTGAGGCTCAGCTTGCGGATCACGTCGGCGGGCGGGAACACGGCCGGATCGCTCGTCACGTCGGCGCGCACCAGGTGCTTCGACGACGACACGGCCGACGGGTACGACGTGTCGTTGGTCAGGTTCGCGCTCTCCTTCTCCGACAGCACGAAGTTGACGAACTTCAGCGCGGCGTCCGGATGCGGCGCATCCTTCGGCACCGCCATCATGTCGAACCACATCGCGCTGCCCTCGGTCGGGATCACGTACTTGATGTGATACGGCTTCTTCGCGGAAGCGGCCGCGATCCGCGCGGAGTTCACGTCGCCCGACCAGCCGAGCGCGAGGCAGATGTCGCCGCCCGCGAGGTCGTTGATGTAGCTGCTCGAATTGAACTGCGTGATGTACGGCCGCACCGTCTTCAGCAGCTCGTATGCGGCCTGGTAGTCGGCCGGGTTAGTCGTGTTCGGATCCTTCTTCAGGTACACGAACGCCATCCCGAACGCATCGACCGGCGAATCGAGCACCGAGATGCCGCAGTGCTTCAGCTTCTGCGCGTACTTCGGGTCGAACAGCAGCGCCCAGCTGTCGAGCGGCGCGTCGTTGCCGAGCGCGGCCTTCACCTTCTCGACGTTCATCCCGAGCCCGTCGGTGCCCCACGTCCACGGAATGCCGAACTGGTTGCCCGGATCGTCCTTCGCGAGCACCTTCATGATGTCCGGATCGAGCAGCCCGTAGTTCGGCACCTGGCTCTTGTCGATCTTGCGGTAGATGCCGGCCTGCAGCTGCCGCGCCCAGAAGATGTCGGACGGCACGACGACGTCATACCCCGACGTGCCCGACAGCAGCTTCGCCTGCAGCGTCTCGTTCGAATCGAACTCCTGGTAGACGACCTTGATGCCGGTCGCCTTCTCGAAGTTCGCGATCGTCGCCTTGCCGATCGAGTTGCCCCAGTTGTACACGTTGACGACGTCCGCCGCGTGCGCCACCGGCGCGCCGGCCCACAGCGCGCCGCCCAGCGCGAGCGCCGCGCATGCCGCTTTCAGATGCTTGCTCCAATCCCCTGCCATGGTTTCCTCCGTCGATATCATGATCCGCTCGCGATGAACGGTGTGTGCCTCGGTCCGGAAAAATGTAGCCAGAGGAAATTGGCCGGTCTGCCCTGCCGTTAGGGGGACACGCCGCACAATCGGGGCACCCGGTTCCGGGCGGAGGCCCCGAGCGCCCCGACCAGGAAGCGAATTGAAAGCTTCCTTCGCCGCTTCGTCACGCCAATCAAAAACCGAAAACCGCTCAGGATGCCTGCACGCCCGTGCGCACGCCGAAGTCCTCGCCCACGTGCGTGACGCGGCCGTCCATCATCGTCAGCGCGACGTCGATGCGCCCGATGTCGTACTGGCCGACCTCGAACAGGTCGTGTTCCAGCACGACGAGATCCGCGCGCTTGCCGGGCGTGAGCGAGCCGACCTCGTGCTCCATCCCGAGCTGGTACGCACCGTGGATCGTGTGCGCGGCGATCAGTTGCGGAATGCTCAGGCGCTCGGCGATGTCCGGGAACACCGGCGCATCGGGCTCGCCCGCAAGCTGACGCGTATGGCCCGACTCGATGTGCTCGAGCGGCTTGTGCTGGCAGCGGCACTGGCACGCGAGGCCGTCCATGCCGATCGACACCGTCACGCCCTCGTCGAGGAACGTGCGGAACTTGTACATGTTGCTCCAGCGCTCATGGCCGTAGTGGTCGCGCAGTTGCTCGGTGTACGCGTCGACCACGCCCCACTGCAGCTGCGTGTTCGCCATCACGCCCGCGCGGCGGAAGCGCGGGATGTCGTCCGGATGCGTGAGGAATGCATGCGTGATCACGTGGCGGCGGTCGCGCGGCGGGTTCGTACGGTTGACCGCGTCGAAGCCGTCGAGGGCCATCCGCACCGCCGCATCGCCGACGCAGTGGACCATCACGTTCGCGTTCACGCGATCGGCTTCGACCAGGTAGCGGTTGAACGTGTCGGCCGGCATCGTCGGCGCGCCGCAGGTGTCGGGGCGGTCCGCGTACGGCTCGAGCAGGTACGCGGTGTGGTTCGCTTCCGTGCCGTCGAGGAACAGCTTCAATGCGCGCGCCTTCACGAGCGGCGAATCGTACTGCTCGCGATATTTGACGAGCGTGCCGACCGGATCGTCGATCTCGCCGATCACCGCGACGCTGCCCACCACGCGCAGCTTCAGGTCGCCCGCGCGCTCCATCGTCTGCAGCGTCTCGTACAGCAGCGACTGGTCGCCGCTCGCGTCGAAGAAGCCCGCGTCGAACACGGTCGTCACGCCGGCCGCGCACAGCTTCTTCTGCCACGGCGGGATCGACTTCAGGTACAGGTCGATGCCGGTCGGCAGCAGGCCGGCCGCGCTGATCCGTTGCATCAGCAACGAATACGCGGCGCCGTCGACGATCAGGCCGGTCGGCTCACCGGTCACCGCATCCTTCTCGAACCAGCTCGCGCCTTCCTGCACCGGCGGCGTCGACGCATCGATCCCGGCGATCTCCAGCGCCTTCGAGTTCACCCACATCGAATGGAAATCGGTCGATAACAGGCACACGGGGCGATCCGCGCAGATCGCGTCGAGCGTCTCCTTGCGCAGCAGCGCCGGCGGAATCGTCGCCTGCACCCAGCCCATCCCGGTGATCGCCGGCTCGTGCGGATGCGATTCGACGTACGCGCGCAGCGCGGCAAGCACCTTCTGCGGATCCTCGTCGTTCACGAACGCCTGGAATGCGAACGCGGTCGTCTCGAAGTGCCAGTGCGATTCGACGAAGCCCGGCAGCACGAGCCGGCCGGCCGCGTCGACGACCTTCGTCTCCGCGCCGACGTACGCCTGCACGGCCGCCGTGTCGCCGACATGGACGATTCGGCCGTCACGCACGGCAACCGCCTGTGCCCAAGGTTTGTGCGGATCGACGGTGTAGACCTTCGCGTTGGTAAGAACGAAATCCGCCGGTGCCGAATCCTTGACGGCGGCGGGCGTCGGTTGCATCTGCATGGCCTGTCCTTTCTGTTGATCAGGTTTTCGAAGTGCTTTCACTATAGGCAGACGATTCACGGCGGTATGCCCCCCCGCCGCCGGGGCTTGGACGAATTCCGGCCGTCGCGGGCACGGTCTTGTCATCGTTTTGGGGACAACGCACGAAATTGGTCGGGTTGATTCGGTGAATTCCCGGCTGACGCGCGTATATCGTTCGCGTAACGTCGCACTGTCCCCTGACCGCCCACGCCCGACCATGCGACTTCTCCAGCCCGACCCGTCCGCCCGCGGCCACTACCTGATCGGTGTGCGCCCCGATACGCTCGGCGCGACGTTGCGCGCGGTCGGCACGCCGGATTTCGTCGGTGCGGTGACGGAGTTCGTCAACGACAGCATCGACGCCGACGCCGTGCACCTCGAACGCTGGCGCGCGGATACGGGCAGCACGTCGGGTTTCGTCGTCGAATGGATCGGCAGCGGCAGCCTGCGCTTCGCGGCCGACACGCTGCGCGTGATGGATGTCTATTACCAGGACTACTGCCAGATCGATCCGCTGGTCGCGCCGCTGCGCGGCAAGGCCGGCACGCTGCTGGTGCAGCGCCACGTGGAAGGGATCGCGCACGGCGAGTTCCGCCGCCGGATCTTCGACGAACCCGGCATCGAGCAGGAATGCATGCTCGTGCACGGCAACGCGCATCTGCAATACGCACTCGGGCTGGCGCGCACCGTCGGCCGGCCCGCGTTCACGATGGACGAGCTGTTCCACTTCCGGCAGATGGTCGACCTGCTGTTCCCGATGTTCGAACTGCATGCGCGTAGCTGCGCGGCGCGGCGCGTGGCGTCGGGGACGGTGAATACCGCATCGCAGGCGAGCTTCGACGCGCGCCTGGAACGGCAGGACGTGCAGTTGTCGCGCCGCGAGCACGAGATCTGCCGGCTGATGCTGTGCGGGCGCTCGGTGCCCGAGGCCGCGCAGCAGCTCGACGTGAAGCTGTCGACGGCCGAGTCGTACGTGAAACGCGCGTTCGCGAAGCTCGGCGTGCGCACGCGCCGCGAACTGTTCGACTGGGTGCTGGTCGACTGCTGAACGCGCGGCGTGCGTGGCCCTAAGCGGCCAGCGCGGCCGCCTTGATGTTGAACGCGCGCAGCAGGTCCTCGCAGAACGCGTCGACGATCGGCTTGTCGCTCGCGCTGCGCTTCATCGCGAGATGCAGCGGCACGTCGAAGCTGAACGTCGCGCGGCCCACCGCCTTCACGAGCCCGCGCTGCTCGAACGGCTCCGCATAATGCGCGGGCAGGTAGCCGAGATGGCCGCCCGACAGGATCAGGATCGTCGCGGCCTCGATGCTGTCCGCGCTCGCGGTCACGCGCCGCTCGGGCAGCGGGTACTGCTCCTCCGGCACCGGATAGGTGCGCCAGACCCAGTCGTGCAGTTGCAGGTCGTCCGCGGTCACGGGCCGCGATGCATGGAACAGCGGATGCCCGCGCCCGCAGTAGATCACCTGCTGCTCGGTGAACAGCGGCGTGTAGAGCAGCCCCGGCACGCGATGCCAGAAATAGCCGATCGCGAGATCGAGCTGGTTGTTGACGAGGCTTTCCTCGAGCTCCTGCGGCGACGCGACCTTCATCGCGAACGTGACCGCCTGGTCGCGCTTGCGGAACGCGCCGATCGCGTCGGCCACGCGAGCGTTCTCGACGAGCGGCGCCTGGCCGATCAGGCCGATCGACAGCGTGCCGACCAGCTTGCGGTCGATGTCGCGCACCCGCGCGACGAATTCGGAGGTGGCCGCGACGAGCGTGCGCGCGGTGGCCGCGAAGCGCTCGCCCTTCGACGTCAGGCGAAAGCCGCCGCGCCCGCGATCGCACAGCTTGAAGCCGACGCGCGCTTCGAGCGCCGACAGCTGCGTGCTGATGGTCGACTGCCGCACGCCGAGCGACGCCTCGGCGGCCGTGATGCCGCGTGCGTCGACGACGGCCAGAAAGACCCGGATGAGCCGGAGATCGAGATCGGAAGTATTCGAGAACATGCTTCAAGCCGCTGCGCGTGTGCGCGTTACCCGGCCGGCTGGCTCGACGCGCCTCGCACGTCACGCTCGCCGCCTGCGCCGATGAACCGAACCGGACGCGCGCCGCCATCGGCAGCGGCGCGCGTCGCCACCGTCATTCAGATGCCACCGCGAGCGCGCGTTCCATGCCGAACACGGCCGGCCGCAGCCGCCGGTAGCAGAGGAACGCCACCGCGCACAGCACGATCGCCGCGATCAGCGCCGACTGCGTGCCCGCGCGCTCGATCAGCGAGCCGCCCGCGACCGAGCCGACGCCATAGCCGAGCGCGACGCAACCCGGCGACAACGCGGCCGACTTGCCGACCAGGTCGTACTGCGGAATCGTCGCGTAGATCAGCAGCGCGCCGCCGGTCCAGCAGCCGATGAAGACGATCGCGCCGAGCGTGAACGTCACGGCCGAGGCCGGCAGCGCGAGCAGCACGGCCGCGACCGCGCAGCCGCCGAGGTTCACGAGCGCCCAGCGGCGCAGGCCCGCGCCCGCGCCGAGCTTCGGCATCGCCGCACAGATCACCAGGCTCGCGACGTTCGCGGCGCCGAGCACGAGCGACACCGACTGGCCGCTCAGGCCGGCCGCGGTGCCGATCTTCTCGAGGAAGGTCCACACGACGCCGACGCCGCCGTACAGCGCGAGCTGCGCGCACAGCACGAGCATCGCGCCCTTGCGGTCGATGCGGCCGGCCACGCCTTCCGGCGCCGGTGCGGCCAGCGTCTCGCCGCGGCGAAACAGCGGCGTCGCGAGCACGAACATGCCGAGCACGCACGCGACGAAACCGAACACGCCGTGCGCGCCCCAGGTGTCGCTCAGCATCGGGAAGATGGTCGCGAGCAGCACCATGCTCCACGTCACCTGCCCCATCAGCATGATCCCGAGATTGCGTTCCGGCGCGCGCGAATACGACAGGTAGCGCAGCGCGATGCCGTTCAGCCCGCCCGAGCCGACGCCCGCGATGAACTGCAACGCCGAATACGCCACCAGCCCGTGCGTCGCGAGCGTGCCGAGGTTCGCGCCGGCCGCGAGCGTCACCGCGCCCGCGAGCACCCACCGCACCGGCTGGCGGCCGAGCACGAATGCGACGAGCAGCGTGCCCGTCGATTCGCCGAGCACCTCGATGAAGCTCGACAGCCCGAGCGCCGCTTCGCCGAAGCCCCAATGACGCTCGACCTGCCCGACGATCGCGGGCAGGCCGAGGAAGACCGTCGGCCCGAGCATGCCGAGCAGCAGCATCACGACGACGAACAACGCGCTTTCCTGTCGCGCTTCATCCTGCAGGTTGACTACATTCATCTGGTGTCTCTCTCCGTGTCCGCGGCGCGGACCGTGTCCTCTGGGGATCGTTTTTGTTGTGCCGCCATGACGGGGCGCCCCGTAGGGCCGCCCCGTCGTCGCTTACATCGGGAAGCCCATCGCCTTGATGCCGCTGATCCACGCGCGCTTCCAGCCGCCTTCCGCATCCGCGCCGTCGAACGCATGGAACGTGATCTTCGCGGCGACCCAGCGCACCGGCTCGGGCGGGATATAGCTCGGGCTCTGGTTCGCGATGTCGAGCTTGCGCTCGGGGCTGTCGCGATCGAACAGGATGTTCAGCCCCATGAACGCGCCGAACCGGCTCGCCGCGACGCCGAAGCCCGTATAGCCGGCGACGAACACGGCCTTGTCGCCGAGGTAGCGCTTCGCGAATACCGAGCCGCGCGAGCAGTAGTCGATCGGGCCACCCCACGCGTGCGAGAAACGCACGTCGCACAGTTGCGGGAACGTGCGATAGAACGCTTCCGCGAGCCGGTAATACGTTTCGCGCTGGCCGTCCTGATGCGGTTCCGGGTCGCCGTCGAAGTGATAGCTCACCAGCCCGCCGAAGATGATGTTGTTGTCCTTCGTCAGCCGGAAATAGTTGAGCTGCGTGCGCGTGTCGTACACGCCCTGGCGATTCTTCCAGCCGATTCGCGCGAGCTGCTCGTCGGTGAGCGGTTCGGTCGCGAGCACATGGTCGCGCACCTGCATCACGCGGCGGTTGATGTCGGGAATCCCGACCTTCGCGGTGCCGCTGCCGAACACCACGCGCGGTGCGCGTACGCTGCCCTTCGGCGTCGTCACGAACACCGTGCTGCCTTCGTCGCTCACGGTCACGAGCGGCGTGTGCTCGTAGAGCTTCACGCCGAGCGTCAGCGCCGCGCGCTTCAGCCCCCACGCGAGCTTCGCCGGGTGCACGATGCCGCTGCGATTGCGCGACCACAACGCACCCGCGAACAGCGGCGAATTCAGTTGTTCGAGCGTTTCCTCGCGGTTCAGCAGCACGACGTTGTGGCCGTACTCGCGATGCAGGTCGTAGTCGCCCTTCAGGTGCGCGAGGTGCTCGGGATCGACCGCCACCGTCATCTCGCCGTTCCACTCGATATCGGCGTCGATGTCGTAGCGCTTCAACGTGTCCTCGAAACCGTCGAGGTTGTGATGGCCGAATGCCTCGAGCTGCGCGATGTCGTTCGGGAACACGCGCACCGCATTCGGCAGCCCGTGCATCACCGACGTCGAAATAATCCCGCCCGCGCGGCCCGATGCGCCGTGCGCGACCTTGCCGGCCTCGATCAGCACCACGTTCAGGTGCGGCATCTGTTCCTTCGCCTGCACGGCCGCCCACAGCCCCGTGAAGCCGCCGCCGACGATCAGCAGGTCGGCCGTCGCGTCGCCGACGAGTTCCGGCTCGGTGGCCGGCGCGGCCGGGTTGTCGAGCCAGTACGGGAACAGCTTCGTATTCGCGAGCGCCGCCTCGACGCCCAGTGCGACCGGCGCGCCACGCATTGCGTACGCCTGCTCCGGTGCAGTCTCTCTTGTCTTGACTTCCATTTCCATGATCCCAGCCATCACACGCGAACAGCGAAACCGCCGCCGGGCGCGCGTCACACGGACGACGACACCGCGGCGGCGGTTTCGGACATCACGACTGCTCGAGCAGCACGTAGAACTTCTTCGCGTCCTCGATCGTCTCCCAGCGGCCCGCGAAGCCGGCCGGCAGCAGGTAGCCCTGGCCCGGCGCGAATTCCTTGCGGTTGCCTTCGACGTCGGTCAGTGCGATCCGGCCCTCGACGAGCCACACGGCTTCGTCGGCCGCGGTTTCCGGAAACTCCACCGAGCCGGCTTTGCCTTCCCACCAGCCGATGATGTAGTTGCCGCTCTTGCCTTCCGCCGCGCGCCAGTCGCTTTCATCCATCCCGAAGTCGAGCTTCGTGAATTCGCCGATGCCTGCGCCGAGCGGCAGGATGTCCTTGATCAGTTTGGTCATGTGAATCTTTCGTCTCTTGATTGAAAAAAGCAGAGACAAAGTTACTCATTTACACTGCCCCGGTATGCCCCCCTCCGGGGGGGACAAGCGGTGTTTTCCGGGGCAAACGGGTCGGCAGGACAACCGACGGTGTTTCCCCTTACTGACGTTTTTCGTTGTGACCGCTACAATCGCGCCGCTTTTCACCCGGGGAACCGCATGCTGCTCAACGTGAACCCCTTCCACCGCGACAACGACCGTTTCAACGTGTCGTTCAAGGCGCTGGGCGAACTGATCGAGACGGTCGGCACGCCGCACTTCGTGCCGCGCCTCACGCAACTGCTCAATGAAGTCGTGCCGCTCGACGTCGCGCACGTCGAGCGCTCTCGCGTCGACGGCTCGATGCCCACCGGCTATCGATGCGAATGGATCGGCAGCAGCGGCATCGATACCGAATCCACTGAAATCTCCGACGTGATGACGCTCTACTACGAGCGCTTTCTCGACAGCGACCCGCTGTTCGCGGGGCTGCGCGGCAAGACGGGCACGATGCTGGTGGTGCGCGACATCGCGGCGATCCCGCCCGGCGAGTTCCGCCAGCGACTGTTCGACGACGTGCGTATCGGGCACGAATGCGTGCTCGCGCGCGGCACGCGCTATTCGCAGCATTCGATCGCGCTGGAGCGCGGCCGCGACCGCCCGCCGTTCACGCTCGCCGAGATGAACCGCTTTCGCAGCATCAGCGACGTGCTGTTCCCGCTGCTCGAACTGCATGCGTCGACCACGGCCGTGCGGCGCGTCGCGCACCCGACGCCCGACGTCCATCCGCTCGCGCAGTTCGATGCGCGGATCGCGGCCGACGGCGTGAAGCTGTCGAAGCGCGAATACGAAACCTGCAAGCACCTGCTCTCCGGCAAGACCGTGCCGGAGACGGCCGAGATCCTCGGCGTGCGGGTCGCGTCGGCCGAGTCGTACGTGAAGCGCGCATTCGCGAAGCTGGGCGTGCGCACGAAGCGCGAACTCGCCGCGTGGGGTTCGGCCTCCACGGCGTTCCCTTCCGCCGGCGCGCACGACGGCACCGCGTCGCCCGGCATCTCGCGCTGACCCACCCGGCCGCGCCGCGCGGCTGCTTTCGGTTGCGCCGCGTCGATACGGTGGCGCCACTTGCATCGAAGCCCGTCGATGTAAACGTTGCGACTTCAAAATCTTCGCGCGCGTGTTCTCCTCTACCATCGGCCGATCGCTTGACCTCAAATAAAGGAGACGGCCCATGCCCCGCGAACTGAATCAACCGATGGGCGGCAACGAGATGCCGCGCTTTGGCGGCATCGCCACGATGATGCGGCTGCCGCAGGCCGCGACGACCGACGGCCTCGACGTGTGCTTCGTCGGCGTGCCGCTCGATCTCGGCACGTCGAACCGCTCGGGCTCGCGCTTCGGCCCGCGCCAGATCCGCACCGAATCCGTGCTGCTGCGCCCGTACAACATGGCCACGCGCGCGGCGCCGTTCGATTCGCTGCAGGTGGCCGACATCGGCGACGTCGCGACCAACCCGTACGACCTGAAGGACTCGGTGCGCCGCATCGAGGAGGCGTACGACGAGATCGTCGCGAACGGCTGCCGGCCGATCACGCTCGGCGGCGACCACACGATCGCGTGGCCGATCCTGCGCGCGCTGCATAAAAAGTACGGCAAGGTCGCCGTCGTGCACGTCGACGCGCACGCGGACGTGAACGACACGATGTTCGGCGAGAAGATCGCGCACGGCACGCCGTTCCGCCGCGCGGTGGAAGACGGGCTGCTGCAATGCGACAAGGTCACGCAGATCGGCCTGCGCGGCACCGGCTACCACGCGGACGATTTCGACTGGTGCCGCCAGCAGGGCTTCACCGTCGTGCAGGCGGAAGCGTGCTGGAACCAGTCGCTCGCGCCGCTGATGGCGCAGGTGCGCGAACGCGTCGGCGACACGCCGGTCTACCTGAGCTTCGACATCGACGGCCTCGATCCGTCGTTCGCGCCC
Organism: Burkholderia sp. AU38729; assembly: GCF_020419725.1. Lineage (NCBI taxonomy): Bacteria > Pseudomonadati > Pseudomonadota > Betaproteobacteria > Burkholderiales > Burkholderiaceae > Burkholderia > Burkholderia sp. AU38729. The sequence goes on along the minus strand of NZ_JAIZQO010000005.1, from coordinate 17,166 downwards.
GGCACCGGCACGCCGGAAATCGGCGGCCTCACCGTGCAGCAGGGTCTCGAGATCGTGCGCGGGATGAAGGGCCTGAACATCGTCGGCGCGGACCTCGTCGAAGTCGCGCCGCCGTACGATCCGACCGGCACCACCGCGCTCACCGGCGCGAACCTCGCGTTCGAGATGCTCTGCGTGATGCCGGGCGTCGCCTACCGCTAACCCGACCGACAGGATGACCTTCATGTCCACCGCCGAGCTTTCCCGTTCCCCCGCCACGTTCGTGCTGCCCGCCGCGCACATCGCCGGCCAGCCCGTGCGCACGCCTGCCGACGCGCCCGGCGCGCCGATCTTCGACGCATCGACGGGTGCCGCGATCGGCTGGCAGGAGTTCGCGACGGCCGCGCACGTCGACGCCGCGGTGCGTGCCGCGCGCGACGCGTTCGCCGGCTGGCGGGACACGCCGCCCACCGAGCGCGGCCAGATTCTCGCGAAGATCGCCGAGCGCGTCGAAGCATCGCGCGATCGTCTTGCGGCGCTGCAGATGCAGGTGAGCGGCAAGCCACCGTTCGAGGCCGAGGCCGATGTCGGCGACGTCGCCGCGACGTTCGCGTACTACGCGACGCTGTGCGAGGACCCGGCGCTGTTCGCGGCCGAACCGGTCGCGCTGCCGAGCGATGCCGTCACGGCCGAGCGCTTTTACGATTCCGTCGGCGTCGCGGCGCTCGTCATGCCGTGGAACTTCCCGATGGTCACGACCGCGTGGAAGCTCGCGCCCGCGCTCGCGGCCGGTTGCGCGGTCGTGCTGAAGCCGTCCGAACTCACGTCGCCCACCGAGCACGCGCTGCTCGACCTCGTCGCCGAAGCCGGCGTGCCGGCCGGCGTCGTCAACGTCGTGAACGGCGGCGCCGACGTCGGCGCGGCGCTGACCGCGCATCCGCTGATCGACAAGATCTCGTTTACCGGCAGCACCGCGGCCGGCCGCAAGGTCATGCAGGCCGCCGCCGTCGACATGAAGCGCGTGACGCTCGAACTCGGCGGCAAGTCGTCGCTGATCGTGCGCGACGACGCCGACCTCGACGTTGCCGTGTCGCTCGCGGTCGCGGGCGCGTTCACGAACGCGGGCCAGATGTGCTCGGCCACCGCACGCATCCTCGTGCACGACAGCGTGTACCGCAGCTTCATGGCCGCGTTCGAGACGGCCGTGCGCGCGCTCGTCGTCGCGCCGCCGGCCGCGGAGCAAGTCGCGATGGGGCCGCTGATCTCGGCCGCGCAGCGTACGCGCGTCGAAGCGATGCTCCAGCAAGGCATCGATGCGGGCGCACGCGTCGCCTTCAGCGGCCGCGTGGCGGATGCCGGCGGCGACGGCTTTTTCATGGCGCCCGTCGTGATCGCCGAGCCGGCCGCCGACAACCCGCTGTGGACCGACGAAGTGTTCGGCCCCGTCGCGTGCGTGAAATCGTTCCGCACCGACGACGAAGCGATCGCGCTCGCGAACGACACGCGCTACGGGCTCGTCGCGACCGTCGTGACACGCGATGCGGCTATCGCGAAGCAATTCCAGCAGCGCGTGCGCGCGGGGCTCGTGTGGATCAACGCGCCGCAGCTCATCTACCCGCACGTGTGCTGGGGCGGATTCGGCCTCAGCGGAATCGGGCGCGAACTCGGCGTGGCGGGGCTGCGCAGCTATCAGGAACTGCGCCACGCGATGCGCGCGATCGACTGACCAGTGGGGCCTTCGAGGCCGTTGGCGGCACCGTGTCTCGCGGCACGGTGCCGTTTTTTTACCGATTTCCGACAAGAGGCCCTGGCGGCACGATAACCGGCGTTCGTCGGTCATGCGGTTGGACGGTGCGTGAGCAACGATCAATGGGAATGCACCGCAGCATGATCGTGCTCGCGCAGCTGGCCCGGAATCGCACACACCGCGAGCCCGCCCTCCTCGATCCACGCGCGTGTGCGTTCCGCGGCCTTGTCGATCAGTTGCGCGCACTGCGAGTAGTCATAGGACGACACCTCGAGCGGACAGAGCGGCGGCACGACATGAATGTGCGCGCGCGCCCCGTATAGCTCCAGATCGCGCACCAGCTGCCGCGCGATCACGAGCGTCAGCGCGTGCGTCGCATGCGCGATCGGGCTGCGCGGCGGGACGCGCAACGCGCAGGCGAAGCCGGCCGGCAGCACGACGATCCGCCTGGCGCCGAGCGCGATCGCGACCGAGATCGGCGTATTGTTCGCGACGCCGCCGTCGACGAGTTCCATGCCGTCGATGCTGACCGACGGAAACACGCCGGGAATCGCCGCGCTGGCCAGCACCGCATCCACGACCGGGCCGGCCGACAGCACGACTTCGCGGCCGCTCAGCACGTCGGTCGCGACGATATGGAGCGGCAACGCGGCCTGCTCGATCCGGCGATACGGCAGGTTCCTTTCCAGCAGCAGGCGCAGCGCATCGGCCTCGACCAGATGCGGCCGGTTGCGCAGCAGCATCGCGATGAGGCTGCGCATCGAGAACGGCATCACATCCTGGCGGCGGATCCTGCACCACAGCGCTTCAAGCATCGCGACGCCGTCCGCATCCGGCCGGCCGGCGAAATAGGCGGCGTTGATCGCGCCCGCCGACGCGCCGATCACGCAATCGGGCCGTTCGCCGCTCGCGACCAGTTCGCGGAGCATGCCGACCTCGATCGCACCCAGGCTGCCGCCGCCGGCGAACACGAAGGCAGTCGTGGGAATGGAAGCGGACGTCACGGTGCGCCCTCCTGCGGTTGGCTGCGATAGCGCTATCGCCATGATGGATCGTGCGGCGCTCCGGATGTCCTGATGAAAACCCTGCCGGCACTTGGATCCAACCGGTCGGCCGACGATGGACGAAACGACCGGCGCCCGGACCACCGTGCTGCCGGCGGCGGTCACGCGGCGGCATCGGGCGCACGCGCGACGACGTGTTTTCCGACGCGCTCAGCAACGCCCCGGCCGCGCTGCGCGACGCGGTCGCCGCGCTGGAGCGTGTCGACGTGCTGTTCGTCGGGCTGTGCGTCGAGGACGTGATGGCACGTCACGCGCCGCCATCGCTCCCCGTTTCGCCCGAAGCACCGGCACGGGCACCGGCACCGGCCCCGGCCCCCGCCGCACTGCCACTCACCGACCATTCAACCGCGCTCTGCTGACCGCGGCGCGCGGCCTTCGCTCCGTGATTTCCCCGGAATTTCCAGCGTTATATTCCGTGGTATATTTCGCGAATCTTTCGCGCATCCGTCTCCGGCCCGACCAGGCCGGACAGAGGTCAACATGCACGCTCCGCCTTTTCGCCTTGCCCGCACGGCGGATCTTTCGACGCCCGGCGGTACCCTGCCCGCGGCACCCGGCACGCGGATCGACGCATGCTGCGCGCCGTCGCGCGCGCAACGGGCCGAGCTGAAGCGCCGCACGCGCCTGTCCGAGCTCGATGCGAACCTGCACTGCTCGATCATCGGCACCTGCCTGACCACGCACGAACTGCGCAAGCTCGTGCCGAAGTTCACCGACCTCGATCGCCAGCGCGCGACCGACCTCGAAATCCATCACGCGGCCGTCGAACTCGCCATCGACGGCACGGCCGGCGCGAAGGCGTTGCACAAGGCGCTCGACGAGCGCTACGCCGGCGCGATCCGCGCGTTCGACAGCGCGAAGGATGCGGACGAACTCCTCGCACGCTGGAAGGAAGCGCTGAAGAGCGGCGACATTCCGCCCGCGTACTGGGCGCTGATGACGCATCCGCGCACGACGATGGGCGTGCGCCAGGCCGCGTTCGGCGACCTGCACATGCTGTCGCACCTGGTCGGCGCGGCCAATCGCGCCGATATCCGGCGGCTGGTCGCGCTGGAGGAAGAGAATGCGGCGCTGCACGCGAAAATCGATCGGCAGCAGGTGCGCCTGCACGAAATGAGCGCGCAGCGCGACGGGGCGCTGCAGGAACGCGATGCCCTCGCCGCGCGCCAGAACGCGCAGCCGCTGGCGGCGGAAAGCGTCCTGCGCGACGAAGTGCACGAACTGCGCGAAGCGCTGGCCGCGCGCGACGAACGGCTCGCACTGCACACGAGCCGCCGCGAGGCCGCCGAGCAGCGGATCGCCGCGGAACAGGCGAGCGCCCGCGCGATGCGCGCGCGGCTCGACGAGCTGATGGCGATGGTGAAGACGCTGCGCGCCGAAGCGAGCGCGATCGAACAGGCGGTGCAGGCGTCAGCAGGCGATCCGGCCGAACGCGTGGCCGATCCGCTGTCGATCCTTCAGGGTACGCGTCTCGTGTACGTCGGCGGGCGTCCCGGCTCGAATCGCGCGATCAAGCGGATCGTCGAAACGGCGGGCGGCGAAGTGACGCTGCACGACGGCGGCATCGAGGATCGCAAGGGCCTGCTGGCGGCGGCGCTCCCGGGCGCGCGGATGGTGGTGTTCCCGGTCGACTGTATCGACCACGATTCGACGAACCTGCTCAAGCGCATCTGCGAACGCCACCACATCGCGTACTACCCGCTGCGCACGGCGAGCGTCGCCAGTTTCGTCGAGCTGATCGGGCGGCTCGATGCGCAGTCGCGCGACGGGATGGCACCGGATGCCGCCACGGGCGACGCGTCGCGCTTTTGCCTGCGGCACGGCTAAGGTCAGGTTCGTTTCGCGGCAGGCGTTGCGCGCTGCCCCTCAGGGCGTCAGTGAAAGCTCGTCGTCAGCCTGAAGAGGCTCTGCGGGAACACACACGTTCAGCACGCCCTTCAGCGCCGGACCATTTTCGTGAGCGCGGCGATGTCGTCGGCGCAGGCCGCGTAAGCGCACGCCTCGATCCCGCGATAGAGCCGGATGATCTCCTCGCCGACCGGCGTAAGCACGCTGCCGCCGCCGCTCTGCCCGCCATGTTCGGACACCGTCGCCGGCGATTTCAGCGAGCGGTTCAGCTCGTCCATCAGCAACCACGCACGCCGGTACGACATCTTCAGGCTGCGCGCCGCCGCCGAAATCGAACCATGCTCGCGCACGGCTTCGAGCAGCGCGACCTTGCCCGGCCCGAGCGCGATCGTGTCGGCTTGCTGGATACGCATCCTGAACCGCACCTCAGGCTTGGGGTGTGCCGGTGTCTTCATGTTGTCCCGCCCTTTGAACGATGCGGGCAAGCATACACGATGGCTGGTGCGGCATGCGCCGGCGTCGGCCAGCCACTTCACGTGGCGCGGCGCGGGCAGGAGGTCGGCGCCCGAGTACAGCAGCGGTGCGCCGCTGGGCGGGCCTGCGTTGTATTGGCGGATACATTACGCCGCCAAAAAAGCCAGCCGACAGAAGGTGCGCCGCATGGGCGGCATAACGGCGGGGAATCGCGCCCCCTGTCGCCCGGCGCTACGCCAGCACGACGTGCTTGATGACTTTCTTGAGGCCCTTGTAGCTGTCGACCGATTCCGCCTTCGCATCCGTCACCAGTGTGCCGATCCGCGCCGGCTCGCAGAAGCTGATCCGGCTGTTCGTGCCGAGCTTGCTGAAATCGGCCAGGATCGCGACGTCCGCCGCGTTGCTGACCATCGCGCGCGCCACTTCGGTTTCCATCCGGTCGTAGTTGGTCGCACCGCGCACGGCATCGACGCCCACCGGCGACAGCAGCGCGAGATCGGCGCGGTAGCGGAAGATCTCGGCGACCGTGCCGTCGCCGACGGTCGCGGCCGCGCGGCTGCCGATCATCCCGCCGAGCAGGATCGTTTCGTTCCTCGCCTGCCCCGGGTCGCTCGACCGCATCTTCAGCGCGACGTCGATCGAGTTCGTGACGATCGTGAGGCCCGACAGCTTCGCCAGTTCCTCGGCCAGCAGCGTCGTGGTCGTGCCCGCATCGATGAACAGCGTCTGCGAGCCCGCGACCAGCCTGGCCGCCGCGCGGGCAATCGCCAGCTTCGCCTTCACGTGCGTCTGCGCGCGCTCGGCGATCGGCGCTTCGTCGCCCACCTGCACCGCGCCGCCGTGTACGCGCTTCAGTTCACCGAGCGCCTCGAGATCGACGAGATCGCGCCGCACGGTTTCCCGCGACACGTTCAGGTCGGCCATGATCCGGTCGGTCGACACGCGCTGCATCTTCGATAACAGAAGCCGGATCCTCTGGTATCGCTCTTCTTGCCACATGGAATGTCCTCGGAATGAACGCCAATGTTATTCGAACGGCGGACTACGCTGCGCTCTCCTCCATCTTTTTGATGCCGACGAGGGTCTGCAGGGATTGACGGACCGCCTGGAACTCGCGGCTCGTCATCTTCGAAAACACCACGTGGATGCGGTCGTCGTCCGGCGCGGCGTCGTCCTGCTCGATGATGAACTGCACGATGCGCGCCTGATCGATGCCCGGCATCGCCTGCAGCGATGTCAGCTTCACGGTGCCGCGGCGCGCGAGGATGCGCACGCCCCAGCGCTGCCGCGCGGCGAAGAAGCGCTTCTCGATCGGCTTCAGGCCGGCCAGGATCGCGAGCACGATCGCCGTCGCGGCGATCGCGGCGACATACATGCCGCCGCCCACGGCGAGCCCGACCGCCGCCACGACCCACAGGCTCGCCGCGGTCGTCAGGCCGCGGATGATCTCGCCGCGCAGCATGATCGACCCGGCGCCGAGGAAGCCGATGCCCGACACCACCTGCGCGGCGACGCGCGACGGGTCCAGCGACACGTTCTTCGCGTTCTGGATATCCGCGAAACCGAACGCCGACACGACCATCACGAGCGCGGCGCCCACCGCGACCAGCATGTGCGTGCGCAATCCGGCCGCCCACGACAGGCGCTCGCGCTCGATGCCGACGATGCTGCCGAGCAATGCCGCCAGCAACAGGCGGGACACGATTTCCAGTTGACTGATCATGCGAGGTCTCCTTGCTTTGCCTGGTCTACCTGATGAAGCACGGCCCGCCTGGGCCGCCGCCCGATGCTTCCTGCCCTCGCCCGCCCGTGGCCCATCTCGGCAACCGGCAAGTTGTATTTTTGTGCGATCTTGCGATTTTGTGCGTTCTAATATACGGTACGCAAAACTACAAAGCCAGACCCAAGTTCGTTTGTTTCATCCGATCAGCACGATCAATCGTCAGACCATTCAGGCAACACGATCCGGAACACTTGCTTAGGAGACCCACATGATGAAGAAGGCATGGATGCTGGCCGCCACACTGCTGACGGCGCTGGCGACGGCCCCCGCTCACGCGTTGGAAGGCGACGTCTGCAAAAAGGTGACGCTCGGCGATGTCGGCTGGAGCGACATCGCGGCCACCACCGGAGTCGCGATGATGCTGCTCGACGGGCTCGGCTATGAGGCGACTAAAACGATCGCGTCGCCGCCGATCGTGCTGGCCGGCGTGAAGAAGGCACAGATCGACGCGTTCCTCGGCTACTGGGATCCGAGCATGACGCCGACGGTGAAGCCGTTCGTCGATGCCGGCGCCGTCCACCAGTTGCCGCAGCCGAACTTGATCGGCGCGCGCTACACGCTGGCGGTGCCGCAATACGCATCGGACAAGGGCCTCAAGAGCTTTGCCGACATTGCTAAATTCCGCGATCAGCTCGACGGCAAGATCTACGGGATCGGCGCCGGCAACAATGGCAACGCGCTGGTGCAGCGGATGATCGACAGGAACGAGTTCGGGCTCGGCGGCTTCAAGCTGATCGAATCGAGCGAGGCCGGGATGCTCGTGCAGGTCACGCGCGCGGTGCAGGAGCACCGGATGATCGTGTTCCTCGCATGGGAGCCGCATCCGATGAACATCAACTTCAAGATCGCCTATCTCGACGGCGGCGACAGCGTATTCGGCCCGAACTACGGCTCGGCGAAGGTCTATACGCTCGTCACGCCCGGCTATCTCGAACGCTGCCCGAACGTCGGCCGGCTGCTGACCAACCTGAAGTTCACGACCGACGAAGAGAACCAGCTGATGGTGCCGATCATGAATCACGCCGATCCGGTCGCCGTGGCGAAGGAATGGGTGAAGAAGAACCCCGGCGTGCTGTCGAAGTGGCTCGACGGCGTCACCACCATCGACGGCAGGAACGCGAAAGACGCGATCGAGAAGCGCATCGGCACATGACCACGCCACACAAGGAATCACCCATGTACAAAAATCTCGCGCTGTTCGACCTCGACCACACGCTGCTGCCGCTCGACAGCGATCAGGCCTGGAGCCGCTTCATCACGCGGGTCGGCTGGCGGGAAGACGACGCGCACATGGCGTTGATCGACGAGCATTACGGTCACTATGCGGCGGGCACGCTCGACATGGACGCGTATCTCGCCGTGACGCTCGCGCCGCTCACCCGCTATCCGCGCAAGGTGCTCGAGCGCTGGCATGCGCGGTTCATGGACGAAGTGATCCGTCCGGCGATCACGCCGCAGGCGCGCGAGCTGGTCGACCGGCATCGCGAGAACGGCGATCTCTGCTGCATCGTGACGGCGACCAACGTGTTCGTCACGCGGCCGATCGCGGCGGAATTCGGCATAGCGCACCTGCTCGGCATCGAGCTCGATACCGACGACGGCACGCCGGACGGCGCGTTCACCGGACGCAGCACGGGCGTGCCGAGCTTCCGCGAAGGCAAGATCGTGCGCACCACCGCGTGGCTGTCATCACTTGGCTACGCGCCATCCGATTTCGAACGCACCTACTTCTACAGCGATTCGATCAACGACGTGCCGCTGCTGGACTACGTCACGCATCCGGTCGCCACCAATCCCGACTCGAAACTGTTGCAAGTGGCAGGCACGCGCGGGTGGCCTGTCATGAAGTTGTTCTGATTCGGGCGATATCCTCTGCTGTCCATTTTTCATGTCTGGAGGGGTAATGAAATACGGAGCACGCAGCAATAGTCTCGATCATTCAGGAATCCGACTCGAATCGGATCGAAAGCCTGTCGTCAATTCGCGCCAGCCGGAAAGCCGCTTTCCGCACTGGCGCGGCGTTTTCATGATCGCACTCCTGTGCACGCTGGCCGCTTGCGGCGACGGCGATTCGGGTACGTCAGCCAGCATGGCGGCCGCGCGCGCGGCCGCACCGGGCTCGGCGTCCACGCCCGTCCTGCACTGCGCGAGCGCGTGCCACTGACCGACGCCGGCCGCAAAGCCCGTCATCCAAGACAGAGAGCGATCATGCAAAACAAACCCACAACCCGACGTCAATTCATTGCCGATGCGCTGAAGCTCGCCGGCGCCACCGCGATCACGGGCATGCTGCCCGAAAGCATCGCCCGCGCGCAGGCCATTCCGGCTGCCACCGTGACCGGCACGATCCAGGACGTGAAGCACGTCGTGATCCTGATGCAGGAAAACCGCTCGTTCGACCATTACCTCGGCACGCTGGGCGGTGCGCGAGGCTTCGGCGATCCGCGGCCGGTCGTGATTTCGAGCGGATATCCGGTGTGGCGGCAGCCCTGGATGCTGTCCTACGTGTTCCCGTTCAACCCGTCCTCGCCCTCCGGCACGGCGAACGGCGACACCTATTACGGCGACCTCCCTCACGACTGGGGCACCACGCACAGCGCCTGGAACAACGGCCGCTACGACAACTGGACCGCCGCGAAGACCAGCGGCACGATGTACTACTTCACGCAGAACGACATTCCGTTCTACTACGCGCTGGCGAGCGCGTTCACGGTGTGCGACGCGTACCACTGCTCGATGCTCGGCCCGACGGACCCGAACCGCCTGTATCTGTGGACCGGGTGCTGCGGCAACGTCCCCGGCTATTCGCCGTACACGACCAACACGATGACGGGCACCGGCTGGACCACGATGCCGGAGCGCCTGAACACGGCGGGCGTGACGTGGAAGTTCTACCAGGACAAGGGCAACGGCCTGGATGCCGGCCATGGCTACGGCGAATACAACGGCTCGAAAAGCGATCTCTGGTGGAACGGCAATTACGGCGACAACGTCATCCTGAACTTCAAGCAGTACCAGAACCTCGGCGCCAGCGATCCGCTCGCGCCGGCGCTCAACGGCACGCAGATCGACCCGTCAGGCGGCGGCAAGGAATACGACACGAACCTCTTCAGCCAGCTGCGGGCCGACGTCGCCAACGGCACGCTGCCGCAGGTGTCGTGGATCGCCGCCCCCTACGCGTACTGCGAACATCCGTCGTGGGCCGCGAGCGGCGGCGAATGGTACGTGAGCAACGTCCTCAATGCGCTGACGTCGAATCCGGCGGTGTGGGCCAGCACGGTGCTGCTCGTCATGTATGACGAGAACGACGGCCTGTTCGATCACATGCCGCCGGCCGTCCCGGCCAGCGCCGCTGCCGGCACCGGGCAGTCGACGGTCTCGACGGCCGCCGAATTCGTCGCGAGCAGCGGCGCCGCATCGGACGGCTCGGCCAGCGGCGACGTGCCGATCGGGCTCGGCCCGCGCGTGCCGATGTTCGTGATCTCGCCGTGGTCGAAGGGCGGCAAGGTCAACTCGCAGGTGTTCGATCACACCTCGGTGATCCGCTTTCTGGAAGCGCGCTTCGGGCTGCAGGAAACCAACATCACGCCGTGGCGACGCACGGTGTGCGGCGACCTGACGTCGGCCTTCTATTTCTCGAACGCCGACCAGGCGGTGCCCGCGATCCAGCCGCCCGCGAGCAACATGAACCCGAACGGCCCGGCCGTTCCGATCCCGTACCCGACCACCACCGCGGTGCCGGCGCAGACCGCCGGTCGCAGCACGGCCTGCCGCCTGCCCTACGAGTTCTTCGTGCAAGGCAAGGTCAACCGCGCCGGCCGCGCGCTCGCGCTGACGATGACCAACACCGGCACCGCGGGCGTGCATCTGCAGGCGTGGGTCGACGGCACGAGCACGATCCCCCGCCATTACACGATCGCGGCCGGCGCGAGCCAGTGCACGAACCTGTCGGATTCGCTCGCGCTGAACAGCGGCGGCGGCTACGACTATTCGGTCTACGGCCCGAACGGCTTCCTGCAGACGTTCCGCGGCAGCATCGGTACGTCCGGCAACACAGGATCGACTGCCGAAATCAGCCTGTGCTACGACGTGGCGAACGGCAACGTGCAGATCACGCTCGACAATTCGGCAGGCTCCAGCGCGACGACGTTCCAGCTCACCGACAACGCCTACGGGATGAACACGCGGCAGTCGGTCACCGTCGCCGCCGGCGCGACGCAAGTGGTCACGTGGTACGGCGACGGCGGCTGGTACGACGCCAGCATCCGCGACGCGAACGATCCGAACTTCCTGCGCCGGGTGGCCGGCTGCGTGCAGACGCAATCCGGCACGCTGCTCACGGATTCGGCGATCGGCAATACCAGCAAGAAGTTCGTCGCGGCGCTCGCGTCACAGGGCTCGACGTACGGCACGCTGCGGTTCGACTACGTTGCACCGCCGTGGAGCCACAGCCCGAAGAACTGGGTGGGCATCTTCGCGCATGGCGCGCAGCCGACCAAGGGCAGCTACAAGTCGTGGGCGTACCTGCCGAAGAGCTGCGGCTCGCTGCTGTTCTCGTCCACGGCGAACAGCACGTTGGCGCCGGGGCAGTACGATGCGTGGTTCCTGTTCGACGACGGCTACACGCCGCTCGCCGGCCCCATCACGATCAACATCTGACGATACGGCCAGCCGGTGTCGGACCGACACGCATTCGGGCGCGACGTACCCCGTCGCGCCCGAATGCTTTTCCAGCCACGCGGCACGCGCTAGACGAGCCGATCCTCGTGGAACGCGCCGAACGGCCGTGTCGGATGTCAAAACTTGTGACGCAGGCCGATCCGCGTGACGAACTGCGTGTTCGCGCCCGCGTTGCCGATGAACGACCTCGACGAGCCGATCTCGGCCTGCACCGGCACCACGCGGCCATTGATCGTGTTGCTGCCCGACGCCTTCTGGTAGGCCGCGCTCATGTACACGTCCGTGCGCTTCGACAGCGCATAGTCGAGCGCGGCATTGACCTGGTGCCACCTACCGTCGAAGCGGCCGTCGAGCTTCGAGAACGTATAGCCGAGAATGCCTTCAGCAATTGTTTGGGGTCCTGTCGTCTTTCATCCAGATGCGACTGGCGGCCACGCGGTTCGATTACCCGATACGCGACGGCCGTCATCGCACCGATGCGAGCACGGGGCCACCGCGGAAATCCAGCATAATCAGGCGATTGAACGAGCGCCCCTGCCGGCGCGCGAACCCCGCACACGTTTGCGCGGCCGTCCGGTTCGTCGCTTGACCGCGTTCCACCGGCACGGACGCAGCCGGTCTGTGCCGGTCTCACGCGCGGTAGATGGTGCGGGCACAAAAAATCGAAGCAGGAACACACTCGATGCGGCGCATATCATGGCGCCGACAATCGCATCACGGACACCACCACGCATCCCGCAGAAGACAGGACACCGACACATGGACCGAGCCGAGCACATCAGCATCGAACAGACGACCGGGCTGCCCGCCGACGAACTGGACCGATGCGACTTCTCGTTCGACATCGCCTGGGAATTGAACGCGCCGTATCAGGATTTGCTCGATCTCCGCGCGCTGCCTGCACGCCGCAAGAACTACGGGTTCGATCCGGCCGGCTGGGCGGACGAAGCGACCGGCAAGACGGCGCTCTTTCGTGCGACGGCCGGCGGCCGGCTCGCCGGGTTCGTGGCCATCGGCCAGAGCTGGAACGGGATGGCGGAGATCGCGGAGCTGGCCGTCGACCGCCAGTACCGGCGGCAAGGCATCGGGCAGTTGCTGCTGGCGACCGCCGAGTCGTGGGCGCGCGGCCACGGGTTCGGCTTCATGCGGCTGGAAACGCAGTCGAACAACGTCGCCGCGTGCAGCACGTATGCTCGCTCAGGCTTCGTGCTGGGCGGACACGATCGTCTGCTGTACGCGGACGACGAGAACGACGGCGAAGTGGCGCTGTTCTGGTACAAGGACCTGCGCGACGGGCAGACCGCACGCATCCGCACGGTCGACCCCGAATCGGTGCGGCCGGTGCGCTGACGCACGGCCGCCCGCGCGTCATGGCCGAATCATTGCCGCCTTACTTCCGCGTCGCGACGATGAACAGGCGCGGGAACGGCAGCAGCACGGTGCCGTCGGCGAGCGCCGGATAGCCGCCCGGGCCGGCGAGCGCATCGCGATACTGCGCGAGAAACGCCGCGCGCTCGCCGTCGTCGAGCGCCGCGAGGAACGGCCGCAGCGCGCTGCCCTTGAACCACTCCACGACCGCGTCGGCACCGCCGCGCAGCGGGTGGCAGTAAGTCGTGCGCCACACGTCCACCCGCGAGCACAGCGGCGACAGCAGCGCGTGGTAGTGGCGCGCATCGAACCGCTCGGTGCGCGCCGCGCCCTTCAGCTTGTCCGCCCACGGCCCGGCCGTGGCGACCTCGCGCATCAGCCGGTGCGCGGGTTCGTCGAGGTTGTCGGGCATCTGCACCACAAGATGGCCGCCCGATGCGAGCCGGCCGACGAGTGCCGGAAACAGCGTGTCGTGCGCGGGCACCCATTGCAGCACCGCATTCGCGAGAATCAGGTCGTAGCCGCCCGGATCGTCCCAGGTGGAGATATCCACGACATCGAAACGCAGGCCCGGCAGGCGCGTGCGCGCCGCGTCGATCATGTCCGCCGATGCATCGATCCCATGGACCGTTGCGTCCGGCGCACGGGCGATCAGCGCCTCGGTCGAATTGCCGGGCCCGCAGCCGATGTCGATCGCGGTATGGATCGGCGTGTTCGGCACGGCGGCCAGCAGGTCGCGGATCGGCCGCGTGCGTTCGTCCTCGAATTGCACGTACTGGGCCGCGTATCGATCGAGTGGGGTCGTCATGTCGTTTCTCCTGGTCGGCGTGGACGGCGTTGCCTCCCATGCGGATGGGATGCCGGTGGCCGTCGATGCACCGCATTCTGCGATCGTCACCGAGTTCAGTAAAATGAATTTAATATCGTGATTGATTCAAATCTCTAATGAAAATCGATACGCTCGGTGTCCAGGCCTTCGTCGCCATCGCCGACGGCGGCAGCTTCCGGCAGGCGGCCGATACGCTGCACGTCACGCAGACGGCCATCACGCAGCGGCTACGCAAGCTCGAAACATTCCTCGGCGTCGCGCTCGTCGAGCGCACCACGCGCCGCACCACGCTCACCGAAATCGGCCGGCGCTTCCTGCCGCAAGCGCGCCGGCTGCTGAACGAACTGTCCGATGCGCTCACCGAAATTCGCGAAACCGGCCTGAGCCAGCGCGGCGACGTCACGATCGCGTGCGTGCCGACGGTCGGCGTGCAATACCTGCCACGCATCCTGCGCGCGTTCTCCGCGCACCGGCCGCACGATCGCGTGAAGATCCTCGATCATGCGTCGGCGTCGGTGCTGCAGGCCGTGCTGCATCGCGAGGCCGAGTTCGGCATCGGCATCGCGGGCGATCAGCATCCCGAACTGGTCAACGTGCCGCTGACGAGCGATCCGTATGTGCTGGTGTGCCGCGACGATCATCCGCTCGCGAAGCGGCGGCGCATTCGCTGGGCGGCATTGCAGCCGCATCCGCTGATCTTCGCCGGTGAAGTGAGCGGCAATCGCGGGCTGCTCGACGGCGCGCTGAAGACGAGCGGCGTGTCGCTGCATTCGTTCTACGAAGTGCAGCGCAGCTCGACGGCGCTCGGCCTCGTCGCGGAAGGGCTCGGCGCGGCCGTGGTGCCGAAGCTCGCGATCCAGAAGAACGCGTATCCGATGATCCGCACGATCGAGCTCGTCGAGCCGGCGGTGTCGCGCACGCTCGTGCTCGTCACGCGCAAGCGCGCGCAACTGTCACCGGCCGCCCGTGCGCTGTACGACATGATCGTCGAACAGGCGACACCCTGACGACTGTGTCAGGGGTGCGTCACGAAGCAGCGCCTTCGGGGTAGTATCGCCACACGCGGTCGCAACGGCCGGTGCCTACCCGGCGCCGCGCGCGTCATGCCACCGCTGCAACGGCCGTTCCTCACCCCCCTGCAAGGAGCACTGCATGGCCTATCGCAATTATCACAAGCGCAAGATTGCAGACCGGGAACTTCATCCCGAAACCCAGATGATGTCGTACGGCTACGATCCGTTCCTGTCGGAAGGATCGGTGAAGCCGCCCGTGTTCCTCACGTCCACGTTCGCGTTCCGCACGGCCGAGGACGGCGCCGAATTCTTCGACGTCGTGGCCGGGCGCAAGCCTTCACCCGAAGGCGAAGGCGCGGGCCTCGTCTACAGCCGTTTCAATCACCCGAACCTGGAGATCGTCGAGGATCGCCTCGCCCTGCTCGACGATTCCGAAGCCGCCGTCGTGACGTCGAGCGGCATGTCGGCCATCGCCGCGATCCTGCTGACCTTCCTGCGGCCGGGCGACTGCGTCGTCCAGTCCGTGCCGCTGTACGGCGGCACCGAAACGCTGATCTCGAAGTTCCTGCCCGAGTGGGGCATCCGCTCCGAAGTGATCGCCGACGGGCTGTCCACCCACGCGATTCGCGCCGCGCTCGAAGCGGCCGCGCAAAAGGGCCACGTGCGGATGTGCTACATCGAGACGCCCGCGAACCCGACCAACGCGCTGTTCGACCTCGAAGGGCTGCGCAGCGAGATCGACGCGTTCGAGGCACGCCACGGCTATCGCCCGCTGTCGGTCTGCGACAACACGCTGCTCGGCCCGCTGTACCAGAAGCCGTCGCGACAGGGCATCGACCTGAGCGTGTACTCGCTGACGAAATACATCGGCGGGCATAGCGACCTCGTCGCCGGCGGCGTCACGGGCGCTCGCGCGCTGATCACGAAGATCCGCTCGGTCCGCAGCACGCTCGGCTCGCAGCTCGACCCGCATTCGTCGTGGATGATCACGCGCTCGATGGAAACGCTCGTGCTGCGCATGCAGCAGGCGGCCCGCAGCGGCAGCGCCGTCGCCCGCTGGCTCGCCGACAATCCGCATCGGCCGGTGCGCGTGCTGCATCCCGAGCTCATCGACGATCCGGCCTATCAGGCCGTCTATCAACGCCAGTGCAGCGGGCCGGGCTCGACGTTCGCGTTCATCCTCGACGGCGGCCGCGAGCAGGCGTTCCGGTTCATCAACCACCTGACGCTCTTCAAGTCGGCGGTCAGTCTCGGCGGCACGGAGTCGCTGATCTGCCATCCGGCGTCGACCACGCATTCGGGCGTGCCGGCCGACGCGCGTGCGGCGGCGGGGGTGTCGGAAGGGTTGATTCGCGTGTCGGTCGGGCTCGAACATCCGGACGACCTGATCGCCGACCTGTCGTACGCGCTGGAGCATTGCTGAAGTGCGTGGCATGCGCCCCGTGTCGGTTTGCACGGGGCGGCGCCGACTCGCGTGGCCGGCAATCGGTAACGCCTGCTGAGCAGGGATGCTGACGTTCAGATCCGACGAGAAGGGCGAAGGGTCCTTCAGAGGCCTGTTCGTCGATCCGGTCGCTCACCACTGCTACGTGCCGAAGGTGATCGCCACGAAGATCCGACCGCGCGACGAGAGGCGGCCGAGCCGGTTCAAAGCACCTTCACCATGAACACGCGCGACGCGCCTTCCGGCTCGCACGGCACTTCGCCGAACGCTTCGTAGCCCTGCTTCCGGTAGAAATCCGGTGCCTGGAACGAGATCGTGTAGAGCACCGCACGCGCGCATCCCCGTCGTTTCGCTTCCGCCTCGGCCTCGCGCAGCAGCCGGCCGCCGAAGCCGCCGCCGCGCAGCGATTCGGGCAGGTAGAACAGGTCGATGAAGAAGAGGCCGAGCGACGTGCGCCCGGTCAGGCCGCCGATGATCTCGCCGGTCGCGGGATCGGTGACGTACACGTCGAGCGTGGCCGCGTCGGCGCGCCCCGTCATCGCGTGATTGAATTCGCCGAGCTTGCGGCTGATGAAGTCGTGTGCGGCCGGCTGTTCGGTGTCGGTGAGCCGGATGGAAACGTCGGGTTGCGTTGTCATGGGGCGGGTTCGGTCGAAGAGAGAGTCCGCCGGGCATGCAACATCCCGGGCGGGAATCGTACGACTATAGCGCGGCGGCGGGCATGCCGTGCCGGCTCACCCGCCGCCTTCGTCACCCGTCGTGACGCATCACGTGGCCGGCCGCGTTCATGCCCGTGCCCCACGCCTGCCCTCACGCCACCGCGAACGCCGCCTTCATGTCGGCGATGCGGCGCCGCTCGCGCGCGATCATCATCCGGTTCACGACGATCACACCGATC
The DNA here is from genome assembly GCF_020419725.1 of Burkholderia sp. AU38729. Lineage (NCBI taxonomy): Bacteria > Pseudomonadati > Pseudomonadota > Betaproteobacteria > Burkholderiales > Burkholderiaceae > Burkholderia > Burkholderia sp. AU38729. The sequence goes on along the minus strand of NZ_JAIZQO010000005.1, from coordinate 39 downwards.
GTCACCGCCGTGATGAACAGCGTCGCCAGCGCGTTCATC